>CAZYTP010000010.1:0-52154 GCA_964650385.1 uncultured Syntrophales bacterium | reverse complement strand
CAATATAGAAGAATTGAATGTAATTGCCAGTCGAGGCATTTCAGCAAGCCTTGTCGGTCAGATACTGGTGGAAGAGTCTGTCCTGGGATGGGAAGAGTTAGAACTGGAAGTGGTACGGGACGCAAAAAACCAGATGATCACAGTCTGTTTCATTGAAAACGTCGATGCGATGGGAGTTCATACAGGTGATTCCTATTGCACGGCGCCGATGCTTACCATCGATCCTGAACTCCAGAAACGCCTGCAGAGATATTCTTACGACATTGTAGAGGCGATTCAGGTGGTTGGGGGGACCAACATTCAGTTTGCCCATGATTCCAAAACGGGCAGAGTGGTGGTGATTGAAATCAATCCGAGAACCTCGCGTTCTTCCGCTCTCGCTTCCAAGGCTACCGGTTTCCCCATTGCCCTCATTTCGGCAAAACTGGCCTCCGGACTCACCCTTGATGAAATACCTTATTGGAGAGAGGGAACGCTCGAGAAGTATACACCATGGGGTGATTACGTGGTGGTCAAGTTCGCACGGTGGGCTTTCGAGAAGTTCGAAGGGGCCGAAGATAAACTCGGAACTCAGATGCGTGCCGTGGGTGAGGTGATGAGCATCGGAAAGACCTACAGGGAGGCCTTCCAAAAATCTATCAGGTCTCTCGAAATCGGCCGGTATGGACTCGGTTTTGCCCGAGATTTTCATGAAAAAACCCTCGACGAGTTGATGGAACTTCTGGTTGAACCGTCCAGTGAACGTCAGTTCATAATGTATGAGGCACTTAGAAAAGGGGCAACCGTGGAAGAACTATCTGCCAAGACGTACATTAAATCATGGTTCATTGAGCAGATGAAGGAACTCGTTGAACTGGAGGAGAAAATCCTTCAGTACGGGGGACAATCCTTACCTGATGATCTTTTGATTCAGGCCAAAAAAGACGGTTTTGCAGATCGTTATCTTTCACAGCTTTTAGGAATTCCCGAGATGGAGATTCGGAAGCGCCGCATTAAATTGGGAGTTGTTGAAGGTTGGCATTCTGTTCCCGTGAGTGGAGTAGAAAATGCGGCCTATTATTATTCCACTTATAATGCCCCGGATAGCGTTCCTACCAGTGAGAGAAAGAAGATTATGGTACTTGGTGGAGGACCAAACCGGATTGGTCAGGGTATCGAATTTGATTACTGCTGTGTCCATGCCGCGTTCGCCCTCCGGGATGAAGGATTTGAATCCATTATGGTCAACTGCAACCCGGAGACGGTATCTACAGATTACGATACGTCGGACAAATTATATTTTGAGCCCCTGACTGTGGAAGATGTCCTGTCAATCTATGAAAAGGAAAAACCCGAAGGTGTCATCGTTCAGTTCGGCGGTCAGACTCCCCTCAATATTGCCAGTGAACTGGCCGAGGCGGGCGTAAAAATCCTCGGCACGTCCCCTGAAGCGATCGACCTTGCCGAGGATCGCGACAGGTTCCGCCAAATGATGGAAAAGTTGGGTATTCCAATGCCTGAATCGGGTATGGCCAGCAATCTTCCGGAGGCCCTTGAGGTGGCAGAAAGAATCGGTTATCCGCTTATGGTGAGGCCGTCCTATGTTCTCGGGGGACGTGGTATGGAGGTGGTTCATGATGAGGAGATGCTCGAACACTATGTAACCGCTGCCACGGGGGTAACCCCGGACCGTCCGATTCTGATCGATAAGTTTCTGGAAAACGCCATTGAGGTCGAAGCAGATGCCATTACCGACGGAACCGATGCTTTCGTCCCCGCTGTAATGGAACATATTGAACTTGCCGGGATTCATTCGGGAGATTCGGCCTGTGTGATTCCACCGATCAGCATCCCCAAGAAACACCTGAAAACCATTTATGAATATACAAGAAAGATAGCGGTGGAACTTGATGTTGTGGGGCTGATGAATATCCAGTACGCTATTTGCAACGATACGGTTTACATACTCGAGGCCAACCCGCGAGCTTCCAGGACGGTGCCTTTAGTGTCCAAAGTCTGCAGTATTTCTATGGCACGCATTGCTACCCGGATCATGCTGGGCAAAAAGCTTCCCGACCTAAATTTAAAACCGAAATCGATCCCCCACTATGGGGTAAAAGAAGCGGTCTTCCCCTTCAATATGTTTCCTGAAGTAGACCCGGTTTTGGGTCCTGAAATGCGATCCACGGGGGAAGTTCTGGGGATGGCGGATTCCTTTGGGTTTGCTTTTTATAAGTCACAGGAAGCGGCTCAGCAACGGCTTCCTGCTGAAGGAACGGTCCTCATAACTATCACAGATCGGGAAAAATCGATGATCCTCGATGTCGCCAGGCGTTTTAAAGACCTTGGTTTTAAAATTATGGCAACCCATGGAACATGTCAATTTCTGTCTGAAAATGAAATTCAATCAGAACCTGTCTACAAAATGCAAGAAGGCCGTCCTAATATTGTGGATGCTATAAAGAATGGGGAAATCCAACTTGTGATCAATACACCGATTGGAAAGCTGGGAAAGTATGACGATTCTTACATACGGAAAGCAGCAATCAAGTATAAAATTCCTTACATCACGACAGTAGCTGCTGCTACTGCCGCAATCAGGGGCATTGAGGCTTTTCATCAGGGGAACAGCGAAGTTAAATCCCTCCAAGCCTATCATGCCGATATTAAGTGAAAATTATTCTAAATACAGATATCTTTTATAAGACGAACTTTAGTCGACAGTCTCGTAAAAAGTCTCAAAATGTGTCTTTTGTCATCCTGAACTTGTTTCAGGATCTAAACATTTCAATAAGTTAGAGACCCTGAAACAAGTTCAGGGCGAGGTGTTTGCATAATACACATATTGTCATTGCGAACGTAGTGAAGCAATCTCAAAATACCTGTAATTACGAATAAATTGCCACGTCGCTATCGCTCCTCGCAATGACCAGAAAACCAATTATGCAAAGTTCTCACTGATTTGCCGCTATTCAGAGTTAGAGTAAGGCCTTCAGGGCATTCAATATGTGTTCAACATTTTCCTGACTACAGGAATGTCCCATAAGTCCGATTCGCCAGATCTTTCCTTTGAGAGGTCCAAGGCCGCTGCCGATTTCAATGCTGTATTCTTCAAGAAGCCTTTTCCGAACTGCCGCATCATCAACATCCGATGGAAAAAGCACAGAATTGAGCATCGGTGTCCGGTATGATTCTTCTACGAGCATATTCAACCCCAGTTTTTCGAGACCTGCAACGAGCTCGCGGTGGTATCTGGTATGCCTTTCCCATCTGTTCGCCAGACCTTCTTCTAATATAATCCGCAATGATTCTCTCAATGCGTAAATCATGCTGATCGGTGCCGTATGGTGATAGACTCTATCAGGCCCCCAGTATTTTTCCAGCATGGTCATATCGAGATACCATGACTGTACCTTTTGAGAGCGCTTTCTCAGCTTTTCAATGGCCGGCTCATTGAAGGTAATAGGAGCAAGCCCTGGCGGGCAACTGAGACATTTCTGGGTTCCCGAATAACAGATATCAATGTTCCACTCATCTATCTTGACGGGAGCGCCGCCGAGAGACGTAACTGCATCCACTAACAGAAGAGCACCTTTTTCGTGGACAATCTTTGAGATTTCTTCAAGAGGCTGCAACACACCGGTGGATGTTTCAGCGTGGACTATGGCCACGATTGTTGCCGGAAAATCTTGAAGTGCGGCAGTAACGTCATCGGGATTAATCGGAGTCCCCCATATTGCTTCAACCCTTTTAAGGATACCTCCGCACCGTCCGACGATATCACTCATGCGTTCGCCAAAAACACCATTGACGCAAACGAGTACATGCTCACCTTCTTCGATCATATTTACAAAAGCGGCTTCCATACCGGCGCTTCCCGTTCCCGAAATGGGAATTGTAAAATGATTGTTCGTCATGAAAACGGCCCGGAGCATTTCCTGAACTTCTTCCATGACGGCAAGAAATGCCGGGTCGAGGTGTCCCACGACAGGGATTGACATGGCTTTGAGTACACTATCCGGTACATTGCTGGGACCGGGACCCAGCAAAATCCGCTGTGGAAGCGAAAGGTCTTTGTATAATGTATCCATAAGGTTATTCTTCCTTTCTCAAAAGATATTGAAGAAAACGTCACCAATAGATATACGGTGACGGATATTTCTCCTAAAGCGGCAAAGCCGCAACCCCAAAAGTGCCTAAAGTGAGCTAAAGTTAATGTACACACCTTCGGCACGGTCAAATTCGAAACAGGCTGCGCTGAAAGCGCATTTTTTAACTTTAGGCTTTTTAGCTCACTTTAGTTCACTTTACACTCTTAACTAAATCTTGCTGTTTGAACTGGTACCAACATCTGCGCAAAAAACGCAGTTGTTAAGAATAAAGACTCTAACGGCGGTGTGCAAGTACGTCGGGATTAACCAGGTGATCCGGTACCTTCCCTCTTATGCCTGCCAGGAGATTTTCAGCCGCCATGACGGCCATCCTGCTTCGTGTCGCTATAGTTGCGCTTCCTACATGCGGGACAACCAGACAGTTTGAAAGAGTCATGAGCTTGTGCTCTGACGGCAGCGGTTCCGGATCGGTAACGTCCAGGGCAGCATAAGCGATTTTTCTTGAGCTCAGTGCTTCATAGAGGGCATCAGAATCAACAACGGGACCGCGGGACGTGTTAATAAGGATCGCCGTATCTTTCATCTTGGCGAGAGCAGCAGTATCAATTAAGGGATGTGTTTCCGGAGTAAGGGGAACGTGGAGGCTTATAAAATCCGCCTTTTCAAACAGTTCATCAAGCGTACGGCACATCGTAGCACCGATTGTTTCTCCCTTTTCTACCCGATGGTGATCGTAATAGATAACCTCCATATCAAATCCTTTTGCCCGCCGTGCCACTTCGAATCCGATTCGTCCCATACCGATGATTCCCAGGGTTGCGTGATGAATATCCCTCCCTAAAAGCTCCATCGGTTTGAACGTTTTCCACTTGTCAGCTCGAATGTAATCGATTCCTTCACCGAGACGTCTCGCAGCGGCCATCAGTAGTGCAAAAGCGAGATCGGCAGTTGTTTCCGTCAGAACACCGGGCGTATTTCCCACGAGAATGCCTCGATCAGTTGCTGCCTGGATGTCGATGTTGTCAAACCCGACGGCATAATTACTGATGATTTTAAGCTGGCTTCCCGCCGAGTCCATGACTTCTCCGTCAATTCCGTCCGTAAGGAGCGGTAGAAGTCCCACCATGCCGCGAACCTTTTCCAACAGAATATTACGGGGCGGGGGCATATCCTCAGGCCATATTTCGGCGTCACAGGCATTTCTTACCATAGCCAAGCCTGCTTCCGATATTAGCCGGGTTACGAATACCTTTGGTTTGCTCATTGCGTTTTCGCTTCTTTCTCCTTCAGTGCCGAGTAAACCTGATCATGGAAGGGTGTCGTAATGCCGAATACCTTGCCGCTTTTGACAACATATCCCGTGAATGTTTCGATCTCTGATGGTTTCCCCTTTTCAAAGTCGAGTTGCAGCGAGGATTTCGTTTCGTAGGGGAAATTACGAGCCAGTGCAAGTGATTTCCGGACAACGTCATCGGGGAGGGAGACGTTTTGCGCTTTTGCCAGTGATTCTACTTCCCGCATCAATCCTTCAGTCATCTTCACATTGTCTTGATCTTCCATTATTGCGCCGAAAGGTTTATCCAACATCGAAGTTATGCCCGCAAGAGGACCCATGAAAACAAACTTTGTCCAGACGTCTGTTTGGATATTTGATGATAGTGTGGCCTTTATCCCGGCATTTTGCAGGACTGACTCGATATTCTTATACGGTTCGATTGAGCCGTCTTCGGGACCGAAAATCAGTGTGCGGGGGCCGGCTACCTGTTGAATCTTGCCCGGTGAAACGATGCGTGAACTTATATAAACGCATCCGTTTAGAACACTCCTTTTATGGAGAGTCGTTTTTAATCGTTCCGCATTATCCACACCATTTGAGACAGTGATGATGACAGTATCATCATGGATATTGTTCACCAGCATTCGAGCAGCAGCATCAAGGCCGTAGCCCTTGACGCAAAGGATGATCACATCCACGGGACCCAATTCTTCGGGATTGCCTGTGGCATATGCGGGTATGGCAACAAACGTGCCTTCTTCCTGTGTTGTAACTTCAAGCCCTTTTTCCTTGATTTTTTCTAAATGCGGTCCCCGGACGACAAACATGATTTGATGATCATCTTTTGACTCGTATTGCCGGGCCAGCTTGCCGCCGAAATAACCACCAACGCCGCCTATTCCTACGATTGCAATTTTCATTTTTTACCTCCTTGAGTGATTGTAACTGTTGAAAGCTTACAATTAATTGAAGATCACATTAAATCTGTATTCGCTTCCACCCCAAGGTACAAAGATGCTGAGAATCTGAAACAATTATTAAAGCATATAATTAATTTAGAATACAGAAAATTTAATAGCGCTTTCATTAGGTTTCAGATTCCAACAGAACAAAGAATCCCTTATAGACATGTGAAGACGATATGGAAAGTAATTGTGAATATATTGAAGCTCCCCGCAACAAGTTACGGGGAATCTCCGACTGTTTAGTAAGTTAGGATTTGCTTTCTGGTAGAAAGCAAATTCGTTAACGCACTTATCCCGTTTATCGGGGTAAGGAAAATTGTTATTTTTATGAAAATCAAAATTTGAATACCCCGTTTTTAAACGGGGATGAAAAGTTTTCCTGCCGGAGACAGGTGTGAATATGATATATATACTGCATGGCACTGAGAAGAGCAAGTCATGCGGTATATGACACGAAATATCATTTTGTATGGGCACCGAAGTATCGGAAATGGATTTTGCGAGGAGACATACAGGAGCGAGTAAAGAGTATATTTCAGGAGATTTCGATAGCCAATGAATTTGAGATTGATACGATGGAAGTATCTGCTGATCATGTACATATATTTTTGTCTTTTCCGCTGCAGTACAGTATTTCGCGGGTAGTAGCAATGCTGAAGAGTATCAGTGCCAGCGTGATATTCAAGGAATATCCTGGAGTTAAGAAGGAACTTTGGGGTGGTGAGTTTTGGGAAGACGGGTATTTCGTTCGCACTGTAGGTGATAAAGTGACAGCTGAAGTAATCAGGAAATATATTGAGTACCATCGTGATCATGAGAAAACACCTGAACAGTTAAAATTTTTGGTTCATCTCCAAAAAAGTTGCAGATGTATGAGTAAAAAAATGGACATTACAAATGTCGCTGTATAGTGTTTGAGTTGCAACACACAACACTCAGCGGAGGTTTCGTAATGTCCGGTATCAATCTTAATGCATTTTTTAAGTTTTGTCGAGTACGCGTTGTCGATCATATGATAGACCATGACCAGAAACAGATAGAGGTAACTACAGAACCTGATAAGCGGTATGTACCAATCTGTCATGTATGCAAGACTAAAGCAGACGGGGTTCATTCCTACCATGAGCGGATGATCCGGGATATGAATGTTTTCGATGCGAGGACCATGATACGCTACCGATACCGGAAGATTCGATGCCGCACCTGCGGGATTGTCGTCGAAGATCTTGGTCTTGTGGAACCTCGGCTGAGGATGACTAGACGATTGGCCCGATATATCCTGGAACTCTGCAAAATGATGACGATCAGGGAGATTGCCAATCATCTCGGCCTTGATTGGAAAACGATAAAAGAAATTCACAAGGAGGCTCTCAAGAGCAGGTATGAAGAAGAGGATATTGGATATCCCGTTCTGCTTGCCGTTGATGAGATATCCATTAAGAAACGGCACCGCTACCTGACGATAATCATCAACTGGGAGACGGGAAGAGTACTCTTTGTAGGTTGGGGACGGTGTTATAATACGCTGAAGGAATTTTTCAGATCCCTGACGGAGAAACAGCGAACAGCGATACAAGCGGTTGCCATGGATATGTGGGATCCGTACATTAAGGCAGTGACAAAATACTGTCCTCATGCTGTCATTGTCTTCGACCAGTTTCATGTGGTGAGCTCCTTTGGCAGAGTCATCGACAGGGTGCGAAATGACGAATATAAAGCGGCCTCCAGAGAAGGCAAAGAGGTTATGAAGGGAAGCCAAGTATCTTCTGTTGAAAAACAAGGAAAATATCCGCGAGGAGGAAAAACTGCGACTGAAGGCGCTTCTTGACGTAAACAAAGCTTTTACAACAGTCTATATCCTCAAGGACGCTCTGAAGAAACTCTGGCATTATACATATCCCAAATCGTGTAAAAACTTGCTTCGCTCCTGGTGTTCCATGGCCAGGGAAAGCGGTATTCCGGCGCTGGTCAACTTTGCAAAAATGCTCATGCGGTTTTCCTATGGAATTATTAGCCATTGTAAATATCCCATTCATACCAGCAGACTTGAGGGAATTAATAATAAAATCAAGGTTATTAAGCGTAAAGCCTATGGCTTTCATGATGTAGAATATTTCTCTCTTATCATTAAAGATGCGTTCGCAACGTGCAACTAAATGGGAGAAGAACCATCTTTTATAACTTCAGTACCGGCCTTTCCTTCAACAGCTTCTTCTATATTTTCGAGGGAGGTAATTACCGCTCTTTTCCCATTGTTCCTGATAAACTGCATGGTTGCTTCGATTTTTGGTCTCATGGAGCCTTCGGGGAAATGGCCTTCAGCCAGATATCGGGTAGCTTCATTAAGTGTCATGGATCTAAGAAATTTCTGGCCAGTTTTTTTGTAGTTAAGGAAGGCTCCAGCAACATCTGTTGAAATGATGAAAATATCTGCTCCCACTTCCACAGCCAGTTTCGCGCTGGCCAGGTCTTTATCTATAACAGCATCCACGCCGCAAAAGGTTCGCCCCTCTCTTATCACGGGTATACCTCCTCCCCCGCAGCAGATAACAATGAAATCCATCTCTATGAGCTTTTTGATTTCACGCTTTTCCACAATAGTAACGGGGTTCGGTGAAACAATCACTCGCCGGTATCCTTTCGCGGTTTTTCGGACAGGGTAGGGGACGGCAGTGGCTTCTTCTTCGGTGTATACAGGGCCGATCGGTTTTGAAGGATTTTTTAAGGCAGGGTCATTTTCATCCACGACCACATAACTTATAAGGCTTACCAGGGGTTTGGCATTGATTCCCAATTCCATCAGTTCGCTGTCCAGGGTCGATTCGATCATATAACCGATCTGACCTTGAGTTTGCGCCACCAGAATCTCCAGAGGCAATTTCGGGACAGCATCGCAGCACTCCTGTTGAAGCAGAAGGTTCCCCACTTGAGGTCCGTTACCATGGGTGATGATGATCTTGTAATTTTTCGAAAGCCTGGCAATTTGTCGAATGGGCACCTTCAGATTTTCAAACTGTTCCTTGGCGCTACCTTCCTGGCCCTTGCGGATGAGTGCATTGCCGCCAAGGGCCACCACAAGCGTCTCGTTTACACTTTTCATAATTAAAACCTCAATTTTTTCAAACAGCTTGAAAGGGCTTCCTCCAGTATGAGCCCGTCGTGATCCTTATATTCGTAGCGTACTCGAAGTGTCGGCTTGTCGATTGAAAGAAGTTTAGGGAGATCGACGGGTGTTGCAAAGAGTACCAGGTCACAATCGACACTATTAATGGTAAGTTCCAGATCGTGAATCTGTTTTTTACTGTATCCCATAGCGGGTAGCAAAGCACCAACATGAGGGTAATTTTCGAAGGTTTCTTTGATGGTTCCGGCAGCGTAGGGCCTCGGGTCGACAATACCGGCCGCATTGTACATTTTAGCGGCAAGGGTGCCGGCGCCATAAGCCATCCCTCCGTGAGTGAGCGTGGGGCCGTCTTCAACGACTAAAACGTGTTTTCCACGAATGAGGCCGGGATCATCCACAAGGACAACCGACTCCGCGAGCACGATCTGGGCTCCGGGAGCATGTTTTTCTATGTTTTTTCGGACCTGTTCCACATGAACAGGGTCTGCACTGTCCACTTTATTGATAACGGCGATGTCCGCCATGAGCATGTTTGTCTCACCCGGGTAATACAGCCGTTCATGTCCCGCCCGGTGAGGGTCAAAAACCACAATGTGTACATCCGGATAAAAGAAAGGTGTGTCGTTATTCCCGCCGTCCCAGACGATAACATCAGCCTCATTTTCTGCCTCTTTAAGAATCTGGCCGTAGTCGATTCCGGCATAAACCACAATATCTTGAGCCACCAGAGGTTCATACTCTTCTCTTTCCTCAATAGTACACTCATGCTTTTCAAAATCTTCATAAGATGAAAAACGCTGCACCACTTGCTTTGTCAGATCTCCGTAAGGCATTGGATGGCGAACGACGACAACCTTTTTTCCCATCCCCTTCATGATTTTGCACACCTGACGTGTGGTTTGTGATTTTCCGCATCCTGTTCTAACCGCGCAAACCGCCACAATCGGTTTTTGCGATTTGAGCATCGTATATGTGGCACCGATAAGAGTGAAATCCGCGCCTTCCGCCATAACGACTGAAGCCTTATGCATGACTTCGACATGTGGAATGTCGCTGTAAGAAAAAGCGACCATATTAACTTTATATTTGCGGATGAGGTCGGTAAGTTGATCTTCAGAATAGATGGTTATGCCTTCCGGGTAAAGCTCTCCCGACAATTGCGGCGGATAGAGTCGTCCCTCGATGTCCGGGATCTGAGTTGCCGTGAACCCGATGACCTTGTAACGGGGGTTGTCCTTGAAATATACGGTGAAATTATGAAAGTCACGTCCGGCAGCCCCCATAATGATAACATTTTCAACCATGGTAACTCCTTTCCCCGGACATCAACTTTTACTTAGTACCGGTTCAATCCTCTCCATAGCCCAGTCGATCTCATCTTTTGTGATCACAAGCGGTGGCGTGAAACGGATAATGTTTTCGTGAGTTTCCTTGCAAAGTACTCCCCGTACCATCATCTTCTCGCAATATTGCCGGGCACCTTCGGCCTCATGGATGAGCTCAACCCCGATCATGAGGCCCTTTCCCCGAACCTCCTTGATGTAAGGGCTCTTGATCTCTGACAGTCTGGATAGGAAATACTTTCCCATGACGGCGGCGTTTTCAATCATATTCTCATCAATTAATACCTTAATAGCCGTCCTGGCTACAGCGCAAGCCAGCGGGTTGCCACCGAAGGTGCTGCCGTGTTCGCCTGGATGTAACACGCCCAGAACCTCTGCGTTGGACAGGACCGCAGAGACGGGACAGAAGCCACCGGAAAGGGCCTTGCCGATAAGAGTCAGATCGGCTTCGATACCTTCGTGCTCCTCGGCCAGAATCTTGCCTGTACGTCCTAATCCGGTCTGTATCTCGTCTAAGATCAGGAGTACATTATTTTTCTTGCAGACGGTTTTAACTTCCTTCAAATATCCTGCCGGCGGGATGATTACCCCGGCCTCTCCTTGGATGGGTTCGACCATGAATGCCACAGTATTGGGTGTGATGGCCTCTTCCAGGGCATTAACATTACCAAAAGGGATTATTTTAAACCCCGGGGTGAAGGGACCGAAGCCTTCACGGGATTTCTCGTTCGTGCTGAATCCGACAATTGTAATTGTACGGCCATGAAAGTTGTTCTCACAGACGATTATTTCAGCCTGATCCTGCGTGACCCCTTTGACCCGATATCCCCACTTGCGAACGGCCTTGATAACGGTTTCTACCGCTTCCGCCCCGCTGTTCATAGGCAAAACCTTATGCGAATTGGTTAACTTGCAGATTTCCTGATAAAACAGACCCAACTGCTCATTGCGGAAAGCCCTGGAGGTCAGGGTCAGCTTTTGGGCCTGTTCGATCATCGTGCGCATGATCTCCGGGTGGCAGTGTCCTTGATTGACCGCGGAGTAGGCAGACAGGCAGTCCATATATTTGTTGCCTTCCACATCCCAGACCCAGACCCTCTCACCGCGATTTAAAACTACGTCGAGAGGGTTATAATTGTGAGCGCCGAATTCGTCTTCCAGATTTATATAATATTGGCGATCCATCACTATTCTCCATATATACATTTTTGAACTGAACAGCGAACGCATTCCCCGCAACTTGTTGCGGGGAACCTTCAATTACAGATTGAGGATTGAAAATCGGATTATCTACGCTAAATCATTCTCCTGTCAAGGCTTCTGTACTGGATGGCTTCTGAGATGTGGTAAGAATGGATATTTTTTTCTTTTTCGAGGTCTGCTATGGTTCGTGCGACTTTCAGAATCCTCGTGTAAGCCCTGGCGCTGAGTCCCAGTTTGTCCACCGCCATTTCAATCAAACGTTCTGAATCCTCGTCAATCTGGCAAAATTCCTTGATTTGCCTGTTGGACATCCGGGCATTACACATGGCATTTTGATTATTAAATCTCTTTTTCTGCAGGTCTTTTGCCCTGTTAACCCGTTCACGGATTGACGTGGATGCCTCTCCGCCGGACTCGGCGGCCAAATCTCTGTATCTTATGGATGGGACATCTATGTGTATATCAATTCTGTCAAGGAGGGGTCCGGAGATCCTGGCCTGATATTGGCGTATCTGCCGGGGGGTGCACCTGCACTCTTTGCGGGGATCGGTATAGTAGCCGCACGGGCACGGATTCATCGCCGCTACCAGCATAAACCTCGCCGGGTATGTTGCCGTCAGAGACGATCTTGTTATGGTAACATGTCCATCCTCCAGAGGCTGTCTTAGAACTTCCAGAACGTTCTTTTTGAATTCCGGGAGTTCATCGAGGAAGAGTACTCCATGATTGGCAAGGCTGATTTGGCCGGGTTTGGGAATATGACCGCCGCCTACGAGTCCTGCATCCGAGATGGTGTGATGAGGTGAAAGAAAGGGTCTTGTTACAAGTATCGCTTCTTCTTTGGACAGAAGCCCCGCGACAGAAAAAATTTTTGTTGTTTCAAGCGCTTCCTCAAAGGAAAGATCTGGAAGTATGGAGGGGAGCCGTTGTGCCAGCATGGTCTTTCCGGAACCGGGAGGTCCTATCATGATGATATTATGTCCGCCTGCGGCAGCAACCTCCAGGGCTCTCTTTGCCTGATCCTGTCCGCGTATTTCACTAAAGTCAAAGGGATAATTGAGGCTCCTCTTGAATACTTCGGATACGTCAACCCTTGTAGGTTCAATCTCTTTCCTGTTATTGAAAAATTCGACAACGTCGGGCAAATGGTCAACGGCGATGACATCGATTGTCTCTACCATAGCCGCCTCTGCTGCGTTTTCTCTTGGCAGAATAATGCCTTTTATCCCCATCTCCTTTGTCTGAAATGCAGCGGAAAGAGCTCCATGAATACCCTTGATACGCCCATCCAGTGAAAGTTCCCCTATGATTACATAGTTCTGTAGGGTATCTTTTTCGATCATCCCTTCTGCTGAGAGGATGCCCACGGCTATTGGCAGATCGAAGCTAGTCCCCTCTTTTTTAATATCAGCAGGGGCAAGATTGACCGTAACCCTGTCCTCTGGAAATTTGTAACCGGAGTTTTTTATGGCAGCCTTTATCCTGTCTTTACTTTCTTTGACGGAGATATCGGGTAGTCCCACTGTCGAGAATTGAGGAAGTCCCGAAGATATATCCACCTCTACATCGACAGAATAGGAATCTATTCCAACGATAGCTGTACTAATTACCTTTACAATCAATTAAGTCTCCCGTTAACGTACGTTTTTGTCTCCACCTACAACATGTTTCCAGATGAAAGTAATTTAGTCAATAATAAAATTTAAGTTTGAGTCCGGTGTAATTCTTCAATTCCATTATAATTAATTGCATTACAGTGAAATCATACGAATGCTAACCACCCTTTTGAGGTAGGAACCTTTTTTAGAGTCCTTACCCAAAAAGAGGTCTGTTACGGCCACGCGATTGATGACACGGATTATATTGCTCCCCCACCTCACTTTTTGTCTGTACCCCCATGTTTCATGGATTGCGTATGGTTGACCGTCCACTACTCCAAGAAATAACATGATATGCCCTTTTAAGTATAAGATAGTTATTCCACCGGTTGCCTCGCCGATTATTGTTTTCAGTTTTTTCTCCTCCGGCGACTTTTTAGAGTATTTGCCAATGAGAACTCCCACCTGAGACTGTTTGGAAGAATTTCTCGGAAACGATATCCCGACGGTTGCAAAGATTTCCTGTATAAACCTGGAACAATCCTGCTCGCCGTACATTCCTCCCCAGCCGTAGGGTTCGTTGAGCATCTTAAAGGCCTGTTCAATGATGGTACGAGGTGTGTATGGCAGGTATTCTTCGTGGATTTGATCTTCTTTTATATAACCTGCTTCAAAGGAGACGGTTCCGTCTTTTTCACGAACCGGCAGGACGATCTGAATGATGCCGTCATCTGTTTTACGGGAAAGAGGTAACGTGACACCCATCCTTACATAGTCGAAATGATTTGTAAGCGTCGTATTTCGAAAGAGGTCTCCTTTTGATTTTGTTACCACCACAAAGCGTGAAGAGTTGATAAACCTTTTCAGCTCTTCTAAACTGCAAATGGCAACTTTTCCTACTTCTACCCAGCCGCGGTAAAGTTCATCTATGACGTAGTACCATCTGCCATCCAGGCTTTTGTGCAAAACGGCTACAGGTGTTCCAACGTCCAGGGCGCTGTTCTGAAGTTCATCAAAGTCGATATCATCGGGTTTGGCATATAATGTTTCCTTCGTTGGTAGAACACGCTGATCGGCAAAGTGAGAGATAAGACCGTACCGCACGGTTATTTCAGGGGGAATTGCCCCGTAATTCATGTTTTCTTTCATCTTCTGATAAAAACGGGAACCTGCCCTGGTAGAGTCTTTTAAGTAAAAGTTTCTTTGATTATAACCATCCAGGTCTTTGTCCAGTAAAGAGATAAGATCGTCACGGAAATATGGAGAAGGGAGTTTCGTTATATCTTTTGTCAGCTCCAGTTCATTCTCAATGAACGAATTTAATCTTCTTATTTCATCGTGATTGAGAATTATTTTATCGGGAAAGGGGTGGGAGCTTATCCAGAAGCCGGCGGTTTTCATATGACGCTCTGTTCCCGGCAGAAGGGTCGGAGCCGTATAGTAAAGTTTTTCCTTAGGGGCACACCCTAATATAACGAAAAACAAAAGGAAAATGAATGCAAGCCTGCGAAGTAGGGGGTAAATTGGAATGCTTTTCATGTGTTATTACTCCTCGTAGCGTGGCGGTTTTTTATGCCAAGCGTCTTCGGGCATTGAACATTACTGCCGATAGATGACGGATCACGTTCCAACCGACCGATCTGGGTAACGATTCAGGGATTCATGTATAGCAGAGCGAACATAAAAACTCAAATAAGTAAATGAGAAAGATCAAGTCTTTCTCATCCATATCCTTTTTCTTTTTGAGGGGTTGAAAATGCGGAGCGGATATAATAGGATTACGTATTGCGTTTCGGAGATCTCCTGCAACTCACTGCGGGGTTATTTAGAGTCTTTATTCTCAACAACTGCGTTTTTTTGCGTAGATGTTGGTACCAGTTCAAACAGCAAGATTTAGTTAAAAGTGTAAAGTGAACTAAAGTGCCTAAAGTTAAAAAATGCACTTTCAGCGCAACCTGTTTCGAATTAGACCGCGCCGAAGGCGTGTAAATTAAATTTAGCTCACTTTAGGCACTTCAAAATTTAGCCACTTTTGGGGTTGCGGTAGATTGACTTCAGTTCAAAATATATCAAAACAGTACGGTGTAAAACACCTTTTCAAAGACATCTCCCTCCATATCGGCAAAGGAGAATGCATCGCCCTCGTGGGAGCGAACGGTACCGGCAAGACCACACTGATGAAGATCATCGTGGGCGACGAGGTTGAACCCGATTCAGGCAGTGTTGTCAGGTCTCGCTTAAGTACGGCAGGGTATCTTCCACAGGATGGCGTGTTTCACAAAGGCAAAACGCTCTATAAAGAGGTGGAAACGGTTTTTGGTGAGCTCATTTCTCTGCATGACAGAATAGAAGAAATCAGCCGTGAAATCTCAATCTATACAAGCCAGGACAACCCGAAGTCTCTCCGGATGGAGGAACTGGTCGAAGAGCTTGGTACGGTTCAGCACATTCTGGAGCATCGGGAAGGGTATAATACCGAAACAAAGATTAAGCAGATCCTCTCCGGCCTTGGTTTTAAAGAAAGCGATCTTCATCGTATGACGGAAGAGTTCAGTGGCGGCTGGCAAATGAGAATTGAACTTGCCAAACTCCTCCTTCGGGAGCCGACTATTCTTCTCCTTGATGAGCCGACCAACCACCTTGATATTGAATCGCTGGAATGGCTTGAAAACTACCTGATGTCGTACGGGGGTTCGATTATCCTTGTTTCTCACGACAGCCGTTTTCTCGATAATCTCGCAGTGCGGGTTGTTGAGATTTCCATGGGGAAGGTTACCGAATATACGGGCAATTTTTCCTCTTACATGGAGCAAAAAACGCAACGGCTCGCCCTCTTGCAGTCCACCTACGAAAACCAGAACCGGCTGATTCAAAAGACCAGCCGGTTCATAGAGCGTTTTCGATAC
Source organism: uncultured Syntrophales bacterium (assembly GCA_964650385.1). Classification (GTDB taxonomy): domain Bacteria; phylum Desulfobacterota; class Syntrophia; order Syntrophales; family JADFWA01; genus JAUSPI01. The sequence goes on along the minus strand of CAZYTP010000010.1, from coordinate 35,648 downwards.
AAAAACACAAAAGCGAAACAGGTCCAGAGCCGCATAAAAATGCTAGAAAAGATGGATCTGATCGAGCTTGAGAAGAATGAGAAGACGATATCCTTCGATTTTCCGCCGCCGCCGCGCCCCGGAAGGGTCGTTATGGCGCTCAACAAAATCATAAAATCATACGGGAACAATCCGGTACTCGAAGGACTTGACCTTACGATTGAACGGGGTGACAGAATTGCCTTTTTAGGCGTGAACGGTTCGGGGAAGTCCACGCTTGCGAGGATCATAGCCGGTTCAGAGCCTTTCCAGGATGGCACAAGGAAGCCCGGCCACAATGTTTTGATATCTTATTATGCACAGAATATGGCTGAAGAACTGAATCCGGATAAAACGGTTCTCGATATGGTTGCTGAGATTCCTACCCCTATGTCGGGGAGAGAGCTGAGGACCTTGCTCGGCTGTTTTCTCTTTGCCGGCGATGATATCTCCAAGCCCGTATCCGTTCTTTCGGGAGGCGAAAAGAGCCGCCTTGCCCTTGCCAGGATGCTTATAACGCCTGCTAATCTCCTTGTCTTTGACGAGCCTACGAATCACCTCGACATTCAGTCCAAGGCCGTTTTACAGCGGAGCCTTGAAAATTTTACAGGAACGTACATTATCGTATCCCACGACAGGGACTTCCTTTCACCTTTGATCAATAAAATCGTTGTTCTTGAAAATGGTGAGCTTGATTTATACCATGGCACTGTTGATGAGTACCTGCAAAAACACCGTGCAGACGAAGACTTTACAGAAGAGATGGAAAAGAACAAATCAGCGCTTCACTCCGGAAAAGAACAGAAAAGAAGAGAGGCGGAAGAAAGACAGGAGAGATCCCGGAAACTGAAACCCTTAAAGGATGTCTTGAACAAAATCGAAGAGGAAATTGCATTAATGGAAGAGAAAAAGGGCCAGATCGAAGCGGCTTTTACCGACAGCAAGACCTATGAAAGTGAAAATAAAATCCAATCACTCAATATCGAGCATGATAAAATTACCTCCCGCCTGGATGCCCTCTATAATGAGTGGACAGATATTGAAGAGGAAATCGGAAGGATTGTGGAATAAGTTTGACATAAAATTTAAAGGTTTCTATACTTCCATAGTTAAAAAATATTAACAAATAATTGAGCAAGGGGTAGGGTAATGGGTATCTTCTTAAGTTTTTTGCCGTGGATTGTTTTCTGGGTGCTCAGTGGTCGAGGAAATTATCAGATTGCTGCCGCGGCTTCTGTCGTCGCTGTCGTTTTCCTGTGTATTCGGGATATTCAAAAACGTAATATCAAGATCCTTGATGTGGGCACTTTATTGTTTTTCGTATTTCTCACACTCGTTGCCTATACGTCTGAAGCTGCATGGATAGATAATCATGCGTCACCTTTAAGCTCCGCAGCCCTGTTCCTGATCGCCTTGACATCGATCTTGATCAAAAAACCATTTACTCTGCGATACGCACGCGAGCAGGTGGACCCCAAATTCTGGTATACTTCCATGTTTTATTCCACGAATCTTACCATCAGCTGGGTCTGGTGTGTCGCGTTTGCTATCACGACAGTTACTTCCTATATGATTGTCCTGAATCATTTTTCCGTGATCGACCGGGTGATCTACATACTTACCTTTGTCGGAGCCATTAAGTTCACCGCCTGGTATCCTGATTATGTAAAGAAGAAGGTGAAAAATGAGAGTGAAGCTCCCAGCCCACAGGGCGGGGCTTCCCGGTAAGGAAAACGCAGTTTCATGAGCAAAGCGAATAATATATTCCTTTTATATTGCGCTCCTTACCCCGCCTGCAAGGCGGGGCTTTGCGGGTGCGCTCCCGGTCAAAATCCGGGTTAAATCACCTTAGAAGCTGTATTTGAAGGCGGTTATAAGCCGATCATTCCGTGACCATCTGCCATAAAAGCTGTCATCTTTGCCGTTGAAGAATTCGGCGGCGACTGTCCAGACAAGCCCCGGCATTATTTTATATTCGGACTGAATCTTATTGTATCGACCTAATGGATCGAATTCAAAATCTGAAATATATTGAAAACTCAAATCTTCATTATATTTAAAATTCACCCTGGTGAATATATTGTTGTGTCCCAGTCTGCTTTTTCGCGAACTTTCCGTATATCCTTCGGCATACTGTTCCTTTATAATGATTTCATTGGCATATTCAATGGTTATGTCAATTTTTTCGAGAAAAACCTTTTTCGCCAGTTCATCAATTGTATAGGTAAAGCCTCCCACGAGGCTGACATAGTTATCATCTTTCCCGTCATAGCTGAAGTTAAACAGGCCCTCACCATGAAATTCCCACTTTTTGTATGCGGTAGAGAAACCGGCGGCGTAGTTGCCTACTTTTATGTTTTCCTTGATAACTACCGTTTTACTTCCTCGCTGTTCCTCCCTCAGGACATAGTATGGGTTCAGGCCATGATATGCTGATAGGAAGAGATCCCAGCCGCGGAAGGTCGTCTTGCCCCTGGCAAAATAACTGACATTGTTAAATGAAATGGTCGGGAAATCTTCCTCGACGTCCTTGTCGGATATATCTTTTTCATAAATGTCATAGTCTCCCGTCTCGCCGGACCAGCGGGACTGCCCACTTGGCTGTTTGCCAGCATTGAATATGGGAAATATGGCTGCTGTGATGGTAAACTTTTCAATGTAGTAATCCACCTTTGTTTGCCACATGCCAAAATCTTTAGGATCCATCGGGTCATTTAAATCCGTGAAATGGTATCTGTCGGCAGGGGAGAAGAGTGTCGAAATTCCGTTCTTGAAGATCTTTTTGCCCAATGTTACGTCATAGCTGTCCTGAAAAAGGGTAAGGTATAGTTCGTTCAATTCCAGATAATGCCGTTGACGGTCCTTATCCTGGAGCCACCTAAAAATACCATCATAGGTGTCTTGTTGGCTTCCTCCTTCTAACCAGCCGGAAAAATCGAGACGCAGTGTGTCATTACCAGTCCATGTGTTAAATCTCAAAAGAGCTTCTCCCACCGGATTCCTTTCATCGATACCTTCCCGGTCTTCCGGTTCTCGAAAGAAAACATGGCCGCGCAATCGAAGACTTCCCTCGAAGTTCTTGCCAATCTGGGTGAGGTGTTTAAAGCGATCCTCCTTTTCCTCAGCCGGTGCCGCCTGTAATTCGTCGAGAAGATCAAGGTCATCACTCGATTTCTCTTCCGTAGTTGACATTTCCTTGTCCAGGTCATTTAAGAGATCAAGATCATCAGCGCCCATTGCCTGCTGAGGACTAAAGGCCAGGAAAAGAACTAAGAATAATGCGGCTAAATATTTTATACGGTTCATAATCATCTATCCTTTTTTTAATCTATTTTACCTCAAGAAGGAGTTTGTCTGTTTCTACCAGACGTCCCCCTAAAATCCGTGACAGATTGAGAAACAAGCGACTCGCAATGCGGGGGTAAATTCTTTGAATTCTCTTAAGGCCATTCCAGTCGATTTCGAGATAATTGATCGGTTCTAAAGCACGCACGTCGGCAGATCGTGGGCCGGGCTCTACAAGGGCTATTTCACCGAAAACATCACCGGGATTAAGTTTGGCAAGGAAGATATCCTTGCCGTTTTTTTTATCCCTTGTTACCACTTCGGCACTGCCTTCGAGAAGAAGATACATGCTCGATCCCTCTTCTCCCTGTACCACAGCCAATTCTCCGGTCTGACTGGTAAGCATCCTGCCCAGCAGAACGATTCTTTTCATTTGCCAGGGTCTGAGATCCCGGAACAAAGCCGCGTTTTGTATAACAGCTTTTTGAAGCTGAAGGCCCAACATATCCCAAATAGTCATAAGCTGGGTTGAAGAGAGCAAAATCGGGGTAATGAATAAATCACCGATGATAGCGAATATCATAACCATTGATGAAAGGAGGCCGAAACTGATGACGGGAACAAAATTGGAAAAACCCAGAACGGCAAATCCAAGAGCAAGAGCAACAGAGGTTGAGATGACCGGTCTTACTTCAGCGTGTATACACACATCAACGGCTTTATCCTGACTTTGCAGCAGTCGCATCTCAGTGTTATAGCGGCTCATGAGATGTATGGTGTCATCCACGGCAATTCCAATGGCTATCGCCGCCACCATGGCGGTTCCGGTATTTAGGGGAATACCGAAAATACCCATAATGCCAAAGTTAATAACGATGGGAAACAGATTCGGGATGAGGGAAAGTGCACCAGCCTTAACATTTACAAATAAGGTGGACATAATAATAAAAATGAGAACAAGAACGATGGAAAGAGACTTTGCCTGTCCTGCGGCCATACTGTCCGCCGCCGTATTAATGAGGATGTTTTCGCCGGTAAGTCCCCACAAGAAATGGGGATTCAAAGTTGTTTTAATATGTTCCTCAAGATCTTGAAGGGCCTCGGCAAGTTCATAGGAGGAACTGATATTATGTCTCACCAGAATATTTGCTTCACTGAAATCTGCAGTGACGTAGCGGGAAATTTCATCCCTGTGCAAGAACAGTAGGTACTGTGCAATAAGGTCAGATGAATCGGGCAGCTTGAAGTATTTTTCATCGCCGTTGTTCATTTCCCTGTGTATGAGTGAGATATCATCCGCCAGGGACTTTGTTTTGTCGAACAATCCTTTTTCGGAGATATATTTTTGTATTTTAGCAATTTGAGCAAGGTTTTCAGGCTGCTTAAAAGTATCGGCAAAACCACTGTTTATACGGATAAAAAAGGTCTGGGCACCCGCTAAATCTTTGTGAAGTATCCGGCTACGAATACGTATTGCCGAGTTCTTTTTGAAATAGCCGAGAAGGTCATTATCTACATTGACCTGCAACGTAAAAAATCCGATGATAACAGCTATACCCAGAAAAAAAGTAAGAACCAACCGTTTATTGGTGTAAATGATTTTTATTATCTTATCGGCAAGAATACCGAAAAAACGGTCTATAGAACTTACCTTGTGCCCTCCAGACACTTTAACTTTTGTGGAACCGAAGAAATGGAGATAAACCGGGGCGAGAAGACAGGTGGCAACAGGATTAACGAAAAGACCAAAGGCGGCCACAATACCGAATTGTTTAAGCAGGGTTATCTGGTTTAACGTAATGGAAAGGAAACCGATAAAAGTTGTTAACGAGGTAAGGAGCACTGCCGTGCCAACTTTGCCCGACATGATTCTGATAGCCTCAGCTCTGTTGCCTCCCGTTTCTTCTACACTTTCCAGATATTCGGAAAGGATATGTATGTCCTCTGTTGAGCCTACAACAATTATAAGGGCCGGTACGATAACGGTAAGCACATTGAGAGGAATATTCACCTGAGCCATAAAAGCGGCGGTCCAGACTATACTTGTGCCCGCCGTAAGTATGGGCAACAGGGCTCCGCTGGCCGAACGCATGAATATGATCAAAGTTATAAGGAGAACAAAAGCTGACAATGGCACCAGTTTGACCGTGTCACCTATAATATTTTCGCTTATCAGACGGCGGGTGAAGGAAAGACCAATCTGGAATATGGTACCAAACTGATCCTGGAACGGTTTTATTATGTCATCTACATCTCTGGAGAATTTAACGTTAAATTCGGGATCATCAGGATCTCCCTCTACAAAGAGGTTTATCGCCGTAGCAGTACCATCTTTTGAAATCAAGCTGTTCAGAAAGATTGGATTTCGGAGGGCGTCTGCTTTAACCCTGTCAGCCTCTTGCTGAGTTTCGGGGGGCCAATCCATCAAGGGATTGGTTTCAAGAGCCCCGTCAACTCCCTTGAAGTTGGTTACGGAATAGAGACTTTCAACTTTACTGACTCCGTGTAATTCCTCGAACCTAAAGACCAGTTCATCTAACAGTTTCAGTTTTTCAGGGGTAAAAAGGTTTTTGTTCTGGATAAATATGACGGTGATATTGTCCGTTCCGAACTTTTTCAGGGTTTCTTGATAATAGTATTGGGCGGGATCTCCCTGGATCATCATACCTTCTGTTGAGGCATCGATCCTTATGTTGCGGGCGCCGTATAAGGATAAAGTTGTGACGATGGCAATTCCAACGATCACAATCCACGGGTGAGCCTGGCTCCACAGCATAAATTTACGCATAGACAGAACCTCCGATCATCAGCATCTTGGTGAGCTTCCGAAGTGTTTCTTGTAGAAGCCGTGTTTTGCTCTCAGAAAAACGTCAAATTAGCATTCCTTACTGTGTGTGCTTACCGGAAAGTATAAAGCGTTCTGTGAAGACAGAATCCTTTACAGAAGTGTTTATCTCTCTCGACTTAATGCCCGTAAGGGTTTTATGTTTTCTCCCTAGATGACTCATCAGGGTTTTTCCCGGACGCCATACAGTTCCCGAAACATTTTCCATGGCATGATTGGTTTGAACCTTTTGTAATCTGCTTCTGCGATCGTAGAACTCTACCTTAAGGGTATAGAAGTGTTTCTTTTCTATCCACATAATCCTTTTGGAATAACCGCTTTCCCTCTTTTTTTCTTTATTGGCGGGAGTTGATTCGATTACATAGCAATCAAAAACCTTCTTATCCTGATTCAGCTTTTCCGAACGCAGAATCTTGTAGTTAAAGTTATCGAGATCTTCCGGTTCCATGTCTTCATATGTAAAGTCTGTACCCATGAAGTAATTTTTCTTGCTTCCCTTTGCAATGCGCTGCATTTTTTTCTGTGCCGGAAGATACAGCCATTGGTCATTGTCTCGTTCTTTTTGTTCCCACGTAAGGAGAGCTGTCCCCCTGATGTCGGCGGGATCAAGGAAGACGATAAGATAACGGTGAACATCATCGCCCATTTCTTTTGCATATCGTTTGACCATCCGCTTTTCCTTGCTTCCGTCCTTGTCTACGAGGAGCATAATTTCGCTTCCAATTTCGCTTCGTACTTTATGCAATTCTTTTTGCTTTTTCATGACCTCGCGTCCGGTCATCTCTGCAGCCTGTGCCAGAAGTGGAACAATCAGCCACAAGATAATCAAACTCAGTGTCCAAAATTTCCTGTTCATATCCCTCTCCTTATATTGAAACTTTAACGGTTTATCTTCTTGTTTTTATAAGTTTTTACTCTGGAAATGAAATGACTATAGGAAAAATATCACTACGTGTCAAGATTAAAGGAGTCTAATCGATTTGGGAAGCGGTTCTGCATGGGTGCAAGAGGGGTTCAGACCCTATTTTTGAGGATTTCTAAGCGGTCGATTTGGCCCGACGTCTATTTTTATCCAGATCCATTTTGCGCAGGCGGATGTTTAACGGGGTTACTTCAATCAGTTCGTCCTCGGCGATAAATTCGATGAACTGATCGAGTGAGAGGCGCCGCGGTGGTCGTAGTGTTACCGTGGCTTCCGACGTGGAACTCCGCATGTTCGTCAATTGCTTTTCCTTGGTAATATTTACGTTCAGGTCACCCGGCCTGTTTCGCTCACCGATGATCATTCCGCCGTAGACGTCCGTTCTTACCTCGACAAGCAGCTCCCCCCGGTCCTCCATGGCAAGACTTGCATAGGCTGTGACTCTCCCGACTCTGTCGGCTACCAGGGCGCCGTTGGCCCGTTGAGGAATATGGCCAAACCAGGATTCGTATCCTTCAAAGAGCGTATTCATAACGCCAGCGCCTTTTGTATCCGTCAAAAAATGACTGCGGAAACCGATCATTCCACGCGACGGTATTACAAACTCCAGTGTGACGCGCCCACTGCCTTTATTGATCATATTTGTCATGCGCCCCTTACGTGCAGACAGTTTTTCCGTAACGACACCGATAAATTCTTCCGGAACATCAATCAAAAGCCTCTCAGTCGGCTCAAGTACTTTTCCGTTCTCCTCTTTGGTAATCACCTGCGGTTTGGATACCATGAATTCATATCCTTCCCTGCGCATCGTTTCAATCAGAATAGCCATCTGCAACTCTCCGCGACCGCAGACTTCGAACATATCCTTCCGGGGAAGGTTCCTGATGTTCAGTGCGACATTTCGAAGAGTCTCTTTCTCAAGGCGGGCGCGAAGATGACGCGATGTCAGATATTTGCCTTCGGTGCCGGCAGAAGGACTGTTGTTAACATAAAATATCATCGAAACGGTCGGTGCATCGACATTAATGCGGGGCAAGGGGCAGGGGTTTTCCACTGAAGAGATCGTATCGCCGATTGTCATATGTTCGACACCGGCAATAGCAACGATATCTCCGGCTTCCACTCTGTTGACCAGTACCCTTTTTAACCCGTCGAAAGTGTACAGGGCAGAAAATTTTATCCCCGGCGTAACTTCCTCCGCTCCGCACAGGGAATAATTTGTATTCATCTCCAAGACGCCGTTTACCAGCCTGCCGATGGCGACCTGCCCGACATAGGAATCATGATCGAGATTTGTTATAAGAAACTGCGGGACTTCGTCGTCATCTGCCTCAGGCGCGGGAATAGTGGTGATAATCGCTTCAAACAGAGGTCGCAAGTCAGTAGAATCGTCAGCCGGTGCTAAATGTGCAACGCCCGTTTTGGCGTTTGTGTACAGTATTGGAAATTCTATCTGTTCCTCGCCGGCATCGAGATCGATAAAAAGATTATAGACTTCATCCACGACCTCCTCGATTCTCGCGTCGCTACGATCGATTTTATTGATAACCACAATGATGGGCAGCCGTTTGGATAGGGCCTTCTTGACAACAAATCGTGTCTGCGGCAGCGGGCCTTCACTGGCGTCGACGAGCAGGAGCGCTCCGTCGACCATATTCAGGCTCCGCTCCACTTCGCCGCCGAAATCGGCGTGGCCGGGCGTATCAACTATATTTATCTTAACGCCTTTGTACCAGATGGCCGTATTTTTTGCCATAATAGTGATCCCCCGTTCTTTCTCGAGGTCCATCGAATCCATGACGCGCTCCACCACTTGCTGGTGTTCTCTAAAAGTGCCGCTCTGTCTTAGCATCCCGTCGACGAGCGTCGTCTTCCCGTGATCGACATGGGCAATAATTGCAATATTTCTGAATTTTTGTTTCCGCATGGTTGGTGTTTTTTCTCCATTTTTCTGTTTTTCTTGCTCTGTCATACGCTGAATCTAATGCTCAGGACATCGCCGTCCCGGACGATGTAATTCTTTCCTTCCAGACGAAAGTGGCCGTTTTCCCGAACCCCCTTTTCTGATCCGCATTCAACTAATTCGTCGTATGTAAAACATTCTGCACGGATAAAACCCCGTGCAAGATCGGAATGGATGGCACCGGCCGCATTTACCGCCGTGTCTCCCCCGTGAATACTCCAAGCCCGTACTTCATCTTTACCGACGGTAAAAAAGCTTACGTACCCGAGCGTCTTGTACGCGAATTGCGATAATCTCTCCCTGGCCGACTTTTTGATGCCGATATCTTCCATGAACAATTTCGCTTCTTCATCGTTCAGACGGGACAATTCCGTTTCGAAGTGGCCGGCGAATTCGATAATGTTGTACCGCGATTCGATTTTGCCCATTATATCCTTATTCTGTCCAAAAACGGTTTCGTCCGAGTTCAGGATAACAAGAAACGGTTTTTTCGTGAGAAATTGAAAGCCGCGTATCGTTTTCTCTTCATCTTCATCAAGATCGAGGTTCCGGATGGGTTGATTGTTGTTGAGTTGCTCCGCGACTTTTCGGAGGGCTTTTTCTTCCAGTGCAAGCGCATTCGTTTTTTGCCCCCGTTTCTGGAACCATTCAAGCCTCTCAAGCCTGCTTTCCACAATTATAAGATCGGCGAGAAGAAGTTCAGTATCGATTTCGTCAATGTCGCCAAGCGGCGTGGGATCTCCCGCCAGGTCATCATTAAAGTTGCGCACCACCAGGGCCAGTGCATCCGTGTTTTTGATCCATTCCATGGAGCTTCCTGAAAAAGAACCGTTCTTTGCGGAACCTTCCTTCAAGCCGGGGAAATCGATCATTTCAATGGTAGCGCCGGTAGTCTTCTTCGGCATGTACATATCGGTGAGGCGGATCAACCGCTCGTCGTCCACCTCGACGACGGCCACATTCGGTTCCGCCTTTGCGTCGGAGTATGCGGTGACGTGGGCCTCCATTTTAGTAAGTGCGTTAAAAATTGTCGTCTTCCCCGAATTGGGCAAGCCGATCAGTCCAATCTTCATATGATGTGGTCTCCTTATTTATGTATCGGTTGTTTCGAAAGACCGATCACCATATGGCTTTAAAGTTTTTTTGTCAAGGGATTTAAAGAGGGTAGGGCATTGGGTATCAGAAAATATGGGAAATGGAGACAATGCCCATATTTACAGAGGAATGAGGAGCTGTTATCTTTTTCTGAACAGAAAAAGATAAGGACACTTATTTACGAAGAGATTAGTCCCCCCTTTTTTCGAGTCGGTAAATTAAGTATCCTGTTACCTGAATTCCTTGCAGGGTGTGGTAGATTCAACTTCAAAGTGCACCATTTAAGCTAAATAGAGGACATGACAGGTTTTCTGGTATATTGAGAAGAACCACCAACTCAAAGCCAGAAGGAGCCCATCATGTCCTACACTCAATTAACAGAACAGGAACGATATGTCATCAGTCATTTAAAAATTGCAGAATTTAGTCTGAGGGAGATTGCCCGGAGGATTAACCGACATCATACCACAGTGAGTCGAGAGTTAAAGCGCATAAAATCACAGTATCCTTACTCAGTTTACTGGTATGATTGGACACATCCAGAAGCCTTGAAAAGGCGTCGCCAAGCGCGACATTATCGCCGGCACAGAAATTCGCGTCTTGTTCGATATGTGGAAGCCAAGCTCAAGGTACAGTGGTCACCAGAAGAAATTGCTCAGCGGATCCGTATTGATTATCCAGACGATAAAGAAATGCGGATCAGTCATGAAACAATATATCGTTGGATCTATTTAGATGCCGGCGGTGGAGGCGAACTCTATCACAACCTTCGTCGAAGGCGCAAAAGACGCCGTAGACAGAAGCGTTATGGCACTGGCCGTCGTTTTCTTGCAGGTAGAAAAAATATCGCAGAACGCCCCCAAATTGTTGAGGGAAGAGAGCGATTCGGGGACTGGGAAGGCGATACTGTTGAGGGCAAAAAAAGCAGTGGCTATATTGTAACTATAGTCGAGCGTAAGAGTCGTTACCTGTTGGCTTCCAAGCTGAAGAACAAGAAGGCAGCAACCCTGACAGGCCAGGGCGTCAAAGCCTTTACTGTCGTTCCCAAGAGAATGCGACATACCTTAACTGTAGATAATGGATCTGAGTTTGCGCAATTTAAAAAATTTGAGGAAAAAACCGGATTAACGATTTATTTTGCGGACCCCTATTCCGCATGGCAGAGGGGAGCCAATGAGAATACCAACGGATTGCTAAGGCAGTATTTCCCTAAGGGAAGTAATTTTAAAGTTATAATGGAAAAAGATGTTGATGAAGCAGTAAGAATGTTAAATAATCGTCCAAGGAAGTGTCTCGATTACCGGACACCCCATGAAGTGTTCTGGAAGGCTGCTCGTGGTGCACTTGCAATTTGAATTCACCTGTTGGGGGGAGGGTGAGTTAAAACTTCTCCTTTACCCGATTAAGTAAATTGTCATCGTTCAGGAATATTCAGCTTCTCGATCATGGTGATTTCAGCCAACTCCTGCACGATCTCATTTGCCCACACAATATTTTGCCAATGGTCAAAAGCGGTTATGTCGACGATTGAGTTTTGTCTTTCTCTGTATGCGTGCGACAATGCGTTACGGCCTTCTTTAAATATCCACTGGGCTACATCCGTGACACCGTTTCTTTTCAAATATTGCAGACTATCCTTTGATTCCGAAAGCCTTGGAGTAAGTGAGCCTATCCATTTCCCTTTTTCACGTCCTTTTGTGAATGGAATTTCGAGTATTTTGTAAAAACTTAGGAACCGATAAAATGGACTCTCGGAGCCAAAACCTTCCCGGTAGAATCCAAGCGCAAGATGCTGGTCGTTAGCAAAAACCTCTTGTTTGAAGTTGTGAATAAAGTACCGTTCTAATCGGGGAAAGTGATTTGGGAAGCTACAGTCGGGTAGGCCGGTCCCGTAAATGCAATCGTCAACACACAGTTCAATCCGGAGCTTCCACGACAACTCACTCAAGAAGTGGGAAATCGTTTGAAACACGGCCTTATGCCCCTGTTCATTATCGTAGGTTGCCCTAACTCGATGAGAGTCATTCGGTTTACCCATACTTACTTCGAGTAACCTCTTATCATAAGGCACTGTGGTCTTTTCGTCAAAGAATGTGCCATCAAAATTAAAACCTACACATATTCCGTATCGCATTAGTCTCTTTCACTTAACGGGCTTCTCAGGGGTGGCGAGGTACGAGCCTTCCCTTGCAGCAGCGATGTGTTATGTGATTATTTACTCACATTGACTAGAGAACCGTCCACGATTGAAGTGACAGTGCTTCTCTTATTAATGCAGTGAACATGTCGGGCTTGATCGCCTCCTTGATCTTGGATAAATCACCCAGGCTACCATTAGCGTACCCATTCTCATCTATGCTTATTGTTAAGAGTACGTTCATGTAGTCAGATGCTAGGTCAAGAAAATCAGCCACAGTCTTTGATTCTTGTATAAATGCATAGAAAGCTTTCATTCTATTATCAAATAGTTCATCAAGTGTTTGTTTTGAGAGGCTATCCTTTCTGATATTACATAGGCCATAAACAAAGATATCGCAGATAGCCTTCCTTAGCTCGGGATTCAACTTGTGGTATATTCTGTAATCATAAATAAAGTAGAAGAAAAACATGAATTCGAATTCAACGAAGTCACGATTCTCGTTGAAAATGGGGATTTGCTGTGCGCTATCTTTTGTAGCCTCTTCGATTTGTCGTATATATTTTCTTGCTTTGAGCTTCTCAAACATAATTACCATTAAAAATATCAAAAACTAAAAAAGTTACGCAGTACTCTTATTTCCTCTGCAACTATTTATTAGGTTTTATTTATTCATATTAACAATGTTAAGGACGAGTAAATTTTACTGATTCTTTAGATGATAGACCAGATGTTATTTGCAGAACGGTCGATAGATTATTGTGAGCATCCAGGTAGTCTTCCTTATGCTTAATTGATTCTTTAAATTTTTCTATCGATTCTTCATATTTCTCGAGTCTTGCCAATGCGAGTCCCCAATTATTCCATACTTCTGAATAATCTGGCTTGTATCTAACGGCCTTTTTATATTTTTCTATCGCTTCTTCGTATTTTTTCAGCCTAACTAACGCGAGTCCCCAATTATTCCATGCTTCTGGATAGTTAGACTTGTATTTAATAACCTTTTGATAATTTTCTATCGCTTCTTCTATTTTATTGAAATCTTTTTCTAGTATTAGACCGAGATTATACAGTGCATTGACATGAGATGGATTATATTCAATTGCTTCTCTAAATTTTTCCAGTGCCACTTGTTTGTTTCCTTGATCATAAAGCATTACGCCCTTACTAAATGCTATACCAGCCTTTAATCTTTTTAATATGTTCATTTATTTTTGTCGTAATACCGTTTAAATTTAATAATTTATTAAGCGGAAAATATCTGTATCTTCTAATATAATCCAGTAATTTCCGGTGGATATGGGGACGTCCGTAAATAAGAGCAAATAACTTGAGAGGAGAAAAGATTGCTAACGAGGATAAGTGTCAGTTGTTATAACGAATTATTTGCTTATTTATGGATATCCCTTTTTGCTCCCCAGAAATTCTAATGTTCTTACACCCTTCTTCATAATGTATTTTGATTATGTATATTAGGGAATAACTATCTATAACTCAAGAAAAAATGTAAAAACACCCCAAGAAATTTTTGAGTCAGATTCGCAATCTTATTCGGTACTCACAAATTTATGGCGAAAAACATCTACTGGAGAGGCCTTTGTTCAACGGAGTTGATCTCACGGGCATGCCCCTATTATCTGCACGTCCCCCGAAAATATCCTGTGAGTATTTCCCTCTTTATCCATCAGGAGCAAGACTCCATCATTGCCAACATCGAGGACTTCCCCGACATACTTCTCACCGAGTACATCAACCATGATCTGCTCTCCGGTCATATCGGCAAGTTCCTTCCACCGGCGCATAATGGGTTCAAACTCTCTTTTCTTAAACATCTCGTAATATTTTTCATACCATCGAAGGTATTCACGGAGAATAGGGGCTCTGGGAAAGTGTCTTCCCATCTCCATTGAAATTGATGCGGCCTCATCCCTTATCTCCTCGGGGAAACTTTCATATGGCGTGTTAACATTCAGACCGAGACCAACGATGATATAGGCCACCTCATCCATTTCCGTACTGATCTCTGTAAGGATACCGGCTATCTTTTTCCCGTTCACGAGGATATCATTGGGCCACTTGATCCTGATTTTTAATTGCGTAAGTGAGAGCAGCGCCTCTGATACTGCAACTGCTGTCATCAGGGTTATTCTCGGTAACTCGATCGGAGACATGGCCGGCCTCAAGATAAGGGAAGCATAGATTCCATCACCCGAAGGTGAAAACCAGCTTCGACCTCTTCTTCCCCTTCCGTTCGTCTGTTTCTCCGCGACGACTACAGTTCCTTCAGGAGCGCCCATAGCTGCCAACTCTTTTGCCTTTATATTGGTTGAATCTATTTCATTAAGGTAGACAATATTCCCTTTCCCGAAGACCCTGGTATCAAGCCCTTCCTCAATCTCAGCCGGTAATAGCAGATCGGAAATCTTACTCAGAAGATACCCTTTTTTAGGAGAGGCCTCTATAATATAGCCATCTGCTTTCAATTTGCCGATATGCTTCCAAACAGCAGCTCGGCTGACCGCCAGCTTATTGCTCAGTGCCTCGCCTGAAACCCAGTTTCCCATCTCCCTTTTCAGGTATGATAGCAATTGCTCTTTTGTAGTCATGCCCCAATACACCATGTACGGGCATCATTGTCAACCTGTAATTTAATTGCGGTTGACATATGTTGCTCTCTTTGATATAAGAGCGCTCCCGGAGTTGGAAGATGTAAATACAAACAGCTAAAGGATAAAAACAATGTTCAACAAAAAGATAATTGCCATAACTGAAAAAATTATGGAAGATGCCGAAAAATCCGTCTCTTATGAAGAGGCCTGTGAACTTTCCGCACTTCCTGTCGATGATACCATCGACCTGATAATGTGTGCCAACAAGATCAGAAGCAAATACAAGAAAAACAATATCTTTACATGCTCCATAATCAACGCCAAATCCGGTTTTTGCCCTGAAAACTGCGCCTTCTGTGCTCAATCGGCACATCATAAAACCGAAATTGAAACGTATCCCTTATTGAGTGAAGAAGAACTCGTAGATAATGCTCTTCGGATGTACGAAACGGGTGCCACAAAATACTCGATGGTAACCAGCGGGACCATGCTTACAGACGAAGAAATTAAAACGATCAGCCGGGCAGCGTCAATCATTAAGGAGAAAACCAACCTTGTGATTTGCGGCTCACTGGGCATGCTGACCGAGCCGATGGCAAGACAACTGAAAGAAAGCGGAATCTCAACCTATCATCACAACCTGGAAACCGCACGGAGCCATTTTGACCAGATCTGCACAACCCATGACTATGATGAAGATATTCAGACGGTCAAGTCCGTCCAATCAGCCGGTCTCAAGGCCTGCTCCGGGGGTATTTTAGGGCTGGGTGAGACGTGGGAGCAGCGTATCGAACTGGCCTTTACACTCAAAGAGCTGGACGTCGACATAATACCGATAAATTTTCTCAATCCCGTTGCCGGCACCAGAATGGAAAGTATGCCGTTGCTGCCACCTATGGAAGCATTGAAGTGCATAGCCCTTTTCAGGTTTATAAATCCCGGAAAGGACATTACTATATGCGGCGGCAGAGAGGTAACTCTCCAGGATTATCAGTCATGGACATTTATGGCGGGTGCAAACGGGTTGATGATGGGGAACTACCTTACCACGCAGGGTAGAAATGCCGAAATGGATATTAATATGATTAAGGAGATGGGGCTTATTTAAAATGAAAGCAACGACCGAGCGGAATAGACAACTGGAAATTGATGACAAAAAATATATCTGGCACCCATTTGCCCAGATGCGCGACTATGTAAAGGAACCCCCGCTTATAGTCGAAGAGGGGAATGGATGTATATTGAAAGATATCTACGGAAATGAATATATAGACGGCGTTTCTTCTCTCTGGACCAACGTACACGGCCACAGGAAGGAAAAGTTGGATAACGCCCTCAAAAAGCAGATCGGCAAGATCGCCCACTCAACCCTGCTTGGGCTATCCAATCCTCCGGCTATCGAATGCGCGAAAAAACTGATCGGAATCACACCGGAAGGCCTGACAAAGGTCTTCTATTCGGACAACGGTTCCACTTCTGTTGAGATTGCCCTCAAGATGGCCTTCCAGTATCATCAGCAGGCAGATAAGGGCAACCCGAACAAGACCAGATTTATTTCTCTTACCCACGCTTACCATGGAGACACCATAGGTTCCGTCAGTGTCGGGGGAATCGATCTTTTTCACGCTACATATAAATCCCTTCTCTTTCCCTCGATCCATGTCGAATCACCGTATTGTTATCGATGTCCATTCGAAAAGACTCAGGCTTCCTGTAATTTTGAATGTTTCAAAAACCTGGAAGAGACGATAGAGGCACACTGCCATGAGGCTGCCGCCTTCGTGATTGAACCCCTGGTTCAGGGGGCCGCGGGTATGCTGGTTCAGCCCCCGGGTTACCTTAAAAAAGTGAGAGAACTCTGCACGAAACACGATGTCATCATGATTGCCGATGAAGTTGCAGTTGGTTTCGGGAGGACCGGTAAGATGTTTGCGTGTGAACATGAAGGGGTGACGCCGGACATAATGGCCGTAGCCAAGGGAATCTCAGGGGGATATATGCCTCTGGCAGCGACTCTCGCCAGCGAAGAGATCTACCGCGGATTTTTGGGGGATTATGACGAATTCAAAACCTTCTTTCATGGACATACGTATACGGGAAATCCGCTGGCCTGTGCAGTTTCTTTGGCCAATATGGAGATCTTTGAAGAAGAGAGGATATTGGAGAACCTTCAGGGGAAAATCGAACACCTGACAAACAGATTGCAGCCATTCGTATCACTTAAGCACGTGGGCGAAATACGTCAGCGTGGATTTATGGTGGGGATAGAGCTTGTGGCTGATAAAGAGTCGAAAGAACCGTATCTACCCAAAGAGAAGATCGGCCACAGAGTGATAATGGAGGCGAGAAAACACGGGGCAATAATTCGCCCCTTAGGGGATGTGATTATCCTGATGCCCCCGCTCGGCATCTCAGTAGATGAGCTGGATAAACTCTGCGATGCCGTATACAAATCTATTCGGGTAATTGCGGAGTAGTTTAATCATCATGAACTTGGGTAGTTCCACCAAACAAAAAACATACGAAGGAACGTTTTACTTCGATCCGGCCGACAGGATCTACGAGGACCATTTCCCTGGAAGTCCCGTCGTTCCGGGCAGTCTGATAGTCGGTGCATTCTCAGAGGCAGGGAAAAAGATAGGGTTTGTTGCGGATTGCCTGATGATAGAAAATTTCAGGTTTCGAGAATTTGTTCCTCCCGGTGAGTACCCCTTCACGTTAGAGCTTCTGTCAGATCGATTAGAGTGCCGGCTTTACCAGGGCGGTAAAACGCTGGTCACAGGAGTTTTTAAAAGATGAAACTAAATTTTTCCGGTAAAAATGCCCTGATTCTGGGTGGCAGTTGCGAGCTTGGAATAAACCTTGCCGAATGCATGATAAAAGCGTCTCTCGTTCCGATTCTGACCTTTAGAAACGAAAAAGGAAAGAGACGCATATCAGAAAAACTGGAGTCATTTTCAGGAAGATACAGATCTTTTTATCTCAACCTCGGCGACCGTGATTCCCTGGATTCCCTGTTTGAACAGATCGGTGACGACATTGATTTTCTGGTAGATTTCGCCCAGGGGGATTTTGAAAGCTATGTAGCGTCTGCAGACGAAGATACCATCCATCGCTATTTTGATGCGAACATTTCTTTTCGCGCGGAAATTCTGAAGAGGACGTCAAGGGCGATGCTGAAAAAGAGAAGGGGGCGTCTTATCTTTGTCTCCTCATCGGCTGCGGACAGGCCCAACCCCGGTCAGGGTTTTTATGCGGCTGCCAAACTCGCTTCGGAGGCGCTTTACAAAAATCTGGGACTCGAATTGGGAGAGCACGGCGTTACCGCCGTGACACTGCGCCCCGGTTATATTGACTCGGGGCGGGGAAAAACGTATATGCAGACAACAAGAGAGGAAGACGTTCTCAGGATGGTGCCTATAAAAAGAGCCATTACCGAAGCCGAGGTGGCGGAAACGATCATCTTTCTTCTTTCCGACAGCGCCGCCGGTTTTAACGCGACCGAAATTTCTCTCGATGGCGGGCTGACGGCGGGAAAATAGAACAATGAAAGGTATTGAAATGGAAAATTTACGTAAAATTCAGGAGATCCTGGCGGAAATCCTCGATATAGAAAATCAGGAGATTACGCCTGAAACCTACGTTATTAGGGAGCTGGATGCAGAATCGATTGATCTTTTAGAGCTGGCCGTAGCGTTGAACTCAAAATTTAATATAGAAGTTAAAGATGATGAACTCTTTCTCAGGACATTCAGATTTTACATGACCGAAGCAGAAGAGCAGGGGAGCGATACCGTGCAATACCTCATCCGTAAATTTCCTTTTCTTACTGAAAAGAGGGTGGAAGAGATCATATCGGATCTCGAAGGCGGTCCCACGCTCAAGGTAAAGGATTTAATCAGTTATGTGTCATGGCGATGTAAAAGGAACTAAAGACCCGTGTCATCTTTAGAAGAACTAATCGGCAAAAGAAGAAGCATAAGAAAATATCGAAGCGATATTCCCCCGGCGGAGTGGATTGAATCTATGATTCACTGCGCCGCGATGGCACCTTCTCCGAAAAACAGTCATCCGGTTAGATTTATCAAAATTAGCTCCCCCGAAAGCAGGGATAATCTTTACCGGGCTATGGCCGATGGTTACAAGAGACGTTTGCAAAGCGCGCAGAAAAGCAGCACTCCGAATAAACTGAAGAACCGGGTCAACATGTCCTGGCGATTCTCAAAATTTATGTTTGATGCACCTGTCCTTTTTGCTGTGGGGGCGGTTCCTCCAGCGCGGGTTTCTTCTGGGAAATTGCCCCGGGTCGGGACAAATAAAGAAGGTGGCAGGGGTCATACCGATATAGATATCACAGTGGGCCTCGCCGTAAAGGGATTTCTCCTCAAGGGAGAAGAACTTGGTCTTGGTACGTGTATCATGACGGCACCTTTTATGTTTTGCCGGGATGTGGAAAAGATCCTTGGAATAGAGGATGTAAAGATTAAATGCTTTATTCCCGTTGGTTTCCCGGATGAACAACCACATGCACCCGAAAGAATAAACGTTGTCGATATCTGTCGTGAGATTTAACAATGGCGAGAAGAGTTGTCATTACATCGATCGGAGTTATTTCTTCTCTCGGTTTTACACCGGGGCAGATCATTAGCAATCTGAAGAACGGAAAAGTTGCGTTTGGAAGATCCTCTTTTGATGACAGTGTGATTACCTGTCCCGTAGGGGACTTTGATATCAAAAAATTTACCGGCCCATTTAAAGACAGACGTTATCTGAACAGGGGCGCGCAGTTCTCAACGGCATCAGCCATGGAAGCCGTGAAAAACGCAGGAATCAACGAGGAACTGCTGGGGAAAGCCGGTCTGTTCACGGGAGCCGGTCCCAACCTCGACATCGGTGGGGAGTTTCCTCAAATCCAGGAAGGAAAACTGGACAGGAAGGATCTTATGGCACTCTGGATTTTAAGGTTTCTCCCGAATACTGCCGCTTCTTCTATTGCCAGATTGACAGGAATTCACGGAGAGAACCTTGTATCGACCGCTGCGTGTGCTGCTTCGCTACAGGCCATAGGTGAGGCCTTCCGAAAGATAAAAGATGGGTATTTGGATCTGGCATTTGCCGGTGGAGGTGATTCCCGTTTAAGTCTTGGAGGACTCCTCGCCTACAAAAAAGCGTATGCTCTTTTTGCCGGAAATGGTGATCCTCAAAGCGCGAGCCGTCCCTTTGACAGTAAAAGAGCCGGGTTTGTTCCCGGAGAGGGAGGCGCTTTTTTTCTCCTTGAAGAGATGGGCCATGCACAAAGACGCGGAGGAAAAATGTATGGTGAAATCTCTGGTTTCGGGAGCTCGATTGATGGTCACGCCATGACCGCTCCGGACCCGGATGGAATATGGGGAGAAACGGCGGTACGCATGGCATTTCATGAAGCGGGAATTTCCCCGGAACAGGTTGATGTTGTCTCTGCTCATGGAACCGGTACGCTTCTCAATGATGCAATGGAAGCGAATATGATAAATCGCATCTATGATCGACACACCCCTTACGTCATTGCGCTGAAATCATGGATCGGGCATATATCGGCTGCCTGTGGCGCTCTGGAGCTGGCCATATCTCTAATCTGCATGCAAAATGACTATCTCCCCGAGACAAGAAACTTAGACGATCCCTGCCATCCAAAGATCAATTTTGTTCAAAAGGGGAAGACCTGTTCCCCCAAGACAATAGTGGTGGAAAACTTCGGCTTCGGTGGTCATAACAGTGCTTTGATAGTAAAGAAGGTGTGAGTTTGCAGTGAACGATATAAGTAAAATAACAGTAAATACCGGTCTCTCAGGTTTTGTGCTCATTGACAAAATTACCGAAACCGGAGAGAGACACATAATCGGGGCCAAAAATTTTGTGGACGTTCCCGTCTATTTAGGGGTCGAATCTCTTGCTCAACTGGGGGCATACCATGTACGTTTCCTCACCCGTTTTGAAAGGCATGCATTTCTACTAAAGATAACCCGTTGCAAGATATCTGCCGGAGAGGTTATAGACGGCCAATATCTTCTCTACGGGACACTTGCAAACCTAAGCGATGCCGCCTTTGCCTATAAACTGGAGGCTAAAAAGGGAGATGAAACCCATATCGAGGGGGACTTTTTATATGGAACGGTTGATTACAGCACTTTCTTTAAAAAAGAGATATTACAAAACCACTACAGAAAGGTCTTTTCATGTTTGCAAAACGATATAAGAACAGATTGATCCTTCAGCGGCAAGCCGGCCTCTACCGAAATCCGCCTGAAATAGCGGGAAGGGAAGGGAAATATCTCATTGTCGATGGCAGAAAGGTTTTGAATTTTGCATCCAATGACTACCTCGGCCTCAGTACATCAGAAGATCTCCGCAAGAAAGTCTCCAAAAATTTCCGGAAATACAGCACCTCGTCCTCATCATCACGGCTCGTTTCTGGCAATTATTCGATCATAAACCGGGCGGAAGAGGAGTATGCCTCCTTTTTCGGCTATGAGGATGCCCTCTTTTTCCCCAGTGGTTATCAGACGAACGTAGGAGTCCTCTCCACATTGTTCGAAAAGGGGGATAGTATAATATTTGACAAACATATTCATGCCAGCAGTGTAAAGGGGATGACCTTGAGCGGGGCTAAATTCTATGGATATAATCATAACACTATGTCGCATCTTAAAAAGAGGCTGGACAGCAACAAGAAAGACCAGGTTGCCGTATTGACTGAATCACTTTTCAGTATGGATGGTGATTTGCTGAATACCCGGGGTTTTGGGCAACTCAAGAAGAGCTATCGGTTTCTGAGTGTCGTGGACGAAGCCCATGCATATGGTGCTATCGGTGAAGGCGGAAGGGGTATTGCTCATGATGTTGCGGATGTTGCGGTGGGAACCTTTGGTAAGGCCCTGGGTCTTTTCGGTGCGTTTGCATTGCTGCCCGGGGAACTCAAAGAATATCTGTTCAATTTTTCTTCACCGCTTATTTACACGACCACTCTTCCGGAAGCGCATGCCGCCTCTGCGATAGATCTGCTGGAGATTGTTTCTCGCTCCGAGGACAGGAGAAAAAACTTGCGGGAAGTAAGCAGTGTTTTAAAAGAAGGTCTGAAACGTGAAGGCTTTAGGTTAACCGGAGATGCCCATATACTCGCCCTCGAAATTGGTGAAGAAGCCAAGGCGGCAAAAGTGTCTCAGAGTTTACTTGAAAGGGGTATATTTGTTCTGCCTGCCAGATACCCTACGGTACCGATCGGCAGGGCGATACTGAGGATCAGTATAACTGCCCTGCATACCGAAGAAGATATGAAAGCGTTTATTGACGCACTCATGGAGGGTTTGCGAGAGCTATGATCGGGCAAAAAGAGAACCTATTTGTAGTTGGAACCGATACCGGTGTGGGTAAGACGGTACTCTCTTTGCTCCTCATGCAGTTCTTCTATGCAAGGGGATATAAACCGTTTTATCTCAAGCCGGTACAGACTGGATGCGTGGATCCCTACGATACTGATAGCGATGCCAAGTTTATATACCAGCATGTAACGCCTCTGAAAGATAAAGATCCGGCCGATTCGGTAATATATTGCTTCAAAAATCCCAAGGCCCCCTATTTTGCAGCCCGTGATGAGGGTAGGTATATAGATTTTGAGGTAATAGAGGGAGTTGCTAACGAAAAGAGCCTATTCTACTCCCCGGTTATACTGGAGGCAGCCGGTGGGCTTCTTGTACCAGTCAACGAAAAGCAACTGGTGATAGATATGATCGAACTAACATGTGCCAGATCTATTGTTGCTGCCAGGGCCGGCCTGGGAACGATAAACCATACCCTTCTTACCCTTGAGATCCTGAGCAATAGAGGCATGAAACCTGCAGGAGTTGTCTTGTTAGATTATGAAGAGAATGGCACATCAGAAGAAATGATAAGCGAAAATATAGAGGCTATTGAAAAGATATCCGGGATAAAAATAAGCGGAGTAATCGGTAGAATTAGTAATTTTTCAGACCCGGATCAGGATTGCTATCGTCCTCTTGAAAAAATATTTCCGATCGGGAGCGCACCCGCTAATATTTGAAAAGTAAGGAAAATTTGGAGGAAGGGGAGGTCATTTGACCTCCCCGATTTTGGAGTTTACTTGCCTAGCCAAGGTTTACGTCTGAAATTACATTTTCAACCTTCGTCCCTGACAGGTCAGTAGCTTCTTTTCATATTTGTTCTGGTAGTGGTATGTTTCGGTGCATCTACTGTGCCAGAACAATTTAAAGAACTCTAACACATAGAAACCAAACGATATCTTTCGATAATCTCATCAAACTAACAGTATGTCCATAATAGATTTGAGGAAATAAATGTCGATTACATGGCATGAGTACTACGAAATAATCCTTAAAATACAAGCACTTGTTTTACAAACAGGCTTTTGCCATAATTCGACAATTTTGTCGAATGAGACCGAAATCCCTAAAGGAAAACGTTGACTTTTAAAGTGATTCTAATATTATGATATTAGACCTCACGAGGCTATCAAGGATGAAAATGGAAACTGTGTATAGAGACAGGAAGATGGTATCAAAATATATAATGCCCCTGACTGTGTCTCTCGTTATAATTGTTTTTATATTTTTAGTTGTGGTCATGGGGATCATGGAACGGAAAAGGCTTCATAAAACGCTGATTGGTTTCATGGAGAACAGAGGACTTGATATCATTACAACCGTCGAAAATGTAACGCAGGAAAATATAAATTATCTGCGCCGGGCCCTTAAAGAACCTAAGGGGGGCGGCAAGCTTACCGGCAAGGCACTTTCTTACCAGGAATCTCTTGTAAAGACTCTTGGGGACCTTGCTGAGAAAATAGATAAAGAATGGAAAACGGCGCATTTAAGTGCAAAGGACCTGGGGGAAATAGCCGACCGTGACAATCTTTCTCTTATCGCTTTTCTTAATAAACGGGGAAAGATTGTTTTTCAGAGTAGAAAATTTCTTCAGGATGCCGACGCACCGACAGTTCCATCAGTTATATCCAGAAACAAAGATATAATTGTATATTTATTGAATATATTCGGGAAGCTCGATGAAATTAGTTATATAACCTTTCCCCGGAAAGATAAAAGGGGCACCATTATTATTGCTCTGGATGATAAAAGAACAAGGTACTGGAGCACCAAAGTAACTGTTAATAAAGTCATTGAAGATGTGGGGTGGGGGCAGGGTCTCGCCTATTTAATGGTTATTGATCAGCAGGGAAGGGTGCTTGGGCAAGCTGGTGAAATTCCAAGAGAACTAGGGAATGCAGACGCACTTGTCCAAGATATCCTGACAGAAAAAGCAAAGATGGCAAGTCATGAGATCCTATTTGACGGAAAGGAAATTCTCGAAATACTCACACCGTTTAGCCTGAATAAAAGGGTGTTTGGATATGCACGGATCGGCCTGGAGATGGATAAGGCTAACGAAATCCTCAAAGAAAATGAAACCCGAATGTTTTTTTCCATGATATTTATCGTGCTGATCGGTATTATGTCGATATGGGCGCTTTACTGGAACCAGAAAAGGCATCTGGCAAGAATAGAAGAGATGGGAGAGAGACTCCAGAGGGCTGAAAGGCTGTCTGCCCTTGGGCAACTTGCCGCCGGAGTAGCCCATGAAATTCGCAACCCATTGAATGCTATCAGCATGGCCAGTCAGAGAGTCCAGCGAGAGTATCCTCCCCAGGGTGAAGAAAAGAAGAAGGATTTTTACCATATAACAAAAATTATCCGTGATGAGATCAGACGTTTAAACGAAATCATTGAGGAGTTTGTTACCTTCTTCCGAAGCCGTCGACTGGAACTTCGCGACCACTCTATTGTAGATGTCTTGCAGAAGATTGTTGATCTTATGGAAGAGGAAGTCAAGGCTAGGGGTATTACGATAAAAACTGTCTGGAATGGCAACGATGCTTTGGTTCCCATGGATGTTGATAAACTTGAACAGGCGCTCTACAATATCTTTAAAAATGGAATGGAATCAATTTCCGGTGATGGAACCATTACGGTTTCCGTTAAGCCGGATGGGACAGATAAGGTGAGTGTCGAGGTTTCGGATACGGGTCCTGGATTAACACCCGAAGAGGTGGATCGCATTTTTAACCTTGAGTATACAACGAAAGAGAAAGGACTAGGTTTAGGTCTCCCGCTGGCTCATGAGATTATACGGGGACATAGAGGGGAAATTCGTGTAAAGAGCAAGCCCGGTTCAGGAACTATTTTCGAAGTCCTGCTGCCGGTAAAAAGGACAAAATAATGGTAAGGATGTTTTGACCATGAATAAATTACATATCCTTGTTGTTGAGGATGGCCAACCACAAAGAGAGATGCTTAAGCATTTTCTTGTCGGGCAGGGGCATGTTGTTGCGGAAGCCGAAGACGGGGAAACTGCAGTCAATAAAGTTCTCGAGGGCTATTTTGATCTCCTGCTCGTCGATTATAAAATGCCTAAGATGGACGGGATAGAGGCACTTAAGAAGATAAAGAAGATTAACCCGGAAATTGAAGTGGTGATGATGACTGCCTTCGGGACGGTAGAGACAGCAGTAGATGCCATGAAGGCCGGTGCCATTGACTATATTACCAAGCCCATAGAACTGGATGAACTTAATATTCTTATTAACAGGATCTCGGAGCGGCAGACTCTTATCAGAGAAAATAAAATTCTTCGCCAGAAGCTATGGAAAAAGGGAGTTATCTCTGACAAGATAATATACGGAAGCCCTAAGATGGAAAAGCTGATCAATATGGCCGGGAGGGTTGCTTCAAGCCGTGCCACTGTCCTGATACAGGGTGAAAGCGGCACCGGCAAAGAACTCTTCGCCAGATTGATCCATAATCTAAGCCCCCGTTCGGAAAAGCCGATGATTGCAGTAAATTGCGGGGCATTGCCTGAAAACCTGCTCGAAAGTGAACTTTTCGGTTATGAAAAAGGTGCATTTACGGGGGCGACCTCAAGAAGGATAGGCCGATTTGAAGAAGCCGATGGGGGGTCCATTTTTCTGGACGAGATTAGCGAGATGTCGCTTGCCGTCCAGGTCAAGTTTCTCAGATTTCTACAGGAACGCGAATTTCAACGTTTAGGAGGAAATGAGACAATTCGTTCAGATATTAGAATAATCAGTGCAACCAACCAGGATCTGGAAGCAAATGTGAAGCAGGGTACTTTCAGAGAAGACCTATTTTACAGAGTCAATGTGGTTGTAATGTACATTCCGCCGCTGCGAGAGAGAAAAGAGGATGTTCCTTTATTGATTAAACATTTTCTGCACCGCTTTGCCGCTGAAAACAGAAGGGAGATAGAAAATTTGAGCAGCGAGGCGAAAGACCTCCTCCTCAAATATGATTATCCGGGCAATGTTAGGGAACTGGAGAACATTATCGAGAGGGCGGTGGTTATATCGAGGAACCCGGTGATATCCATTAAGGACTTACCCTTCAGGGAGGTGACAGCATCTTCCGGAGATGACCCGAAAACGCTGAAAGAATCGCTCGATATTCTGGAACGGAAGCGAATCCAGGAGGCCATGGAAGAAACTGACCACCATCAGACGAAGGCCGCCAAAATGCTCGGCATCAGCGAGAGAATGTTACGGTATAAACTCCAAAAGTATGGGTTAAAGGGCTAAAAGCGATCAGGGAGAGATCGCCCGAGAAATGTCTTCAATGGTCAAATGGTTGTGCTTAAAATTGAGTAACCTTGGCGTGTCGTGTCCAGCTTTTGCTGTCCCAGGTAGGATCAAATAAAGAAGGCTTTTCGTCTTTTGAAGGTTTCAGACCGCATTTGAGAGCGAAATAGCGATGGAACGCAAGGCACGGCGTGAGTTCTGGATGAAAAACTGTTGCAAGAATATTAGAACTTTCCGCAGCCGCAATATAATCATTTAGCTGAAGCAGCACATCGACACCGGTACCCGTTTGGGTAATTTTTGGAGCACGAATGAAAGTTAGGGGTATCGGCTGTGGTGCCACACGGGGGACAAGGGCTTCAGTCGTAAAGCTGTCCAGTTGACTCCCAAAAGCATTTCGCTTTATTACAATATCGATAAGACCGAGATAAGGTGTTTCACCGACAATAGTTTTGGCAAGTAGAATAGCCCCCGCGCACGTTCCCCAGAGCTTTAGCCCACGCTGAAATTCACGAATAATAATTTCCTTGATGCCGAAAATATTCAGCAACCGAAAGAGACATGTGCTTTCACCACCGGGTATAATTAATCCAGCAAGGTGAGTAAAGTCCGTCGGTTCTTTTACACGTACACCGGTAAGCCCCAGACGTTCAAGGTGATCAAGGTGTTCAACAACATCACCCTGAAGATCAAGCACACCGATTGTCTTCAATGACATTTATTTCTCTCGATAAGTGCAAATGGGGATAGTACCGCTAAGAAAACAGGCGCTGTCCCCATTCATGCATTTATGTTTAATCTTCTACCAGCCGCGTGTCGCCAGGATCTGCGATTCCGGGATGTCAGAAATTTCAAGTCCCGCCATTGCATTACCAAGTTCCATCGAGGCTTCCAGAATTTTTGCCGGATCGTTATAGTATGCAGTTGCCTTAACTATTGCCAGTGCACGTTTAGGAGGGTTTTCCGACTTGAATATTCCGGATCCCACAAAGATGCCGTCACATCCAAGTTGCATCATTAAGGCTGCATCCGCGGGTGTTGCTATACCGCCTGCTGCAAAGTTAACAACGGGTAATCTGCCAAGTTTTCGAACCTCGAGTGCAATCTCATACGGGAAACCATTAGCCTTGGCAAAACCGACAACCTCCTCTACAGGCATGTTGACGAGCTGTCTGATTTCACGATTTATTGTTCGAATATGACGAACCGCTTCAACCACATTCCCAGTCCCCGCTTCGCCTTTGGTGCGAATCATTGCTGCTCCTTCGGCTATGCGGCGTAGCGCCTCACCCAGATTGCGGGCCCCGCAAACAAAAGGGATTCCAAATTTAGTCTTGTCGACATGACATTCTTCATCGGCGGGGGTCAAGACCTCGCTCTCATCAATATAGTCAATTTTAAGACTTTCCAGAACCTGGGCCTCCACAAAATGACCAATACGTACCTTGGCCATAACAGGTATCGATACCGCCTCCTTGATTGATGCAATAAGTGTGGGATCGGACATACGGGCAACACCACCATCTTTACGGATGTCTGCGGGAACACGTTCCAGAGCCATCACTGCTACAGCTCCGGCCTCTTCGGCGATCTTTGCATGCTCGGCAGTGACAACATCCATAATAACGCCACCCTTTAACATCTGGGCTAGCTGGACATTCAATTTATATCTCTTTTTGTCCACCTGATATGCCTCCCTGAAAGTTTATTTCTTATCTAAAAACTAATTTTTTATACTAATTAAATTTAACTTTCCAGTCAAGAACAATATTGTCATTTAAATACTTAAGGGGACCGATACTTATAAAAAAGAATCCGGGGAATGATTGAGTGGTAAAAGTCGTAATTGATTGAGCAACTATACTGAAAAAGGCTGGGAAAATGGCTGTTGACGAGCGGGTTCTTCCTCTGGTATAAAGGTATATCCGCAAGATCGCCATAACAGTTTTTTGCCCGGAACCCGGAATTTGCAGCAGGTGACAACTGTGAATTTTGGCTTAAAACATTAGCAGCATATTAAGGAGGTAGAAAACCATGTCAGACTTTTCTCAGAAACATATGAAAGTAACAACCCTCTATCTCCTGGGCAGGGATTCCAGGTATCTCAGGCCGCGTTTGAAGTTGAGGGCAAGGCTGAAGAGGCCCGTGCTGGTCGTTCCCACGCTGGCAACTGAATTTACCCTGGAGGAAAACAGGCCTGTTTTTGATCGTATTGTCAGTCAATTGAGAAATGTATCCTACCTTACGCACATAATCTTCGGCCTCGATGCCGCGACTGACGATGAAGCACTCCTCCTTGCAGAGATCCTTAAGAAGGGCGGCATTAAAAATTACCTGATCCAGCACAATCAGGGTGCTGGATTTACCGGAATCTATGATAAGTTCAGGGATGCCGGCTTTGGATTGGATCAACCGGGTAAAGGGAGGAACATGTTTATGTCCTTTGGAGTTGCCCAGGCATTAGGGGCGGGGTGTGTTGGCGTAATAGATGCTGATATAAAAACGTTTACCCGCCGCCAGCTTGACCGCCTTTTTTATCCTGTCCTTGTTCTTGATTATCAGTTTTCCAAGGCGTTCTATTCCAGGATAACAGAGGGTCAGATGTACGGACGAGTGAAACGGCTTCTTCTCGATCCTCTTCTTCTGGTTTTTCAACGAAAGTTTGCAGAGTCCGAAGATATGAAGCTCTTACGGATCATAGATTTCATTCAGGCTTTCAATTACCAGCTTTCCGGAGAAGTAGTCTTCGACATGAGTTTGCTCAAACGTATGCATTTTGCAACCAACTGGGGCGTGGAGATTTTTACTCTTATAGAGGTTTATCGTAAAGCAACCAATATAGCTCAGGTACAGATTACCATGGATCCCTTTGACCATAAGCATCAGCAAATTTCTTTAGATGACAAGGGAGGTGGACTCTTCAAAATGGCTATTGATATTGTTACTACTCTACTCTCAACCCTGGTTGTTGAGGAGGGATTTGAAATTTCAGACTACTTTGTCCAGGATCTTGCAATTACGTATCTGGACGTGGCTGATGAAATGCTCAAGAAATATACAGATAATTCATCCTTCGCAGATCTTAATTACGACCGGAATGCTGAAGAAGCGCTGGTACGAGGGATCTTCAGGGATGCTATCCTTCATTCCGGTGATATTCTCACCTCCCCGTACAGACTTACGGAACGTTTTTTGCGCTTCCTTTCAAGCGATGAGAGGTTCAGGAAGTATCTCAACGCCGGACTTGACAGGGATATCCTGGAGGCAGAGAGGAAAAGCCAGGACCAGCTATTTGAAATACCGAAAACTGTTTCATGGGAACGCGTTATCATGAAGATGCCCATGATCCTGCATGATATTGGAAGGGTGATTAAAGAAGAAAACGCAATTTACAAGAGAGCTTAATCCTTAAACAACTAACAGGACCCTCAAATCCATTACATTGGTCATGGTTGGTCCTGTCATCAGCAAATCTTCGAGAACTTTGAAGAAATTGTACGAGTCATTATTTTTAAGGAATTTTGAAGCGTTACATCCTTTAGCCATGCCTCTTTGAATGGTTGTACCGTCGGCAATGGCGCCTGCCGCATCTGTCGGTCCGTCAGTGCCGTCTGTTCCTCCACTTAAGACAACAGTTCCATCAAGTCCTTCTATCTCGATCGCAGCGGCCAGAGCAAATTCCATATTACGTCCGCCAAGACCATCCCCGTGAATGGTGACTGTGGTTTCACCTCCTGATATGATACAGGCAGGCCTTGGAACAGGATTCCCTGATCTTAAAATTTCCTTTATGATGGCTGTATGAACCTTTGCGACATCACGGGTTTCTCCTTCGATAAAGGAGGATAGGATGAGCGTATTATAACCCAGGGCAACCGCTTCATCCCTTGCAGCGTCAATGGAGAGGCTTGAACTTCCTATGATAAGGACAGCGGTCTTATCAAAAATGGCATCTTTTGGTTTGGGTGTCTCAGGTTCTATGCCCCGAGTACCTCTTTTCAGGTATTCGATAACATGAGGCGGAATCTCGTCCGTAATATTATATTTT
The DNA here is from genome assembly GCA_964650385.1 of uncultured Syntrophales bacterium. Classification (GTDB taxonomy): domain Bacteria; phylum Desulfobacterota; class Syntrophia; order Syntrophales; family JADFWA01; genus JAUSPI01. The sequence continues at coordinate 5,067 of CAZYTP010000010.1, read as the reverse complement.
TCCAGTATTTCCATACAATCGGTGAATGTGCTTCTGTCGGGAACCGTCGGGCCGGAGGCGATTACATCAAGATTATCACCGATTACATCTGACAGTATCAATGTGATGAGAGTTCCCGGGAAGGCCGTCCGGGCTAGCTTTCCCCCTTTAATCCCTGAAATGTGCTTGCGTATGGTGTTGATTTCATGGATCGTTGCTCCACAGGCGAGAAGGATCTGTGTCGTTTTTTGTTTGTCTGTTAGCGAAATGCCGGGAACCGGAAGCGGCATGAGGGCGGAGCCACCGCCTGAGATCAGGCAGATGATCAGGTCTCTCTCGTCAGACTGTTCGAGCAGATTCATGATGTGTTGTGAAGCGGCAAGTCCTGCCTCGTCGGGGACGGGATGTCCTGCTTCAGTGACGACAAACCGTTTTAAGGGGAGGCCGTGTCCGTATTTTGTCGATATGAAACCCTCGCTTATCCGGGACCCCAAAATATCTTCGATAGCAGCGGCCATAGGGGCTGCCGCCTTGCCGGCACCAACCACCCTGATCCTGTCGAATTGTCCCAAATCGTAGTATCGTTCTCCGACCTGCAGTTTACCATTGGCTAAAAGACACACAGCGCGGGAGACTGCCTGTTTCGGATCGGCGGCTTTTAACCCCGCATCAAAAATCTTTCGGATGTCCTTTCGTGTATCATGTTTCATGGTTATTCACCGATAATTTTAACGAGTACTCTTTTCACCTGTGGGCCATCACGTTTACTAAAGATAGATTATAGCCATTAGTGTAAATAGTTTCAATTCTAAAAACCATAAAATTTATAAAAGAAAAAACGATTGATGCTCTCGTAAAAAGTGAAGCTCCTCGCCCACAGGGCGGGCTGCTTCCCGGTAAGGAATATGTTTTTTATATTGCGCTTCCTTGCGGGATGTGCTCCCGGTCCGTTTTCTTTGCTCAGAACCATTTTAGGGATGCTGTTATTGCCCGGCTAAAAATCTAAAACTCGTGCTAAAGCACTCAAACAGTTAGATTTTCTTAACGCTGGTCACTACCATCATCTTTTTCCCAAAATGCTTCGATTCGCTCCGAAAAGACTTTTTGCGAACTTGTCAATGATTAGCTATAATACAAAATCGATCACGATGGGGAGGTGCTTATGAAAAGTTACCGAAAGGAACTCTGGTTTAACGTACCCTCACGAAGGGCTTTTGTTAATATCACTCCACAAGTAAATGAGTGTCTGCGGGAAAGCGGAATCATGGAAGGCCTTCTGCTCTGCAACGCCATGCACATAACGGCATCGGTCTTTATTAATGATGATGAGTCAGGCCTTCATCAGGACTACGAGGGATGGCTCGAAGAACTTGCCCCGCATGAGCCGATCTCCCGTTATTATCATAATCGAACCGGTGAGGATAACGGAGATGCCCACCTAAAAAGGCAAATTATGGGCAGAGAAGTTGTTATTGCCATAACCGAAGGCAGGCTTGATTTTGGTCCCTGGGAACAGATCTTCTACGGTGAATTCGACGGTCGGAGAAAGAAAAGAATCCTGGTGAAAATCATCGGAGAATGAACGAATGATCTGGGAAGCATTATTATATGAAGTTTAAATCCGGTGATTGCGCTAATAGTTTATGGGATGATGAGAACACTGTATGAACTTTTTGTTTTAAAGAAAGCCTGGAGGTTTTTCAAATGACTCAAAACTCGACCTATGAGGAACTGGAACAAAGGATTATGGAATTGGAAAAAGAAGTTGCTGAGCACAAAAAAACCGAGGATGTGCTGCGGGATAGCGATATTAAGTGGCATTCCTTGGTGAAAAACTCTCCTGACTTTATAATAATTGTGGATGGCAGGGGCACAATACAATTTATTAATCGCGCTCTACCGGGTTTTGTGATGGAAGAAGTGATTAGGAGAGCCCTGTATGACTTTCAATCACCTGATTCCCATAAGAGACATAAGAAACTCCTTAAGCAAGTCTTTCAGACGGGAAAGATGGAAACACTCGAAACAACTGGCAACGGTTCGGATAATAGAGTTGCATGGTATGAAACTCGGATTATTCCCATTAAGAAAGAAAACCAGGTTGTTTACGCCATGTTGATTGCAAAAGACATTACAGCCCGCAAGCAGGCGGAGGAAACGCTGCAAGCGTCCGAATCAAGATACCGCAGTGTCTTTGAGAATACTGGTACAGCCACAGTGATTATTGAAGAAGACATGACAATTTCTATGGCCAATGCAGGATACGAAAAACTCAGCGGATATTCAAAAGAAGAAATAAAAGACAAGATGAAATGGGCAGAATTTTTTGCAGAAGATGATTTGGAAAGAATGAAAGAGTCTCATCGTCTGAGAAGACTTGATCCGAATGCTGCTCCGAGGAACTATGAGTCCATGTTCATTGACAAATGCGGTCAAGTGAAAGATGTTTTTCTTACCATAGCCTCGATTTCCGGAACAAAAAAGAGTGTGGCATCGCTTTTAGATATCACCGAACACAAGCGTGTTGATAAAGCGCTACAAGAAAGTGAGGAAAAGTACCGTCTGCTGGCTGATAACGTATCAGATATCATCTGGACCACGGATATGAACCTTCGGTACACCTACGTAAGCCCTTCCGTTACACGTCTGCGGGGCTACAGTGTTGAAGAAATTATGGGACAGACTGTAGGCATGGTTTTAACCCCGGCCTCTTTAGATGTCGCTAATAAAACCCTTGCGGAAGAGCTATCTATAGAAAGAATGGAGCAGAAAGACCTGTTACGGTCGCGGACACTGGACCTTGAGCATATTTGTAAGGATGGGTCCACTGTCTGGACCGAGGTCAAAATGACATTCCTTCGAGATACAGAGGGTTGGCCCTTGGGGATATTGGGAGTCACGCGTGATATCTCGGAGCGAAAACAGTTAGAGGACGCGCTCAGAGAATCAGAACGGCGACTTGCCGACATCATCAACTTCCTGCCTGACGCCACATTTGCTGTTGATCACGAAGGCAAGGTAATTGCCTGGAACCGGGCAATTGAAAGAATGACCGGTGTCAAGGCTGAAGATATGCTGGATAAAGGAGACTATGAATATGCCCTGCCATTTTATGGTGTCAGAAGACCAATGTTAATTGACCTTGTTCTATTCCCTGACGAAACAACAGAAAAAAAATATTTCTTTGCCCATAAAGAAAAAGATGTCCTGATTGCCGAGACAGTGACGCTTTCAGTTAAAGGGCAAAAAAAGTATCTGTGGGGCAAAGCAAGCCCGATATATGATCACAGCGGAAATGTAGTTGGTGCTATCGAATCCGTCCGGGACATCACCGAGCGTAAGAAAGCTGAAAACGCATTACGGGAGTCGGAGGAGCAACTCCGGTTTCTCTCATCCCAGCTATTGACGGTACAGGAAGATGAAAGGAAACGCATCGCGCAAGAGCTCCACGATAGCATTGGACAGATCTTGACCACCGTCAAATTCGGCCTGGAGAGTGCCGTAAATCTAATGGGCCAAGATACAACGTTGCATGACGTTAAAGCGTTAGAGTCTCTTATTCCTATTACGCAAAACGGTATTGAAGAAGTCCGAAGAATCTGTACGGATTTGTGGCCATCTATTCTGGATGATCTGGGTATCCTGGCCGCCATCTCCTCGTTTTGCCTGGAATTTCAGAAAATCTGTTCGGACATTCACATTGATAAAGAAATTGACATCCAGGAACACGACGTCCCCGACGATTTAAAGATAGTAATATATAGAATTTTGCAGGAATCTGTGAACAATATTGCCAAACACAGCAATGCAGACCACGTTTGCTGTTCCCTGAGGAAAACAGAAGGAATAATAGAATTGACCATCGAAGATAACGGAAAGGGATTTGACATGAAGGACATCCTTTATGAAAATGGTTTCAGAAGAGGATTGGGTCTTGTCAGCATGAAAGAGCGAGTGGAACACTCAGGTGGGACCTTTTATATTAAGTCCATAATAGGGGCAGGAACTACCGTTCATGCGTCATGGCGTGTCGAGGAATGACGACTACTTCGTAACCAACCCTTTCTCTATTGCAAAGGCTGTCAAAGACGCGACGGAATGAATGTCCAGTTTTTTCATGAGATTGGTTCGATGTGTATCCACAGTTTTCACGCTGATACAAAGGTAGTCGGCAATCTCTCTGTTCTTATGTCCCTCGGCAATCAGCTTTAGTGTCTCTCGCTCGCGTTGAGTGACAGTATCCCATGCCGATTTGGGTTTTAACGTCTTTCTCCCTTCCAGGTAACCTTCTATCACCTTTTCGGAAACTTCAGGGCTAAGATACCGTTTTCCCCTGAGAACAGTTTTTATTGCCGTCATTAATTCGGTATGCGTGGCATCCTTCAGGACATACCCGTCAGCTCCGGCCTGAAGAGTCGCAAGGATGTACTCCTCGTCTTTGTGCACTGTCAGCGCCAGGATTTTTGTATCAGGAACCCTTTTTTTGATCTCTCTGATTGCATCCATACCGGTCATCCTTGGCATGGAAAGATCCATTAATATGAGGTCAGGTTTCGTGTTTTCAGCGCATTGGATGGCAGTGTGGCCATTTTCTGCCTCCCCTATGACTTCAAGATCCGGAGCCGAAGATAGAAGCGCCCGCAATCCCTCTCGGAGTATTGTGTGGTCTTCAGCTATGACAATACGTTTTTTTCTCATGAAAAAGCCTCCCATGGTGGGTTCAAAGGATGATAGGATGATAATATCATTTAACAACGCCCTTGTCCAAAACAAATGAGCGGCGCTGTTGAATCGGTCTGTGAATGTTGATCGAAATGGAATTCACCTCTATCGCATTCCATAACAAAGCCATCTCAAAATACTGTATTTCTCATCAATAAATAAGGTGTTCACCCTATTTATTTGTTTGTCTTAATAATTTAAAATTCACCCAACTTATTGTTTTTCTTTGATCAGTCGTATTAATTTTATCAAAGGATAGAAAAACGCACCATAAAAAGGAGGTTATTATGATTATCAAAAAGCAATACCTTAAAAGCAGACCCGTATGCAAGGTCACTTTTGGATTGGAGGGGGAAGTGGCTGAAT
>CAZYTP010000009.1:0-53295 GCA_964650385.1 uncultured Syntrophales bacterium | reverse complement strand
ATTTAATCATAAATCAGAGAACTTCTCTACATGTATGGAGCGCATCTCATCACTTAGCAGTCAACTTTTCAGGTTAAGGGAGCTGCTTAATACATTCAACTGTCCTGCCAAATCAAAAACTGCATGCAGCCTGCAGGCATGAATATCCTATCTGTAATGAGTCAAAAGAAAGGGGGAATCGAGGTGTTCCCCTGATTCCCCCTTTCTTAGAGTTGGTCTTCTAACCGATTCCGTACTGTTCATGCACAAAGGGAATTAGTCCCGCATTGTCAAGATTTTTCAGCGGCGCGAGGAAGGTAACCTGAACAACTCCCGGCAGACGGCCGATTTCAATGGCCCCTGTGATTGTCGCCCGGTTCTTCACTTCCGGGACGCTCATCCCCAGAAGATCGGCTGCTCTTTGCAGCCCGTTTTCCGTAGCCTTATTCAAGTCGGCTCCCGTTCCAATGACAGATATGGGAGCGGATTCCTCCAGCGTGGCGAGTCCCCACTTCTGCGCGAGGATTTTGGCACGGCCCTTCTCCTCGGAACTAAACGGCCTGGCCAGATAGGGAAGATCCTCGATAAGCGGGAAGAGTACAGGTCCCTTAAGTTCCCGCCCCTTTACGACGTTAACCTGTACGGTGACAATACCGGCTACGTCCATGGTGTGGCCGGCAATTTCCCCGTCTCCCTGGAGCGCATGCATATCGCCCAGATACACACCGCCGCCCGGCACTTTTACGGGAGCCAATAAAATTGTGCCCGGTCTGACCGCGTCGATATCCATATGTCCATCAGTGCGCAATTCGAGCTGTTCGGCGGTAAGCGCGTAATCATGAGGTGCACCGATAAGAAAAACGCCGAAATCACCGGCATTGTGAGAATCGGGCATTCTTACGGCGGGGGTCGTTCCGAGCTGGCCCATGAACGGTCTCGTCCGTGATATAGTTCCTACGAGATCGTGAGGGGCAAAGAGAAGAATTGAATGTTGTGTACAACCTTCTGAAAGCTTCGCATAGTTTTTTGAATCCTTAGCGATTCGCTCTGCGGCATCTTTGTCCATGGTTACACCGAGGGTTCGCCCCTCGTCAAACACGACAGTGTAGCCGTGTTCGAATTGAAATGGCGTTACCGGGTTGCCGCATTTGGAACAACGAATCGCATCCGGGCCTATTCCCTCGACAGTGGTTTCGGGGTACATTGTGCCGCACACCGGACACTTTTTGGCCACAAACGGATCACCTAGGAAATGTCCATCAACCATGCGATCCTGCCCGGAAGCGGTGGCAAGTGATGTGACATTTATATCCCGGATTCTTATGGCGATGGCGTCACCCGGTTCTGCGTTTTCAACATAAACCGGCTGAGTTACCTCATGTCCGCCACGGAGATGAGGAGTTATCATCGGCCCCCAGCATCCGGGCATGGTATTTGCCTCGATCAAGCCGCCATCCCGGATCGGACCGAGCATCGGCTCGTCGGGGTCCAAAATACCGTTTGTGTACGTTGAGACAATAAGTTTTTCATCATTTTTTGACATGTTTTCACCTCCTATCTTATTGTTCGGTAAGTGGTTTTCTTTTCATGGATAAACCATTAACACCTCTCCTTTATGTATATCCGTTTTAGATTTGATGAAGCAGAGTAGAGGCTCTTAAGCCAGTTTCAATTTTTTGAATGCTTCAACCTGTCCGCGAATTCCCCGTTCGGTCGGCAGGCGTTCGATGCTTGACGCGCCAAAGAAGCCGCCGATACCGGGCATTCTTGAGAGCGCTTTGCCCACGTTTTCCGGTTCATCAAACGGGCCGCCATGGCAGATCACCAGGATGTCTTTTCGTACCTGCCGGCCGGCGTCGGCAATTGTCATAACCAGATCGATAGCATCGTCAAGGGTAAGCGCCACGCCCGCGCCGATGCTGCCTGCCGTGGTAAGCCCAACATGGGCAACTAACTGGTCGGCACCGGCTTTGGCCATCGCTTTGGCATCGTCCGCATCGAAGACATACGGCGAGGTAAAGAGATCAAGTTCGTTTGCTATCCTGATCGCTTCGACCTCCTTGTCATAACCCATTCCGGTGGCCTCGAGATTTGCCCGGAAATCTCCATCGATCAAACCGACCGTGGGAAAATTCTGAACGCCGGAAAAACCGATCTCCTTTAACTGTTTGAGAAAGACCGGCATGAGGCGAAAGGGATCGGTCCCGCACACGCCGGCCAGCACCGGTGTGTCCTTTACTACGGGCAGTACCTCCGCGGCCATTTCGACGACGATGGCGTTGGCGTCTCCGTACGGCATAAGCCCGGCGAGAGAACCGCGTCCCGCCATGCGGTAGCGTCCGGAGTTGTAAATGATAATAATATCGGCGCCACCGGCCTCTGCAAACTTGGCCGAGATACCGGTGCCTGCCCCGCATCCGACAATCGGATTGCCGGTTTCGATCTGTGCTTTAAGGCGTTTTAATATTTCTTTCCTTGGAATAGCCATATCAGTCACCTCCTATTTTTTTAACATGCCGAGCATTAATTCGGCCACTTTGCCGGAGAACTCCGGATCGTTGATATTGTTATCCATCTCTATTACCGGAATATCCGGCTTGAGATTTTTCTTGATCGCTTCAAAACAGGCTTTGTCCGCCTCAGGATCCCAGAATCGGTCACCGGGACTGTCCAGCATGGAAACTCCCTTGAGCGGCAGAACAATTGCGACTGGTGCACTCGATTCATTTGCGGCTGCGGCGATCATTTCACCCATACGAATATTTTCCTCAACGTTTGTTCTAAGGAGCGTAACGTCAGGGTTCCACTGGTAGAGATTGCGCTTTTTGTATCGTTCCGGAACGGTGTCAATGCCCCAAAAATTTGCCATATCGACACAACCGGGGACGATAACGGCCGGGATACCTGCCCTCGAAGCGGCCATACATCGGTCGGGGCCGGCATTGAAAACGCCGTCACAGACTGTATCGGCAAGTTCTGTAGTGGTGATGTCCATTGATCCGATAATATAGCCCTCGGCGATTAAGCTTTCCATAGTCTTGCCGCCTATACCGGTGGCGTGAAAAACAAGAACTTCGTAGCCTTCTTTTTCCAGAATTCCCCGGGCATGATCTACGCATTGCGTTGTGTTTCCGAACATCGAAGCGACGACCAGCGGTTTTTCATCGGCCGCCTTCGGTAATTCAACTTTCACCATACCGGAGATCGCCCCGGCGGCATTCGCGTATATGATTCGACTGATACTGTTGATCCCTGCTACGTCGACAATGGAAGGTATAAATGTGATATCCTTTGTCCCGGCGTATGCACTGACGTCGCCGCCTCCCACTGTTGAGACCATGACTTTCGGTACCCCGACTGGCAATGTTCTCATGGCCGTCGTGATGATTGAAGTGCCTCCGCTGCCACCCATACCGATGATGCCATCAAGTTTGCCATCATCATAAAGTTTACGGACGACGACGGCCAGTCCATCGGCCATAACCTTCATGGCTTCATCTTTGTGGTCTCCCGAGGCAAGGTAGGCGAGTTCACCACCACCCGCTTTGGCAACTTCATCGCGACTTATGTCCGGCTTTAAAGTAGGCTTTTGCAGTACCCCGAAGTCGACAACCAGGGTTTCAACACCTTCTTTTTCGATCAACTCTTTGACAAAGGCGTATTCTGTGCCTTTAGTGTCGAGCGATCCGACGATTACAATAGTTTTTGGCATAGTCTTACCTCCTCTATATGTATATTTGTTTGTCGTTTGATAAGGTATCTGCTAATTTTGAGAGGGGCGTTTCAACAAAGAAAGAGCATTTCGGTTACGTTGAAGATTATCACTATGAATGGGACGGCCAGCGAAACTCTTTTACAGGTTAAAACCGGAGGAGATGCAGATGAGAAGTAATTGCTGTCTGGCGATCATATCGAGCAACGATTAATCGTATTAACCAAACAAAAAAACCCCGTTCTCAGAGTAGCGGGGCTATAACCAAATAGCAGATTCCTCCTTTATTGCTATAATTTCGAGAGGAAGATTGTTACATTTTCCCCAATGTTTCCATGAACTTTTAAAATAATACCTTGAATCGGTTTATTGTCAAGATAAATATAAAAAGGATTCGTAAAAAATCAAGACTGTGCGAAAATCGGAGGCATAGGGGCTTTTGAAAACCCGGTTGCACGGTCTTTTTTTCAAGTTAAGAAGGGGCTGTGGGAAATACCTGCATCCCCTTTTTCTATTATCGGGGTATACTAAAAAGAAAAGGAGCGCCGTATCCGTTCCTCCTTTGTTCTTTCCCAGATAGTGACTCCCCATCCAATGCAATAATCATCTACTCGTGGCGGAGGGCCGCAATCGGATCCATACGTGCCGCCTTTTGTGCCGGGAAGAAGCCGAAGACCACCCCCACTGCGGCTGAAAACGCGAACGCGATGACGATGATTTCCGAATTCAGGATGAAAGGCATGCCGAGAAGGTAAGCGCCGGCTAACGATGCGAGGAGTCCCGCAATTATGCCGAACAGCCCGCCGAAGGAAGAAAGAACCACTGCCTCGACAAGAAACTGCATCAGTACCTCCCGCTCCAGAGCGCCGATGGCCATGCGCATCCCGATCTCCCGCGTTCGCTCGGTGACCGAGACGAGCATGATGTTCATGATTCCGATACCGCCCACCAGAAGACTCACCGCCGCCACCGCCCCCAGCAGTGCTGTCAGTATGCGGGTGGTGCCGGTGAGGGTGCTGACAATCTCCTGCATGTCCCTGACATGAAAATCGTCATCCTTCCCCGCCGTGATGCGGCGCCGTTCACGCATCAACCGCTCGATGCTCTCTTTTACTTCCGTTGTCGATATGCCGTCCTGGGCGGATATATAGATGGTTCTCACGTTATTGTTACCCGCAATGCGGCGCTGGAAAGTCCGCAACGGAATGAGTACGAAATCGTCTTGATCGGAGCCGAAAGTCGACTGTCCCTTTGATTCGAGAACCCCCACAACCTGGCAGGACAGCTTCTGCAGTCGGACGGTAGTTCCGAGGGAATCCGTGTTTCCGAACAGTTGGGTTCGAACTGTCGTACCGAGGATGCAGACGGCCTTGCCGGAAATCATTTCAGCGTCCGTGAACAGACGTCCCGACTCAAGCGCCCAGTCGCGCACCTGCAGGAAGGCATTGGTGCTTCCCTGAACGGTGGTTGACCAGTTTTTATTACCGGCAATAGCCTGCATACTTGCGGATACCAATGGTGCCACGGCTTCCAATCCTGAAATTTCACGGGTAATGGCCTCGGCATCTTTTATTTCGAACATGTCTGCCTGCGAATGCGTACCACCGGGTCCCCGCATGTGCTGGCCCGGCCGCATCTGGAGCATGTTACTGCCGAGACTGGAAATCTCCGCCTTCACCTGGGCCGTGGCACCGCCGCCGAGGGTGACCATGGTGATAACCGCCGCGACACCAATAACAATGCCGAGAACAGTCAGCGATGAACGCATTACATTGCGACGGATTTCCCTCAGGGCAAGGATGATTGTTTCCCATATCATAACTGATCGGCTCCGTTGTGTTCCTCGGCGTTGATGACGCCGTCAAAAAATCGAACGATTCGCTTCGCGTAAAGCGCCATCTCAGCATCATGGGTTACCATGACGATGGTGATACCCTGTTCCCTGTTGAATAAGCGGAGCAGTTCCATGATTTCACGGCTTCGGGTCGAATCGAGATTGCCCGTCGGCTCGTCCGCCATGAGCACGTCCGGCGCGATAACCATGGCACGGGCAATGGCAACGCGCTGCTGCTGACCGCCGGAAAGTTCTCCGGGGGTATGGGTTTCCCATCCCGTCAGACCCACTACATCGAGGGCTTCGCGTGCCCTCCGTCGGCGGTCACGGGCGGGAATCCCCCGATATATGAGCGGCAGCTCCACGTTTTCCAAGGCAGAGGTGCGGTTCAGGAGGTTGAATCCCTGGAATACAAAGCCCAGATAATTCCGGCGGAGCAAGGCCCGCTGATCCCGGGACAGCGAGCCCACATCGATGCCTTGAAATCGATACGTGCCTGCTGTCGGAACGTCAAGACAACCGAGTATATTCATACACGTGGATTTGCCCGAGCCGCTCGGTCCCATGACAGCCACAAATTCGCCCTGGTTGATACGCAGATCGACTCCCCCCAGGGCATGGACGGCCGCACTGCCCATACCGTATACCTTGGTGATACCCTCCATCTCGACAAGAGAACCGTTCCTGACAGGGGATGATGCTTTTACCTTCATTTCTTTGCACTCATTGCGGCAACGATAAGAACCGTTCCAGCTTGTACGTCACCGTGGGCTATTTCGGTCCGCATGCCGTCGGTCGAGCCGGTTGTAACATAGATAGGAACGGCCGTGCCGTTACGCATCGTCCATACACGCTGCTGGGAATCGCTTACCGTGCCGGAACTCTGATTCGAGGAATTCTTCTGATGCCGCGAACGACGGGGCATAATCTTGCTCACGACACTGCCGTTGCCGGACTTCTTCTCCGTCGTACTCGTATCATCGGCAGGCGGGGTAAATCGCAGAGCCGAATTCGGTACGAGAATAGCATTGCTGATCTTTCTGACCGTGATATCAGCTGTCGCCGTCATGCCGGGCCTCAGGAACAGGTCGGAGTTGTCCACGGTGAGCACCGCCTTATAGGTAACGACGCCAGCTGTCGTCTCCGAACCATATCGAACTTGGGCAATGCGCGCCGTAAATGTCCGGTTGGGATATGCGTCAACGGTAAAAACGGCATCCTGTTCGTCCTTTACCTCTCCAACATCCGCCTCATCTATGTCCACATGGAGTTCCATCTTGGTCAGATCTTCAGCCAGGGTAAACAGGACCGGCGCCTGGAGAGACGCGGCTACCGTCTGACCCGGTTCCACATTCCTGACGAGTACGATACCGTTTATTGGTGAACGGATGGCGGCCTTGGTCAGATTCGTTTCATCCGATTCAAGGGTGGCCTGGGCCTGCGACACCTGCGCCCTGGCACTCGATTCACCGGCCCGGGCGCGTTCAAGTGCCGCCTCCGCCGCATCCATATCCTGTTGCGCCGGCACTCTGCCGCCGCTTAACGAATAAACCTTTCGCATCCGCTCAAGTTCGACCTGTTTTTCCTTGACCGTGGCCCGGGACAGCAAGACCTGGGCCCTGGCCGATTCGAGCGAAGCCTTTGATTTCCTGACCTCCGCTTCGAGCTTCGTTGTATCAAGACGCGCCAGTATCTGTCCGACCTTGACGTGGTCGTTGTAATCCACCTCGACATTCTTGATGATTCCCGACAGTTCGCTACCCACATCCACCTGATTGGTGGGTTCCAGATTGCCGGTGGCGGTTACAATGATCGTAAGATCACCAAGTTCAGCGTTTTGCGTCCTGAATTGAACGGATTCAGCTTTGTTACGGGTGATCAGAAAGGCCAAGACGATTCCGACAACCAGAATGGGGATGCCCCATACGATCCACCGCCTCAGGTGTTTCCCCTTTTCTGAAGATTGGTTAATCTCCAAGGTCCTCATAATATCTGGGCCGGCTTCAGGTTTTTCCTTCATCTTTATTTCCTCGGTCTCTCAATTCATTTTCTTTTTCAGCCGCCGCCGCTTTCCAACCGCCCCCCAGGACCTTGTACAGACGTACCAGATTGGAAGCCACGCTGCCGTCACTCTGAATCAACTGGTTTTGATATAAAAGCAGGGAGCGTTCCGCATCGAGCAGGTCTCCGAAATCGATCATGCCCGCCTGGTACTTGGTCCGCGACAGTTCCACCGCACGCTGTGCCGCCTGCACCGCTTCATTCAGTGAATTCCGCCGGTTCTGTTCCTCTGCATAGGCCACGAGCGCGTTTTCTACTTCTTCCAGGGCATTCAGGATGGCGGCTTCATATGCATTCAGGGATTGTTCCTGAAGTGCCGACTGAACCTCAATATTGCGGCGAACGGCACCGGCATCGAAGATGTTCCATGAAATAGCGGGGCCGATGCTCCAGAAATTACTGGCGGATTTAAATAGACTGGACGATTCGCTGGATTTCAGGCCGATGGACCCTGTCAGCCGCAACGTGGGATAGAGATCGGCCGTGGCCACCCCGATCCGCGCTGTTTGTGCTGCAAGCTCCCATTCGGCTTTTCGCACGTCCGGTCGACGGCGCAGCATATCGGCGGGGATTCCCACGGCAATCTCCGGGGGTACGACCGGTATCGGGGCTTGAGATTCAAGTTCCTTGTGAAGCATGCCGGGCTGCCTGCCCAGCAGCACCGCGATTCTGTTCTTCGATTCCGCCACTGAACTCCGTAGCGCCGGAATCTGCGAGCGGGTGCTTTCCAGACTGTAACGGGCCTGTTGGACGGCCAACTCGTCATCAAGACCAGCCTTGTAACGCCATTGCGTCAGTTCATATGTCTCCTGCTGAAGCTGAAGATTTTTTTCGGTCGTGGCAAACTGCGCCTGATACATGCGAAATTCGACGTAGTTCAGCGCTACTTCGGCCGTCAGAGAAACCAGTACATTGCGCAGATCTTCCTGGCTGGCCTGTAAATTCGCCTCGGCCGCCTCTACAGAACGTCTTACTCCGCCAAAAAGATCGAGTTCCCACCCCGCATCGAAAGTGGTTAAGTAAAGCTTACTCTCCTTCTCATTGCTGCGACTCTTCGTCACGGATCCCGAAGCGTCCAGCGTCGGGAACATATCGCTTTTGCTCAGACCACGGCGCCCCCGCGCCTCACGTACGCGCGCCTTCGCCTCCCTGACATCAAGGTTGCCCGTCACCGCACGATCGATCAGACTCGACAGTACCGGGTCATTGAGTGTTGTCCACCACCGGGACAGCGCGCGCAGATCCGTTTCATAGCCGACCAAGTCTTTCTTCAACTGACTGTGCCATGCGGCCGGCGACGATATATCGGGAGGAACATAATCGGGCCCAACCGTGGCGCATCCGGCGAGCATAATAATCATAAAGAACATTGTTACCCACACCGGAAACAGACGCATGTATTTCTCGATCGAACTGTTCATTTTTCGTTTTCCTGTAGGCGTTTTTGTAACCTCTCCGAATTGCCGTTGCCGGGCACGAAACAACTCTTCACACGAATCGAAACCTATCGTGAAAAGTAACTTCCTATGACCATTCTTGTGATTTAAGTCGTATCAATTACCAAAGTGGTTACAAATTTTTTTCCGTTCTCCACGTATTGGCGGGGGACGATAAAATTTTTTGTAACCGCCGTGGGCTATTCTTCGACTTTATAATTGAAAGCACTCAAGTTGAAAGGATGTGTCTGATAGTTGTTGCATGTTGAATTTCTTTCGATTACATATGACGGTAATTACTGAATAGAATTGTTCATAGTGAGGCGCAACAATATAAGGACACTCAGTGACAGCGAAATCATAAAACAGGTTATGGATGGCAATGCCGATGCCTTTGCTTTACTACTGACACGTTACAAAAATCACGTGGCAAAGATTGTGAACTGGCGTGTACCGTATGATGCCGTCGAAGAGACGGCCCACAATGTATTCATCAGGGCGTATCAGTCTCTGCCTACGTACAAGGAAAAGGGAAGTTTCGAGCATTGGATTTCTTCAATCGCCGTCAGAACATGCTATGATTTCTGGAGAGAACGTTACCGTATCAGGGAACTTCCCATGAGTTCTCTCTCGGAAAAGCACCGGGAATGGTTGGAAAACGTTTCATCAAATACATCGGACCAGTCATTCCGCAAACGAGGAGAGCAAGAGGAAGCACGGAATGTGCTGGCCTGGGTGTTGGAGAAGCTGTCAGCCGAAGATAGAATGGTCGTTGAATCGGTTTACTTGGAAGGATTGTCGGTAAAAGAAGCCGCCGAGCTTCTCGGGTGGAGCACTGCCAATGTGAAAATCCGTTTATTCCGAACGCGAAAGAAGCTTCGCAGGCTGCTTGCGGGTGTTATCGAGAAAAGGAGAAGCGTATGAATTTCTCATACAGTGATTTTGAAAAGACATTAAAAGCCTTGACCGCCGCATACCATGCAAAACAACCGATAGAATTCGGTGAGGCATGGCAGGTGGGGGTGATGGATCATATAAAAAAACTCAGACCGCTCAAAACCGATACGAGCATTGTCGTATTTTCCAATAAGTTCATGTGGCGATTTGTTCCCGCGACATGTATCCTGATATTCATAATGTCTTTCGTTCTGATGATTGGTGTCTTCGAACCTGAATATGAACTTACGAAAATATTTCTTAACGACCCTGTCGGGTATACCGTCACACAGCTATGGGGAGTATGAGGTGATGACATCATGAAAAAAGCAAAGATGTGGGTAATAATCTTTCTCGTTTTCATTCTCGGGGCACTGGCAGGTTCACTGGGAATGCAGCAGTACATCCATTATAAACTTTCAGATTTTTTCAGAAGGGGCGAGCATGGACGAGTGGAAACATTGCTTGCAAGAATGTCTCGAGATGTTGCTCTCACGGATGCTCAACAAGTCGAAATAAAAAGTATTTTGCAGGAATCACATAGCAGGATTCATGAAATCAAAACGCAAACCGATCCTCACATCAGGGCAATCATAGATGACAGCTTCCGGCGGATCAGAGAGAAATTGAACGATGATCAAAAGAAAAAATTCGATGATTTTCGCGAAAGGCTCAAAAAGCACAGAAGGCACCCACCTCCTTTTTAATTATTGGTTTTTAACACTGTATGGCGAAAGAAGGCGTTCCCCACGTCCCCTGTCCCCGCCCCCCCCCACATCCCGTTCATCTCGGAAAGGGCAAGCGCAGGGCCCCCACGGCGAGGGAACGAACCCTTTCTCGCGGAGAAAACGAAAGAAGACACCTCGGCCTGCCGATACTCCACATAGAAGTGTAGATATTTGGCATTCATCGCTATGCTGGCCTGAATACTGCCGGGATGCCCGCATTCAGTCATGGCGTCTCAAAACGAAGGGAGGCAATACAGGCAGAAATGATAAACTACTGCTTACGGTTCAAATCATTCTCGATGAAATGGATTGGTTTGGTGCAGCGCGCTGCGCTTCATTGAAAATACTAAAATCGAAATATGAGGAAGGGACTCACAGTCGATTCCGATTTCGGTGCGTCAAGTTCGGTTTTGTCAAGAAATCCGTCATCATTCCGGTCGTATATTTTGAAGCGACGCGAGGCGGCCTTTTTAAATTCCTGAAGATCAATTTTCCCATCCTTGTTTGAATCCATTTTATTGAACAGTACGGAAGTTTTTTTGTCAGGATGTTTCACGAATTCCGACTCGGTGATATAGCCATCGTTGTTGCTGTCATATTTCATAAAGCTTTCGGTGACGGCAGAATTGTATTCTCGTATTCCGACGACTCCATCACTGTTATCATCGACCTTTTGGAAGACGTTCTGCGGTTTATGGACGCATCCCATACTTACAAATACGAGAATAACTATCAGGCCGCTTACCGCCTGCACCACTTTTTTCAGCAAATGCGAATTTCTCATCCTCATCAACTTTCCGGTTTTAGTCTCTCCGCAAAAGCGCAGTCAAAAAAGTGCCATTGGATAAATTACTGCTTCCGAGGCTTTGAATGTAACGGGTCACATTTTGCCTGTCAAGAGATATGTTGATAACAAAGAAGTATTTAGTGCCCTGGAGTTGTAAGGTAAATTCCTGAAATCGGGAAAATCAAAAGAAAACACTTCGGCCTGCCGATACTTCACGTGGAGGTGTAGATATAATAAAGCTGTATTAACTTTTGGGTTTTAAAATTTTGATCACGATATGATTTGGCTGTCTTAAGTATTTTATTCGACGGCGTTTATCAAGTACATAGCAGATAACTGCATTTTAAGAATTGATTATGGAGTTATGATATTAATTTCCTGTACGCAATTTATGGGAATCAGTAAAGATGAGTCAAGAGGAGACCTGACCTCTTGTCCTTTGAATACGTCATATTGAAGATGCGAGCCTAGTGTCATGTCAAGTCTCAATTGACGGATAGAGACGCGCCAGTTTAATCCTGGCATCATTAGTAGTAAATTGCCAATTGACTTTTGCATTTTTGTTGTTTCTATGTATCTGCCATGCAGCGACTTCGCTCATGACTTTTTCAACATTGTCAATCCTTCTGTTGAGGCATTGTCCTATGAGAACATTCAGTTCGATCTCAGCCATATTCAACCAACTCCCATGTTTCGGAGTGTATATGAATTCAAACTTGTCCCATAACGATTTTGCTTTGTCGGGATTAAAGGCTTCATAGAGTGCCCCGGGAGTATGAGTATTCAGGTTGTCCATAACTAAAGTTATTTTCTCAGCTCCATGATAACTCGTTGCTATATCTTCAAGAAAGTAAGCCCAGTCTCTTTTTGTTTTTCTTTCGGTGATCTTTACAATACGTTTTCCGGCTAAAGGTTCACTGGCTATGAAAATATTACAGACACCGCAACGTTTATATTCGTAATCATGCCTGGCAACATGCCCAGGTGACGCCGCAATGGGAATTTTTGTTTCCGCAATTAACTGTTTTGGTGACTCGTCCATGCATACTACTGGATATTTTGGATCAAAAGGCCGCTTGTATACATCCAACACCATTTCCATATGTGCAACGAAGTTGCCATTTTGTTCTGGAGGAATTACCCAACCTTTTTGGCGCCAAGGTTTAATTTCGTTTTTTTTAAAACCTGACGTATTGTCTCGTGAGAAATGCTGTCAATATAGTCAAGTTCAACAACTTTATCAGCCAGCAGCCGCATAGACCACCGGGAAAAACCCTCTGGCGGGTCACTGCAACTCAAGGCAACAAGATGTGCTTCAAAATCTCCATCGGCCTTTTTGTCGTATATTCGACTCCCCTTCTT
Source organism: uncultured Syntrophales bacterium (assembly GCA_964650385.1). GTDB lineage: Bacteria > Desulfobacterota > Syntrophia > Syntrophales > JADFWA01 > JAUSPI01. The sequence continues at coordinate 40,460 of CAZYTP010000009.1, read as the reverse complement.
ACCGTTTAACGTTACGTCAAGACCTTCTTCTATAAATCGCTTTTTGACTCGGTCAATTTTCCTCATGCCGATTTTCAGAACTCGGGAGATTTCTTCATTAGTAGAGCGTTTTTTCTGGAAATTTCCTTCATCGCAACTAAGTAAAAGCAAGGCATTTATGACTTTCTGTGATTTATGGGTGCCCTTGGAAACGATTTTGTTTAAATATTCTCTTTCTTCTTTTGTTAAAGTGACTATATATTTTTTCATATTCAGTCCTCCATGGGTGATTATGAAAAAGTATATCATACTTAATACGTCATTTCAAGCTTGACATGACACTAGTGCCTTCTTTGATTGCAATCCGGGGCAACCTCAGCTTCACTTTTACAATCAATTGATAAAAATTCAATGAAGACTTTCTCCCTACTTTCTCGATCGAAGTCTTGACAATTATTCTAAAATGAAGTATTTCTCTACATTATGAAGAAAAAAACTGCCACATTTATAAATGGCCAGGTAGGCGATTGTGGTGGACTCCGTACATTTCTGGGTTTCGCACCTGCACATTTGCTTTATGCCTATTCATTTGTGGATGTCCTAAACGAGGGCACCGGTGAAGGATATCAACGGCCTCGAAATGTAGCTCATAGCCGAGGATTCAAAGATTACATTCACAAGTCAAAGGTGTCAACAATTCCCTTAACATTTAATCTTCGCGGCAAATCTGGCAAAGACTGGCAAGTCGATATTCAAAATAATTCCACTGGCTACGCGCGGCTGATGCTCAATAACGGCACTAAACCTTTGGCTCAAGTCGATTGCCAGCACAGGCTTGGCGAACTCGGTGATTCGGATATACCTCTGGCTTTCATGGCATTTATTGGCTTGGATTTGCGCACAGAAATGGCCCTATTCAATATCATCAATAGCAAGGCCAAGGGCTTATCTTCCTCACTGACGGATTACCATGAAAGTAATTTATTAAAAAATCTTGCTGATGATGCCCCACATCTATACATTGCAAGGCGATTGAATGATGACTCCGGCTCACCTTGGCATCGGTTGATACGATACGGTGGGAAGACAAACTCGGGGCTCAAAAGGCGAACATCTTTCCGAATGATACAGCAGACTATTTCAAGATTTTTAAATGATATCGATGATGAAAGACTCGGGGATGTTGATTCAATTTATATGTTGATTGCCGAATACTGGTGGGCAATCAGACGTCTTTTTGAGAGCGATTGGTTGAACCATAGAAAAAGTCTCCTGACAAAGGGCATTGGACTTTATTCTCTGATGCGCTTGCTCCCGTATCTGTTACGCTCTCATGAATACAAATTACGAACACGAGATGATTTTTATGACGTCTTGAAACCATTGGCAACAAAGATTGACTGGTCTTCCAAAGGCATGTTCTCCGGCATTGGCGGGCAGGCTGGCGCTCATGAGGTTCTTCAATATTTGAAAGAGAGCTGCTGTGATGAAAATACTATTAGTTGAGCCTCAATATCGCAAAGGAAATCCAAAATCACAGAAGACACCGAGTGATGAAACCTTATGGTATCCACCTGTTGGACTTCTTAAGTTGGCATTTTACCATCGCAGGCGAGGTGATGAAGTCAATTTTGTCAGGGGATGTGATCCATCCGCTGTGGCGGAGCAATCTTTGTTCAATCCGGGGAGTCATTGGGATCGCATTTATATTACAACTCTCTTTACATTTCATTTTGACAGAATCGTAAAAACAATAAAGTTTTACCTTAGAGCCGTCGGTGGAACGGTTGAGAAAATTTTTGTCGGCGGAATCATGGCATCCCTTATGCCAAATGAGATTCACAGGGCGACAGGCGTCTACCCAGTTAGGGGGTTGCTCACCTCAGCGCGAATGATAGGTTTTGAGGATGACACAAATATTGACCAGCTACCTTGTGATTACTCCGTTTTGGAGCCTTCTCTTTATGCAATCAATGACACTTATTATGGTTATACGACACGAGGTTGCACCAATAAGTGCCCTTGGTGCGGAGTCCCGAATATTGAACCACAATATATACCCTACATAGACATTAAACCGTTTATTCTAAAGATGCGCGAAGAATACGGGGACAAAGCGGTCTTGAGATTGATGGACAACAACTTCCTTGCAAGTCCCCATTTAGCTCAACTTGTTGAGGACCTCTTGGAACTGGGGTACGGCAGAGGCGATACGACAGCGTCAAATTCTCCGAAGGCGCGAATCATTGATTTCAATCAGGGGCTTGATGCGACTCATATCAACCGTAAGAATATGGAATTGTTGGCTCAGCTCAATATTAAACCCATGAGAATTGCCTTCGATCGTGTGAGCGAGAAGGAGGTTTATACAAGAACCATTCTCCTAGCCATGGAGTATGGGGTTGAGAGCTTCTCAAATTATATGCTTTATAACTTCAAAGACACACCACGTGATCTTTATGAACGGCTTGTAATTAATATAAAATTCAATGAAGAATATATGATGGATAACTCAGACAAGACGCGGGGATCCGGTAAAATCTTCAGCTATCCGATGCGTTACGCCCCTATTAACCACAATGGTGGTGGCGATCCAAAACGTCGCGATTACGTCGCTGACAAGCCTGCTTCCGATATTGACTGGTACCGCTCGCCGATATGGACAAAACGTTTTATTCGCAATATCGAGATTATGAAGGGCGCTGCTCACGGCGCCATCTCGCCGACACCGACTCTGGCATGGCGAACAATCGGGGCAACCTTTGAAGAGTTTATCGCCAATCTTTACATGCCGGAAGAACTTCTACGCAATCGTAACCACCATGAAAGACGTGTTTATGATTTTGAGCCCAAGCGAAATCCGGGAAGCGGAAAGGTTGAAGCTTTCAGGTCTTTTATCCTTGGGTTGCTGAAAAGCCAGGATGAAGATTTTTTGTTTTTTCATAATGCAGTGTCGCCCAACTCTGTAGCTCCTGTTCGACAGCAAATTGGAAATTCGCCTAAGAAGGAGATCAAGCAATGGCTACAAATGTATTTAAAAAAGTAATGTTAAACGCCAAGCAGATAAGAACGGGACGTCACCTGATTGATATCATTACAAGCGGCATGTATAGCCATCCCCTTATGGTCTTGCGGGAATATGTTCAGAATGCGGCAGACGCAATTGACGTTGCTGTTCGTAACAAAATCATTGATTCAGGCAAAGGCCGAATCGAAATTCATGTCGATGGTGAATCTCGAACACTAACGATCTCGGATAATGGTTCCGGGGTAGCACCAGGCGATGTCGTTGATACGCTGTGCAGCATCGGTTGTAGCGGTAAAAAACGTATACAGGAGCGCGGTTTCCGTGGAATCGGACGGCTGGGGGGGGTTGGATATTGCGACCGACTTGTCTTTGAAACGAGACGAACTAAATCTGAACCCGTTGCCTCTGTTATTTGGGATGCTGCCGCAATAAGAAGCGAATTGGCAGAAGGCGATAATTACCAAGCTGACCTCGCTGAAACGGTTTCACGAAATGTGACAGTAGAACTTCGAGAGTCGACAGATGATCCCGAACGATTTTTTCGCGTCAGTCTGATAGGTGTCGAACGCTTCCATAAAGACCTTCTGATGAACATTCCTCAAATGCAAAACTATCTTCAACAGGCCGCTCCTATTCCATTTAATTATGAGCTTTTTCCTCTGGGGAGAGAAATCGATTCAGAACTGGCGGCGGTAAATGGTTATCGCCAATATCAGGTCTATTTAAACGGTGAACAATTATTTCGACCACACGTCACTGAATTCACACTTTCAGAAAAGGTGCAGGACCGCATTACTGGTGTTAAGTTTTTCCCAATCCCGGGCACGAATGGTAATAATATAGGAAAAGGCTGGTTTGCTGAAATGGACTATCGCGCATCGTTCCCACCTAGGATGCTTATGCGTGGAATTCGAGTGCGTCAAGGCAATATTGAAGTTGGCGACGAATATTTTCTGGCTGATATGTTCAGTGAACGGCGATTTTCAACGTGGCATGTGGGCGAAGTCCATATTGATTTGACATTAAAAACAAACTCAAGGCGGGACGGTTTTGAGGAATCCAATGATTATCAGGCGTTTTTAGAACAGGCTGCCTTACTTGGCAGACATTTAAGTGAATTGTGCCGGGAGTCGTCTAAATTACGCAACTCAGTGGCTACCACTTGTCGACTCCTCGGAGATTTTGACATGCTCATCCACAATACCCCCTTTGCGGTCAGTGCATCTCATAGGCATGACATCTTAAACAAAGCTCAGCAGATTTATGATAGACTCGAAGAAATTCATCTGAACGGTGGGGGTAATGGGACATTAAATAAAAATAGGTTATCCCGGCTTCAAAATGCGTTACACCACTCAAGCCGAGATATGCCCCTTCTTCGAAATATGCTTGATGGACGCAGGCTGCGCAAATATTCTGATATCCACTTGTTGCTAGAGGATATTTCAGAACGCTTATATGATGAATATGCCGATGATCCGACCACTGCAAAAAGAGTCATTATGCAGATAGTTGAACCATATCTTAAAGGCCGATGAAATGTTAATTCACAATCACGGCCTATTCTCAATATCTTCCATCACCGGGCTGTATAAAGTGCTTGAGCTCAGATTAAATCTCAACAACTACAGCTTAACAATTAAGCATCGTTAAGATTTTCCATTAATTGTACATAAATTTCACGAACTTTTGAAACTTGATCTTTTGTGGCAGGCCACTTTGGTCTATGATGGGTGATATTCCTAATATCATTTAATTCAACAAGCCATTTTAGTTGTTTCTCCTTACCTCCATCCTTAGTAAAAGAATAATATTTTTGAAAAATATCCCAATTTTTAAAAGCAATTTTATGTAAATCAATAAGATTCAAATATTGATGTTTTTCCTTTTTGCCATTATCTTTTTCATATCTATCCCCACACGTTGTACGTATAGTCGGCGGAATCCCATTAAACCACCATGCATTTTCATTATCAGTAAACTTCAATTTTAATTCAGAAATTGTAGTCTTGAACAATTTGTCCTCAATTTCGACAATGAAACCATGAGCCTCTTTTGTACCTTCTACATCTGCAGTATCTAAATAATCCTTAAGCCCTGTTGGAAGAAAATCATTAAATGACGCATGGATAAAAACCGTCATCATCAGTGCATTTTGACGAACCCCACTTAACGATCCTCTACTACGATATGTTTCAAACTCATCTGGTCGTGCTGTAGTGAAATGCTCAATTAGCGGTTTAATATACTTTTTTATCAAAGGTTTCAAATCATCAGGTTCACATATGTCTATATCGATACAATGTTTCTGCTGAATATATATTAATATTTCTCGGAGTACCATTAACAATGACCTGATCGCATTATTTGTGCAAAGATAGCCTCCTTTGGCATCTCCCAATTCCCATTGATCTTGTTTTGCACCGGCAAATATTGAGGAATAACTCGATAATATTTCTATTGCCTTATACATGGTATCTTCCAATTTTTTTGAATTGGAATCTGAAAGCAGACCAGGTATAACTCCACTTTTTCGTTCCTCTCCAAAAAATTTATTCTCCTTTAGCCCGTCACTAAATGATGTCAAAGTAAGGCAACGATAATGTGTCTTATCTCTATTAGTAGTAATAACTCGATCTTGAAAAGGAGAAGTTGGCTGTTGATCTAAACCCATTACAACTCTTGAACTTAACGCATCTACTCTTTCCTTAAAACTATCAGAGTCCCATTGTAGTGTAGCGTATAATTCTTTAAGAAGATTTCTTGTTACGCGAACCTGCTGACAATTTATATCAATAAAAAGTTCTGCTTCTTTTGTTGATGACAGATTTTCATATGCAAGAACGGGCACTGTTGTCTTGTCATATGGATCTGAAGACCTATTGCTTTGAGTAAAACCATATAATCTATGCTGTCCATCTATTACCCAAGCAGATGCATATTTATCTGGAAGATAGAGAGTGCCATAAGCTGATTCACCAATCTTTTCCCTTTTATCAAACCTCATTCCACCTTTTATATTTATTACAATATTCGTAGGGAATTGGCCACCACCATCAATATATTTGCCTATTTCTTTCAACCTTTTTGGTACCAACATTCTTTAATATGTATCCAAATCATTAACATCACGGCTGGCTTGGTGGCTTATATAGGATATTTTTAATAAATCATTTGGTTTAATAAGAAAATTATAAAAAGTAAAACCGCCCATTTTTCCACGTGTTGCTGGGACGACGAAATCCAATCCTTTTATAGATTCTCCAGAAAATACATGTGATAAAATTTGATATTTGGCAGCTTTCTTATATAATTGTGTAAGTCTTTTATAATAATTTATTTCATTATCTCTTAATACAATAATTTTTTCATTTTCCGCTTTTACCAAATCCGCTTTTCCCCATTCAATATTCCGTGTAGCAATTATCCAACGTAATTTCAATTTTGATGGCTTACCATAGTGAGCATTAACTGAATTAAATATTTTTGATCGGATACTTACTATTTTCTCAATCAGAGTACCCATCTGCTTTTTTTTAGGTTTCTCACAACTTGTACATTCAATAAATAAAGCCGATTCATCATCTTTAGCAAAAACATCTATCTGTCTTGGATTAGAACTTTTACCAACATTAATTGTAAAATTCCTTCCATCGCTTAGCTCATTAAACCCCATACTAGCAACTATTGTCCAAAGCTCATCTTCCAGTCGCTCTGCTAATGATTTATCCTTTGCTAGCCTAAAAGAACGTTTATTTTTTCTAAGTAATCGCCACCCATCTTTCTCTTCTAAATTTTTTTTTGTTTTACTGGTAATAGATTTTTCAATATACGTTTTTTTTCGGTTTCTTATAGCTGGAATAATTTCATCGGGTTCAGTTAGTAATGGGCCTAAATATTCACTCATAGAATATTTTCTCCTTTTTCAAGAAAGATAAGATAAAAAATGTTTCATTTGCTAAAATGATAGAAAATAAAGGATTAAGTTCAATGAATATCAATAATAAATTCGTTTCTTTCCTGTCCACGGTCCGGGTCAAACCAGGAAAGAAAAGAGGCCAAGTCTACGTTTGATTTTTTTAACCCAATAGGTCTCACCGTTCTCCATCAGTGTTACTCCTGGCCTCCAAACAAAAGACCCCATCTCTCCTTGAGAAACGGGGTCTTGTTCCGATTAGCTACCATTTTTATATCCTTCTTTCATTTAAAAAGAAAAGATTATTTATTGTTTGTTAATATATGACATCTTCTAACCTTTAATAACTTTTATATAGGTAACAAAATTCCTTGAAATGTCAAGGAATTTCAATAACTCTTCTTAAATGAGACAAAGCCCTTACATAAATTGAATACAGGAACTCAATATCACAACTATATAATTAATTTTCAAAGTGCAGATATCTGCTTAATATATGCAACTGTGCTACAAAATCAAAAACTGAATACTGCTTGCAGGCATGAAATTGATAAAGTGGGTTTGGGGGATACGGTACTGTTTGAAAAAGTTTCTTGACAATGGGAGGCAGGTTTCTGTATTGTACATGATAAGTTTGAAGAATAAGGAATTTGAGAATGAGTAAACTTACAGGGAATCAAAATTATTTCTGGTGCTGGTGGTTGAATAATGCCTTGAAGGAGTGGACCGTCGGGACCTGATTATACAAAATGATAGTATTTCAAAGACCGTGGCCATTCCTGGCCACGGTCTTTTTTTTTAAGTTAAGAAGGGGCTGTGGGAAATACCTGCATCCCCTTTTTCTGTTATCGGGGCATACTAAAAAGAAAAGGAGCACACTATGTTAATTGTAATGAGTAAAAAGGCGAAACCGGAAGAGATTGACGCTGTAGTTAAAGCCATCCATGGAAAAGGGTATACGGCACGCCCTATTCCGGGAGGAGAGCGAACGGCTATCGGTGTCTTGCATAATGAAGGGGCCGTTGATGCCTCTTATTTTCTGGGACTGGCCGGTGTCAAGGACGTCATCCCCGTCACGCATCCGTATAAACTGGTAAGCCGTGAATTCCAGCCTGAAGACACCATTATACAGGTAGGAGATGTTAAGATAGGCAACGCTTATCTGACCATCATCGCGGGCCCCTGTGCGGTTGAAAGCGAAGAGCAGTGCTTAATCATCGCCCGGAAAGTGAAACAGGCCGGGGCGCAATTATTCAGGGGAGGGGCTTTCAAACCGAGAACGTCGCCCTATTCATTTCAGGGTCTTGGTGAAAAAGGGCTGCAAATCCTGGCCAGGGTGCGCGAAGATACGGGAATGCCGGTTGTCACAGAAGTTTTAGACAAGGAAACTTTTGGATTAGTTGAGGAATATGCCGATGTAGCTCAGATCGGGGCACGGAATATGCAAAACTTCAGTCTGCTCAGACGAGCAGGACAGTCACGAAAGCCGGTTCTTCTCAAACGCGGGATGGCTGCCACTATTGAAGAATGGCTCATGGCGGCAGAATACATCATGGAAGGCGGAAACACGCAGGTTATTTTATGTGAGCGGGGAATCCGTACCTTTTCCCACCACAGCCGGAACACGCTGGATCTTTCGGCTGTCGCCGCCGTGAAACTGGAAAGCCATCTTCCCATCATAGTCGACCCCAGCCATGCCGCCGGACGTCGCGATCAGGTGATTCCATTAAGCCGTGCCGCTGTTGCCGTAGGTGCTCACGGACTGATGGTGGAAGTGCACCACGCTCCGGAAGAAGCTCTCAGCGACGGAGCGCAGTCCCTTTATCCGGAAGGTTTTGAGATGCTGTGTAATCAGATTAAACCAATTTTTGATATTTTTTAATCTCCTTCACACTCGTAACTGTAGGGAGAGAAAGGCGGGTAAATCCTGAAGTTTACGTTGCGCCGGGAAATCTATTAGCCAAAGGGGCAAGGGGAAAATTTCTATTGATAAAGGAATTCGTTAGTGGTATTAAACGCTCTTTTCACACCATCGACCGTCAGGAACTGCGACCCTTCCGGTTAGTGAACTCAGCCGATTTTATTGAGGACGGCCACCAATTATTGATTGTTGATCGTTTCGTAAAAAGTCCGGGAATCTTTCCCCCGTCAATGAGGAGGGGATTTTGGGCTTTTTAAGAGACCATCAAGGATAAAGGCCAGGATTTAATGGAAAATATACGCAACTTCAGCATCATAGCTCACATCGACCACGGGAAATCAACTCTTGCCGACCGGCTGATACAATATACGGGTGTTTCCGATGCCCGGACATTCAAGAACCAGATCCTCGATAATATGGATATCGAGCGGGAGAGGGGCATCACCATCAAAAGCCAGGCGATTTCCCTCCCTTACGAGGGGCGGGACGGTACAGCATATACGCTCAATCTCATCGACACCCCCGGCCATGTAGATTTTTCTTATGAAGTCTCCCGTTCCTTAGCCTCCTGCGAGGGGGTGCTTCTTCTGATCGATGCGGCCCAGGGAGTGCAGGCCCAGACACTTGCCAATCTCTACCTGGCGATGGAACACAACCTCGAAATCATTCCCGTCATCAATAAGATTGACCTCCCGTCAGCGGACGTCGATCGAGTCATAGAGCAGATAGACCGGGAACTGGGGCTCGATCCGGACAGCCATCTTCAATGTTCGGCAAAAGAAGGAACGGGGATAGAAGACATCCTTGAGGCCATTGTGGAGAGGATTCCAGCTCCAACTGGCGATCCCGAAGGCCCCCTTGCCGCCCTTATTTTCGATGCTCAATACGATTCCTTCCGCGGCACGGTGATCCACTGCCGTATCGTCGACGGGACGGTAAAAAGCGGGGATATCATCCGCTTCATGTACAATGATGCAACTTACAAGGTCGAGGAGGTTGGCCGGTTCCTGCTTTCCCGGCAGAAGCGCGATTGCCTCTCAGCCGGCGACGTCGGTTATATCATTGCCGGCGTTAAAACCGTCTCCGATGTACGAGCCGGGGATACGATCACCCTCGACGGCAGACCCTGCAGCCAGCCGCTGCCCGGTTTCCGGGAAGTAAAACCGGTGGTCTTCGCCTCCATCTACCCCATAGACTCCGACGACTATCAGGATCTGGCCGATTCGCTCGAAAAATACATATTGAACGATGCCTCCTTTGTTTATCAGAAGGACGCCTCAGTAGCCCTGGGACAGGGTTTTCGCTGCGGCTTTCTGGGGCTTCTGCACCTTGAAATCGTTCAGGGAAGGCTGGAGAGAGAATACGATCTTTCCATAATTCTTTCCATACCCAGCGTGCGCTACCGCTTCACACTGAAAAACGGGACAACCGTGGATGTGGACAATCCATCCTACTACCCTGATCCAGGATCAATCGACGGCTCGGAAGAACCCTATATCCGCTCCTCCATGATGCTCCCCGAAAAGTACCTGGGATCTGTCATGAAACTGTGTATGGAGAAGCGCGGTGTGAACTCCACGCTCAACTACATTACCCCGGAGCGTGTCGAGCTAACCTACGAAATGCCGTTAGCCGAGGTGATCTTTGATTTCTACGATAAATTCAAATCCGTCACCCAGGGCTACGGCTCTTTTGATTACGACCTGATCGATTACCGTCCCAGCAATCTGGTGCTGGTAGACATCCTCGTAAACGGGGACAAGGTGGATGCCTTATCACAGATCGCCCACCGCGAACGCGCCCGTGCCCGGGCGCTTAATGCCTGCGAACGGCTCAAGGAAGAGATTCCCAAGCAGATGTTCAAAATTGCCATACAGGGGGCGATCGGGGGCGAAATCATCGCGCGGACGACCATTTCCGCCTTCAGGAAGGATGTCACGGCAAAGTGCTATGGCGGCGATATCACGAGGAAGCGAAAACTTCTGGAAAAACAGAAGAAGGGCAAGAAACGTATGAAGATGATCGGCTCGGTAAGCATTCCCCAGGGCGCCTTCCTCGCTGTACTAAAATCCGATGCCGATTAGGAATAACGCCGCCTCCGTAAAAGGAACTTTGTTCCTCCCCTGTCGGGAGGGGAATTGAGAAGAGGAGAAAAAAGTATGGATGCCCCCGGCCTTTACATCCACATCCCCTTCTGCCGCAGCAAGTGCCTCTATTGCGGCTTCTATTCGACAACGTCCCTCGACCTGACAGAAGATTTTTTTGATGCCCTCCGCCGGGAAATGGACATTTACCGGACGGAATTTTCCGGGTTCGATACCGTCTACATCGGTGGCGGCACACCTTCGGTCCTTTCAGTAAAAGACCTGGGAGCTATCCTGGACGTGGCGGCAAACAAGTTCACCGTTGATTCCCAAGCAGAAATTACAGTAGAAGTGAATCCGGCGGATATCGATCTTACCGGCCTCAAGGCATTGCGCAACCTGGGAATCAACCGCATCAACATCGGCGTCCAATCCTTTGACGACGATATCCTGAAATTCCTGGGAAGGAGGCATAATCGCCGTCAGGCCCTCTCGGCGCTTACGGCCTCGGAAAGAGCGGGATTTGACAATATCGGCATGGACCTTATCTACGGCGTGCCGGGGCAGGAAATCACCTCCTGGACGGATACCCTTAACCTCGCCCTCTCCTTCAATCCGGCGCACCTTAGCTGCTACCAGCTTACCGTTGAACCCGACACCCCCCTCGGCATCGGACAGGCGAAGGGGGAAATCTCGATGCCGGACGAGGAAATCCTGGCCGACTTTTTCTTCCAGACGTCGGGAATCATTGAGAAGGCGGGCTACATCCACTACGAGGTGTCCAGTTTTGCAAGAAATGTGGAGCTTCAATCGCGACACAACCAAAAATACTGGGATCATACGCCTTATCTTGGTCTGGGACCGGCGGCGCACTCTTTTGACGGGTGCAGACGGTGGTCGAATCACCGATCTATTGAAGCCTATGTCGAAGATTTGAAAAGAAAAACACCGCCGGTGGCTGCTTCGGAAACGCTGGCCGATGAACATCTGCGCCTGGAGGCCCTTTTTTTAGGACTGCGGACGAAAAGGGGGATCCGCTTTGAGGAGTACAAGCTGCGCTACGGATACGATCTCGTATTGGAAAAGGCGGAAACGATATCCCTGCTCGCGGAAAGAGGACTCGTGGAAATAGAAGACGGCCGCCTGAAACCGACCTTAGCCGGCATGGCCGTTGCCGACAGTCTGGCACTGATATAGATAAATGTCCGTAAAAAATCTCCACCCTCACCGGGAACCCACCCGCAAGCCCTGCCCTGTGGGTGAGGATATTCACATTTATAAGGCGTTATGGTTTGAATCGTACCAAAATCCAACCTATACAGAGTTTCCTCGACCATTTTCTTTATACTTGACTTTACTTACCGTCATATAATAAACAAAACAACAGACTATAAGTCACTACTGCTATTTTTGCCCTGTTAAATAGTACGGTTCCTCTTAAAAATACGTTTCTACTTCCTGGTTTAGTGAAGACGCCGTATTTCATTTTGATAATCTGAATTTTATTATTTGCATTTCATGTGAATAATGCCGATACGGGATCATTTCCGACATAACAAAAGACAAATTCTCTAAAAGAGGGGATTTATCCTAAAGCATAGCGCTTATTTACAAATGATAAGATGCACTACGGTATCCTTGCTGGTATCGCATGCCTGCATCAGATGCGAAGTTAACTGAGAAACATAGACCTGAAAGGCTCATTTAGGGAAGGAAAGAACACTATGGAGTTAAAGATAAATTTGAAATGGCTGTTTTTCGCAATTCTATTATGTTCAATCATGACTGGATGTTCTCTTGGGCCAAAGGCCCTCAAGGGGAATCGCCTTGCCTATAACATGAGTATCCAGAAAAGCAATAATGAAGAACTACTGATCAATCTTGTTCGGGCAAAGTACTACGAACCACTCTTTTTCCTTCAGGTGGGTTCCATTTCATCGTCATTCAGCTACACCGTCAATGCGTCCCTGTCCGGATTCCTATACGAAACGAGAAGTAGTGTATATGCTAATGCTTTAAATTCGGGTCTCGGCGCCGATTATGGCGAAAAACCGACCATTACGTACACCCCTGTCCAGGGAGAGCAAGCGCTGAAGCAGCTTATGGAGGAAATCAACCTGAATCGTTTTTTGCTCCTCACACGAGCAGGTTGGAGTATCAGCTCTCTTATGTGGACCGTCGTGGACCGGATCGGTGAACTTCACAATTTCGAGCCCGGCATGACGAAGGGCATAGCCGAGCCCTATCGTAAATTTCTCGATCTTGCAGATATATTTCTCCAGATGCAATCGCGCGGTGATCTTGAGTTCGTCGGTTCCGATAAGGAAGGGAAGGGCATTATGCAGTTACGATATGCCGGGCCTGAGGAAGCCGACAAAGTCGAGAAGCTTCTTGGCATCAATCCCGAGAGGATAAATGCTCCGTACGGTAAGATCATCTCAAGTATCAAACTGACACCGGTTAGGGATCTTACTGCCAGCCTTAATAAAAATAAAAGGCACGACGAAGTTACCATCAAGTTTAAGAGTTGTTTCGGAGTCCTCTATGATCTTGCGCGCAATGTGGAGGTGCCCGAAAAAGATGAAGAGAGGGGTCTCATACAGAAATATAAACATCTCAGGGCTGACATAATGAACCGGAAAGGTCTGCATCAGGGGCTCATTGCCGTACGAACCAGTAAAACCCGGCCGAAGTATGCGTACACAGCAGTTTTCTACCGTAACGCGTGGTACTACATTGCCGATGATGATGTCAGGTCCAAGGCATACTTCGTACTGGTGGGAACGCTCATTTCTCTACAGGCGGGAGAGCTCAAAACGGCACAGCCACTCCTCACGCTGCCGGTCAACCAGTAACCGTAACAATTAAGAAAGGATCCAGCTATGCGTTCTATAAGCAGGATATCTATTTCGATAATAATCGGAATGCTTATTGCGTTACCCGTAATGCTTCACGCTGAGACGAAACTCTCCCAAGACATTAAATCCCTCATCAACGGAGCCAACTACAAACAATCTCACTGGGGAATCCTGGTTTCCGACCTCAAGTCCGGGAAAACGATCTATGAACTCAATGCCGACAAACTGTTCGGCCCCGCGTCGACGACAAAACTGTTTTCCATGGCCGCGGGGCTGGATGCACTGGGGGCCGGTTACAGATTTGAAACACCGGTCTATCGCACGGCACCCGTCAATAACAAAGGAATACTGGAAGGCAACCTGATCCTCGTGGCAAGCGGCGATTTGACGATGGGAGGACGAACGGATGCCGAAGGACACATCGCATACACGGGGATGGATCATACCGATGCCGGGATGGACGGACCGCTGTCGGCGGTGCTTACCAGACAGGATCCCCTGGCGGGGATCAACAATCTGGCCCGGCAGGTGGCGGCCTCCGGTATCAAAAGAGTGAACGGGGACGTGATCATCGATGACCGCCTGTTTGAAATAAGCTCGGATGGAAAAGAATTTGTAAGAACCCCCATCACCGTTAACGATAACCTGATTGACTTCGTGATTACACCGACTACTCCCGGTATGGCCGCAACCGTCGACTGGCGGCCTCGAACTGCTTTCTATACGGTGAAATCTCAGGTAAAAACGGTTGCCAAAACCGAATCCCCGCAGATTGCAATCACCTCCGGCGGGCCCCATATTATTACCGTGGAAGGGTCAGTGCCGGCTGAAGGGAATCCTTTTATCCGTGTATGGCAGGTAAAAGAGCCGTCTTCATTTGCAAGAACACTTCTCATCGAGGCGTTGAAGCGGGAAGGGGTTACCGTCAAAGCAGGCTCACTCGGGAAAAACCCCTCGGAGCGTCTCCCCGCAAGAAATGCCTATGCATCGAAGAACCGGGTTGCGCTCTTCAAGTCTCCACCCTATTCGGAGCAGGTTAAGCTGATCCTTAAGGTAAGCCACAACCTCGGTGCCGACATAACGCCGCTTTTGGTGGCGGCTAAAAACGGCAAGAGAACCTTCGAGGAGGGAATGGCCCTGGAACGGGGTTTCCTGGAACTGGCCGGGGTCAACGTGACGACAATCTCTCTTTCCGACGGAGAAGGGGGTGATCGGAGCGATCTTGTAACGCCCCAGGCCGTCGTTCAGCTTCTGCGATATATGACGGGGAATCGTAATTTCACCGCCTACCATGACGCACTGCCCATACTCGGCGTGGACGGATCCCTGGCACATAATGTACCTCCCGACAGTCCCGCCCGGGGTAAGGTGCATGCCAAGACCGGTACGATAGTCACGGGAGACCTTCTGAATCTCCGCCCCCTGCTCCTCGTCAAGGGGCTGGCAGGGTACATGACCGCCGCAAGCGGCCGGAAGCTCGCCTTTGCCGTCTACGTTAACAATGTTCCCCTAAAGGAACTGAATGACATAGTACAGGTCGGGAACGATCTGGGAACGCTTGCCGAAACCATATACATCGCAGAATAGCGAAGACCTGACCGACAACCGGTTATCATTCAACTAAAGAGCCTTGATCTCAAGGGAAGAAACGGGTGTTTTATTCGTAGAAAGTAAATATCAGGGACAAGGAGGAGAATCATGAATAAAATTTTGCGTCGAAGCATAATCGGGTTGATTTTTCTACTCTTTATGACATGGGCCCTGGTACCGGCATCGGTACATGCACAGGTGTATGGAATCCCGGAACTTGATGCCTATATCAAAAAAACCATGAAACAATGGAAGGTTCCCGGTCTCGCGGTCGCCCTCGTAAAAGGTGATACGGTGGTCTATATTAAGGGATACGGTGTCCGGGAAATCGGCAAAAATCAGGGAGTCGACGAAAATACGGTCTTCCCCATCGGTTCCGCTTCAAAGGCCTTTACGTCGACGTCCATAGGCCTTCTGGTACAGGACGGGAAACTCTCCTGGGATGACCCTGTCATCGACCGCCTCAAAGGCTTTCAGATGTATGATTCCTGGGTGACCCGCGAGATCACTATTCGAGATCTCCTCTGCAACCGGGGCGGCCTGTCGGAAGTGAGTGAATTTCTCTGGTATGCTACCGACAATGACCGGGATGAGATTGTCCGGAGGCTTCGCTACATCAAGCCGGAATCCAGTTTTCGATCACAGTATGCCTATCGCAACTGCATGTTTCTTACGGCCGGTCAGGTTGTCCCTGCCGTAACAGGGATGAGCTGGGACGCCTTCGTGAAAGAGCGCATCTTCAACCCTCTCGGCATGACCCGCAGTTCCACCAGCGTGCGGGATTTACAGAAACTCGGCAATGTGGCAAAACCTCACATGGAGATGGACGGCAGGATTGCCCCTGTTCCTTTCAGGAACATTGACAATATCGGGCCTGCCGGGTCGGTCAATGCGAGCATCAGGGATATGTCCAAATGGCTCCGGTTTCAGCTCAATAATGGCAAGCTGGGCGGCAGAGAAATCGCTGAGGCGGCGGTAATTGAAGAGACACACAGACCTCATACTCCCATTCCGTTTAACCCCGGTTTCAAGGGCGTCTTTCCCTGGGGACGTCAATTTAACTATTGTCTGAGCTGGGTTTTCATCGATTACGACGGTGAACCCTGCGTCTATCATAACGGCCAGATTGACGGAATATATGCTGTTATTGGATTTCTCCCTGAAAAAAAGGTGGGGGCTGTTGTTCTTACGAACCGCGAGGGCCATCATCTCTCCGATGTGGTGTTCCTGAGGGCGCTGGATGTGTTGCTTGAGCGGGTGCCGAAGGATTGGAACGCCATTTACATGGAAAATCGAAAAAAGCTGGAAGAGAAATTGGCGAAGGCCCTAAAAGGATTGGAGGCATCCCGTGTTCAGGGAACAAAACCGTCGCTTCCGCTCACCGCTTATGCAGGCATGTACGAGAACGAGGTGTATGGCAAAGTCAGGATCTCCCTGGAAAAAAACCGCCTTGTTCTGCGTTTAAGTTCAATACTTGTCAACGATCTGTCACACTGGGACTACGACACATTCCGGGGTACCTGCCGCGATCGTGTCGCCGGAGCGAGATTGGGGCCGACCTTCTTCACTTTCGGGATCAATAGCCAAGGCAAGGTATCCGAAATGAAGATGAACGACATGATGATATTCAAAAGACTGACCGATTCAACGGCCGGTAAAGCGAAGTAGCTTCTGTGTCAAAGAATTTAGTAATGATATATAAAACAGTCATCGAACTTACCCCGTCGATGTAATGACAACGCATTGAGAGCAGAAGGAGAAAAACGGGAAAATACTGAAAAATCCGCCGAATAAAATGAAACGTCCGTCCTATCCCGTTATTAAATAATAGCCGTTTACCTTTGTTTTTTGGGTGATGCACTGCCCATGAGAAAGGGGGATGTTATGTTTTATTTGGTCAGATTTTTTATTTGCACACTACTTGTCTTTCTTTTTACCATTCCAGGATCATTGTATGCAGGCGAAAAACTCTCTCCCGGCATACGGGCCGTAATCGACAGTTCCCGCTATCAGCATTCACACTGGGGTATCCTTGTGGCCGATCTCAAATCCGGGGAAACGATCTACGAACACAATGCCAATAAATTATTTTCCCCAGCATCCACAACCAAATTATTTACAATGGCCACGGCCCTGGATACTTTCGGAGCGGATTACCGCTTCAAAACTCCCGTCTACCGTCGGGGATCTGTTGATGCTACAGGAACGTTGAAGGGTGATCTCATCCTTGTGGCGAGTGGTGATCTGACCTTCGGAGGACGGACCGGTGCTGACGGTCGAATCCCTGTTACCGCAGTGGATCATCTGGCAGCAGGCCGGGATGGAGCGATGTCGGCGGTTTTGACCGAGCAGGACCCTCTTGCGGGAATCAACAGCCTGGCACGGCAGGTAGCCGCTTCAGGCATCAAAGGGGTTACCGGGGAGGTGCTTGTCGACGATCGTTTCTTTGAAACCAGTCAGACTTGGTACGGACTGGTGAGAACCCCCATTCCCGTCAATGAAGACGTCTTTGACTTCGTGATCACGCCGACTAAACCGGGAAGGGCAGCATCCGTCAAGTGGCGGCCCCGGACCTCGGCATACCGGATAGACGCCAAAGTAAAAACGGTTGCCGCAACGGAATCTCCCCAAATTTCCATTACATCGGGAGGACTGGACCGCATCATCGTCGCCGGGCGGATGCCGGCAAACCATAAACCTTCGATTCGCATCTGGCATGTCGATAAAGACCGGGCTTCCTTTGCCCGGACATTGTTCATCGAGGCACTCCAGCGTGCGGGTGTTAAAATAAAAACCCCGCCCCTCGGCAAAAATCCATCGGGATTGTTACCGAACGTGGACGCATACAAGACAATGTCCCGGGTGGCATTATTCACATCACCCCCCTATTCGGAAACAGTCAAATTGATTCTTAAGGTCAGTCACAATCTGGGTGCCGATAGCACACCGCTCCTGGTCGCCGCCAAACACGGCAAACGGACATTCGACGATGGCATGGCCATCGAACGGGTTTTTCTGGAAAAGGCCGGACTGGACGTGAAAGTCATCTCGCTGTCTGACGGCGCGGGGGGAGATCCGGCAGATCTTGTTACCCCGAAGTCAACGGTTCAGCTTCTCAGATATGTGGCGACTCGCCCCTATTCCAAAGCTTTCTACGACGCATTACCTATACTCGGCGTTGATGGAACGCTGGCTCACACGGTTCCCCATGACAGTCCCGCCCGGGGCAAGATGCACGCAAAAACGGGTACTTTCCCTATTGTGGATCTTTTGACTCAACGGATAACACTCCGGGTGAAGGGAATGGCAGGGTACCTGACGGCATCGAGCGGCCGCAAGCTGGTTGTTTTGTTCGTCAACAACGTGCCGCTTATGGAAGACTCCGACGATTTCGCGCAGATGCTACAGGTCGGGGATGACCTGGGGGAACTATCGAAAATTATATACCTTGCGGAATAGAAGATAAATACCAGGGATTATCAAACTAAAGAAAGCAGTCTGAAAAAGCCGACCGGAGACTCTTTCATAACATGGTCACCTACTTTTCTTTTGACATTGCTCACTTTCTTATGTTATTTTTAACACAGAACAACAGTTTCCTCGTGTATAGTTGAGAATTATCCATGAGGTCCTGAAATCTGTCATTAAGTAACACATTTTCACCCTACAGCGGTTCATTTGAAGGGAGGTGAAAAGAGAAACGAATCTAAGATAATGTAAGAATAAGGTATCGTATGATTTAATCGTTAGAACATGACATGAAAACTATATAAAGGAGGAATAGTCATGTGGATTTTAAGAATTAATATGAACGATGCCAGCTACCGGCTTGAGGAATCACCTCCAGACTACGAAACCCTTGCTGGACGAGCAATGACATCAACCCTGGTCTCTGATGAAGTTCCCCCGCTGTGCCATCCACTTGGTCCCAATAACAAGCTCATATTTTCATCTGGAATAGTAACCGGTACGGTCTCGCCGACTTCGTCTCGTGTATCGGTGGGTGCAAAATCACCGCTTACCGGTACTATAAAAGAATCTAATGCAGGTAGCTCATGGGCATCAGATCTTGCGAGAATGCAGATCAAGGCTCTGGTGGTTGAAGGCAAACCCAAGGAAAACAAGAAATTTTTGGGAGCACACGTTACATGGGATACCGCTGCCGGAAAACCGAAAGTAGAATTCTTCGATGCCGCAAAATACACCGGAAAGAATCTCTACAAAGTATTTCCAAAGGTTTATAAGCAATTCGGCAAGGGTATTTCCATTGCCGGTTGCGGTATGGCCGGAGAACACGGATACTGCAACGCAGGGGTTGTATACAACGATCTGGCAAAGCGCCCAAGCAGATATTCAGGGCGCGGCGGCCTGGGTTCCGTAATGGGCAGCAAGGGCCTCAAGTTTATCGTGCTCAATTCGGCCGGCGCCCCGGGCGTTAATATTGCCGATAAAGTGCTGTTCGATGAAGGCCGTAAAAAGATGCTTGATGCGTTGCAGACCCATGACGTTACGAAACCCAAAGGAGCACTTAACACTTACGGGACGGCTGTTCTCATCAATATTTTGAACGAAGCGGGAGGATTGCCGACCCGCAATTTCTCCAGCGGGCGTTTCGAGGGTGCGGCAAAGATCGGAGGTGAAGCAATCTTCGAGGGAAACAAAGAACGGCTTGGGAAGGAGGTCTACAACCATGCCTGCAGTCCGGGTTGCACTATTCAGTGTTCTAATACGTGGTATAAAGCCGATGGGACCGAACATGCGTCGTGCGTGGAGTACGAGTCCGACTGGGCATTCGGCGCCAACTGCGGTATCGACAACCTGGATGATATCGCGACTATGGTAGATCTCTGCAATGGATATGGACTCGATACAATAGAAACCGGAGGAACTATTGGTGTTGTAATGGAGGCCGGTGTCATTCCCTTTGGAGACAGCAAGGGCGCTATTAAGTTGATCAAGGAAATGGGCAAGGGATCTCCTCTCGGACGCGTGCTGGGCGGCGGTACTGAACTCGCCGGTAAGGCGTTCGGTGTTTCTCGTGTGCCGGTGGTGAAGGGGCAGAGTATGCCGGCTTATGAACCGCGAGCGGTGAAGGGTATAGGTATCACCTATGCTACCAGTACGATGGGAGCGGACCATACCGCAGGATACACTATTGCACCGGAGATTATCGGGGTGATGGGAAAACAGGATCCGCTTTCAATAGAAGGTAAGGCGGCCTTGAGCAGGGCTTTCCAGGCAACGACAGCCTTTATTGACTCTTCAGGTCATTGTCTTTTTACCGCCTTTGCGATTCTCGATATTGCTTCCGGTTACGAGGGCATGATCGAAGAGTGCAATGGAGTTCTGGGGACAAAATGGTCGGCGGACGATATCGTCGCATATGGCACGGAAGTCTTGAAGAAGGAACGGGCGTTTAATGAAGCAGCCGGTTTCGGTAAAGAAGCTGACCGTCTACCGGAGTTCATGACGTTTGAACCGTTGCCTCCTCACAATGTCGTCTTTGATGTGCCGGAAAGCGAACTTGACTCGGTATATGGAGAATTGTAGATCATTAAAAAGCTGGGCAGGGAAACCACAACCTGTCCAGCTTTTCCGTCTGTGAGGGCCATGCGGGTCAAAGTTAGAATATACGCGACATTGTGTCGCTACATTCCCGGGGTTTCTGCTGGTACTCCGGTTGAGATTGAATTATCCGATGGTGCCTCTGTGTCAAACTTAGTTGAAAAGCTGAAAATACCTGCAAGAGAAGTGAAGATAGCGTTTGTCAATGGACGGATCAGGCCGCTGGATTGGCTCCTCGAATCGGGAGATGAAATGGGTATTTTTCCGCCGATTGGTGGTGGGTAGCGTATGGAAACTATAGCTGTAGATGTCTGGTTATACGGTGACCTGGCACGGTTTGCGGGTGAGGCTTCTCAGGGCAGCTATGCTCATGTGCAGTTTAATGTTCCGGTGGGAACGACGATAGGTGACCTCCTGGCGAAATTGAACATGACAACAAAGGAAAGAGGGATCACCTTTATCAATGGTAAATTGAGTTCCATGCCCGGGCTTCAGCCGGACATGAAAACCACCCTTAAAAATAAAGACCGTGTCGCGTTCTTCCACCAGCAGAGTATGTGGCCATTCCAATACAGGCACGGTGCCTCCGTTACGGAAGAGATGAGAGATGCATTGGACGGACATGAAGATCACGGTCTTCACCATTCATATAAAAAATAATCCATTTTTGAGCTCGATTCGTTGAGAAAATAGATGCAACCCACTCTTACAGAGGAAGAAACTCGTCGCTATGCCCGTACTATAGCCCTCCCCGAGATAGGTCCGGAAGGGCAGCGTAAATTGAAGGCGGCATCGGTCCTCGTTGTCGGTGCCGGAGGGCTTGGTTCACCGGTAGCGCTGTATCTCGCTGCGGCAGGCATAGGGCGCGCATTGGTATCGTCGATCCCGAAACAGTCGACATCTCCAATCTTCAGCGGCAGGTCATCCATGATACGGCTATGATTGGCCGGCTCAAGGCCGAATCCGCCAGGGAAAGGATGCTTCGCCTCAACCCGCACATCCACGTTGATATCTATACGGAAAGTTTTAACTCCGATAATGCAGAGAAGATTGCCGGGGATTATACTATTCTGGTTGATGGGACGGATAATTTCCATACACGGTATCTGATCAATGACCTGTGTGTGCTAACCGGCAGAACTTACGTCTATGGAGCTGTCTATCGCTTTGAAGGACAGGCGAGCGTCTTCGGTGCTCAAAAAGGGCCATGCTACAGGTGTTTGTTTCCCGAGCCGCCTCCACCGGATTTAATCGTGAATACCGCTGATACCGGTGTCTTCAGTGTATTGCCGGGCACAGTGGGAACGATACAGGCGTCTGAGACTCTCAAGTTAATTCTCGGTGCTGGTGTGCCGCTGATAGGAAAACTGTTGCTGTACGATGCACTGAATATGAGTTTTCAGATAGTCGGGTTAGACAAGGATCCCCATTGCCCCGTCTGCGGCGCGAAACCTAAAATCACCCGCCTGGTTGATGATAACAGCTTTTACAGTGCCCCAAAGAACGACTAAGTGTGACGGCCTCCCGGAAGCAAACAGAGAAAAATTTTGTTGATAATAAAATGAGTTGGTGGTATTAAACGTGCCGTCCGATTTACCGGGGACGAGAGGTGTTTTCCCTTTTGATTGACCGGGAACGCACCCCGCATGCCCCGCCCTGCGGGCGGGGAGAATTACATGAATCACTAAGCTACTGGGAGATCGTTCAACGGCAGGACAACGGACTCTGACTCCGTGAATCCAGGTTCGAATCCTGGTCTCCCAGCCATGAAAATAAAGGGGTTAGCCATCATCAGGCTACCCCTTTTTCTTCCATTGTCCTCCTGATAACTGAGATCCAAATAATACTTGCAACCTGATACGGAATACGTTACACTTAAATTCATGATTACCAAATTCAAACACAGAGGTTTAAAGAAATTGTTTGAATCCGGGATTGTTTCAGGTATTCAGCCACAGCACGAAACAAGGCTTAGACGAATTCTTGCACTTCTTGAAACAACTGAAACTGTTGAGGACATGGATCTGCCAGGCCTCAAGTTACATGAATTAAAAGGAGACAGAAAAGGAACATATGCTGTCAATGTAAGCGGAAGTTGGCGTGTTACTTTCAAAATCATTGATGGAGATGTTATTGACATTAATTATGAGGATTATCATTAATAGGAGTTTGTCATGAGAATGTACAATCCCCCTCACCCGGGAGGCATTATAAGGGAATTTTGCGTTGAAGCTCTGGATCTATCGGTCACAGATGCAGCAAAATCTTTGGGGGTTACCAGAAAAACTTTTTCTTCTTTGTTGAACGGCCGATCAGGAATTAGCCCTGAAATGTCTCTCAGGCTCTCGAAAGTATTTGGTCGATCTCCGGAAGGCTGGCTAAAGTTACAGCTACAATATGATTTGTGGAAAGTGCAGCAGAGAACTGACCTTAAGAGCCTCAAAAGAATTAAAGCTGCATGAACTTTGAAGAAATTTGAGGATAACCAGCCATTTCAGTTACACAGGCAGAATCGAGCGGTGGCTGCTTTTTCACACCGATAACTTCCTTTTGATTTGTTTTAATCACCGCAAATGTCGATAACCCCACTATCAAATTGATCTAAATTCTCGATATTTTTATAATGGTTTTTTATACAAGTCGTACATTTCTTTGCCTTCAGAATCCTTATTAAGTTGTAAAATAGTATAAGTTTAGATATAGTTCCGATATACTTACAAAATTATAGATCTTTTGATGTCGGTGAAATCGGTTCGTTAAGGAATGGGTCGAGGACATGCCAATAAACAACCTGAAAAAAGCAAATAAACTTTCCACCAACATCCTCAATTACTTCGCTGCATTTACCGAGACGAGATTTAATTTCAGAACCCTTATAAATTACCGGTGGACAAATAATGAGCTGACCCTCGATCTGGCAATATTCCAGGACTTCCAGGATACACTTTTAGAAAAGATAAAGACCGGAGACAGAACGCTGCTTAGTGTAAGAAGCAATGAGCATGTTCTCACGCTTTCCGGTAGTGAAATTCTTCCGGAGATTGATAAGGCTCTTTCAAACAAGTTTGGCGCGGAATATCTTGAGGGATTCATTGAGCAAGAACGCCGGAAAATAGCTGAGCAGAACAAGCTTCCTGCTGATACAGAAAAAGGCATCCAGCCGGATGATAACGCAAGCATTTCTGAAGAAGAAATTGACAGGCAGAATAAGCAGGCATTTATTGACGGCTGCCGCAAATACAATCTTGCGCTCAGAAAGCAGATTGAGCTCATCCTCGTAGAATTGCAGGAAAAAAAGATAAACCGACTTAAGGAGGATCTTGGCATCGAGCATGTCCCGCCTTCAACCTTCAACTCGGCCAATTACCTGAAAAAGCATTTTGACGCGCTTCAGGCTATCGCCCGCGATAATCGAACCGGGGAAGAATATTATGAAAGTGTCAAAAACCATTTCAAGGAAGCCATAGATGACATAGTCTTATATGACCTGTTTACCAGTATTCAAAAATACGCACGGTATAACACCGTCGGGACAATCTATTTATTCTTTCACGAACTGCACAAAAGGAACGATAAAAATACCGGCGAAGGGTATCCCATATATTTCGTAGAGGTCACTCTGGCCCCCGGCAATAAGGAGGTCGTGGTTTCCTTTGGCCGGGATCTTTTACTGATCAATACACCGGCGGTTAATTATTTCAAATTCCCGGCAGTTCTTACCACCCCGCGGTCTTCAACCCTCAATAACGCCGCTTCCAATCTTGGCGGGCTAGAGGTGTTCCTGCAGGCTCAGTACGGCTGGAATGAGCCTTTTGTGCTGGAGCCTCATTTCAGGCCGATTAAAGCCCCAAAAGAAGTTTATCCGGACATTAAATGCCGTATCGGGTTTCAAGTTGTCCGGAACGAAAACAAAAAGCTCCTGGACTATTCGGAGATCATGACGCATCTTGAATCGGGAGGGAAAAGTAAATTCGTCGATTTTATCTCGGATTATATCGGCGGTAACGTGGAAAACACACAGGACAAGGTGGATAATGAATTCAAAGAGAGATATCCGCTCAAAAGCGCGGGCAGATACATCTCTGACAACCCGTTAAATCTGAATGCTTCCCAGAGGAGAATTCTCCTTGCCCTTAATAATCCCAAAAATAAAATCGTTGTCGTTGACGGCCCTCCCGGAACGGGAAAATCTCATACGATTGCCGCGATTGCCTATTGGGCCAATCAGGAAAGAAAATCCATTGTAATAACATCCCATAAAAAACAGGCTCTTGATGTGATCGACCGGATGCTCACGGACAAATTCCGAAACCTTCACCCAAAAGCCAAACCATCGATCATCAGGCTGTCCAAAAACGGCAGATCAATAAACGGTCTTGAGAACTCTCTTCAAAACGCGGTGATAAACGCCGCAGCCGGCCGCGCCAATGACTATAACGAACAGGCCGCCGAACAGGATGAAAAAGAGTTAAAAAGGGATGTTGCCGGTAAGCTGGAAAAACAGCTCTCTTCATCCGATGAATACCGGGGGAACATTCATAATCTGTTTGAATTTGAGCAAACACAGAACAATCTCGTCAGCTCCGGAGGGTTTTCCGCGGAAGACTTGTCACTTCCCGGGATCGACAGTTCGACAATAATCGATTTTGAAAAAATACAGGGGTTTGCGGAAGATTCGAGTATAGATAATTTCAGTGATATCAGCCTGCCCGCGCTCAATTTCCTTCTAAAGCGACGCAAAGATATCCCGATATTTCTTAATGCCTGCGAAGAAATCAACATTCAATCCGGCGAGAATTCTGACTTTGAGACAATCCTGACTGAAATCCCCGGGTCTTTTATCGACCTGATCGAAACATCCGCAAAATCTTTCAAAAAGGATATACCGATTTCCGCACTACAGTCCGGCGATATCCCCAGCGCGTTTTTCAAAAAGTTGTTCCGGAAATCTCCCGACAAAAAGGATCTGGCGCGATTAGTCAAATCTTTAAAAAGCCTGAAACACAGCCGGATTCTTGAAGAAATTGAGCGTTTAAAAAATGCGCCTGCAGGCGAACTTACGCTGGATATGGCGTGTGACGGAATTTCAGCTCTTCAAAAGGCCGTCTCTTTGAAGAAACACAGGGATATTATCGACGAATACCGGGAAGTCAGTGAGAATAAAGAGATAAGCATTTCCGCGGTTTACGAAACCCTTGACGGAGTGAAGGATGCACTCCAAAAGGTTGATGCGGATCTTTTCAATTCCATCACATGGCTGTTTGAAAACTATGGAACAATCCTTGCCAGACTGCAAATCACGGAGAAGAAGCTAAGTCTCCTTTCCCGCCTCAACAACCTCGCGGGGATTGAAACCGATATCTGGGCATGGGTTCAATTGCACTACAGGCTTTCAAAAACAACGGGGCTTGAATCACTTAAAAATGAAGATCTTGACGCGTTTTATGCGATCAGGCAGAAACGGATTGAATATCAGAACGACCTTCGATTGAAGAATCTCAACAATTTCCTTGGAGATATTGCCAAAATTAAGGTTTCCTTCAACGGGGGAAAAAGGTTGACGAGTGCGCAGGCCCGTGTGTTGTTGGAAAACATATCGGGTATTATTGCCGAACCCGACATGATATCGAAGCACTTTCCGATGGATGAAGATCTGATTGATCTTCTTGTTATCGATGAGGCATCTCAGGTCTCTATTGCCGAGTCGATCTCCCTTGTACTGCGTGCAAAACAGGTTGTTGTCTTTGGTGATGAGTACCAGTACGGAGCTGTCGGCGCAATTAACGTGAACTCAAAATATTCCTCCGGTTACTTCAGGGATATCGTCAATGCCTATCAGGATGATTACAACATATCGGCAACAGCTCAGGAAGAAAATGAGCTGATTCAGGAAATTTCCAGAGAGATAGATGAAGACGAACAGGAAGCCGAATCCGTATTACGCCCCTTGCAGGATAACGCCGGCGCCATCCTGTGGCTCAAAACCTTTAGCATCCGCACATCGACACTGAGTTTTGCCAGGGCTATCGCGAATTACACCACTTCCCTCCGTGAACATTACCGGAGCTTCCGTGAAATCATCGACTATTCAAATGAGGTCTTCTACAAGCCCGCCATGCTGGATCTCAATGTCAACCGCATCCGCACCAAACCGATAGGCGAGGTCTTGCAGTTTATCCCGGTGGAAACAAAAGGCAATTCAGGCAGTAATGTAAACCTCGATGAAATCGATGCCATTATCGATGATTTAACGTCGAGGATTGAAAACGGCTTTAAGGGGAGTGTCGGCATTATTACCTCTTTCAAAGATCAGCAGGCAAGAATGGAGCAGGCATTGAACGAAAAGCTCAACATGCCCGAGCTGAAAAAGAACCACGATATGGCCGTATGGTTTGTGGGAGACGTGCAAGGCGAAGAACGCGATATTGTTTACTACTCCCTCGTGGAAGACAGCAAGTATGGCAACGCTGATCTGGGAGGCATCTATCCGGTCACAGGCGGTACGGCGGATAACCCCAGAAAATTAAAGATGCAGCGACTCAATGTGGGATTCAGCCGCCCCAGGGATACCATGATCTTTGTTCACAGCATGCCGATCAACAAATACAGTAAAACCCGGCTCGGTGATGCCTTAAAACATTATGAAAAGCTCCTTGAAGAAAACAAGAAGAATGATTTTTTCATAGAAGACACTGCAATCTTTGATTCTCCGGCGGAAAAAGACCTGTACAATCTTCTAATCAGCACGAGTTTCGTAAAAACACACAGGGAATTTGTCAAGATCATTCCCCAGTTCAAGATAGGCGAATACATCCGGGCCGAATACGCCAGGCAGATACCGAAATACAGGGTGGACTTTCTCATGACCTTTTCAAAAGGAGGTAAAGAGCAGACCCTGATCCTCGAATATGACGGCGTCGAATACCACACAAAAAACCCGGATATCGTAACCAGACATAATTTTTCCCAGGAGTACCTTGATTATGACATCAGCCGCCAGATAGAGCTTGAAAGCTATGGCTACCGCTTTTTAAGGCTGAACAAATTCAATCTCAGACCCGAGCAGAAAGACGAAACAAAGACGGACGTGCTGGATAGATTTTTAAGTAAAGCGTTTGCAGTTGAATGACACGGACAGAGGCCATGCATTTTTTAGCTTGAAAACGTTTTACCTGTCTGGTAAAGGATATTTTAAAGAATGGATATAGCTTTCAGAAATAAAACTCTTAAGAAGGTCTTTAATTCTGAAAAAGAGCTGAAAAAGGAACTCGGAACAGAGAAAGCACATTTGATAATGCGCCGCATGGCAGTACTTAGAGCAGCACCGGTATTGGCTGAAGTGCCGCATACAAAACCTGAACGAAGACATGAACTCAGCGGAAAACGCAACGGTCAATTCGCAGTCGATTTAAAACATCCTTATCGTCTCATCTTCAAACCGGACCATGAGCTATTACCAAGAAAGGACGATGGCGGAATTGACTTAACCCAAATAACAGCAATCAAAATTCTTGGAGTAGAGGACTATCATTAATGGCCACAACAGCACTGAATCAATATACCCCCGACTATGCTATTCATCCGGGGGAGATTTTAGAAGAGACTCTTGAAGCCCGGGGGATAACAAAGACTGCTTTTGCCGAGCGCACCGGACTGTCTCTAAAGACAGTCAGTCAAATCATTCATGGAAAAGCTCCAGTTACCCCTGAAACCGCTATTCACTTCGAGCGGGTTTTGGGTGTGTCTGCAAATATATGGAATAATCTTAACGCATATTATCGGTTGCATGTTGCTAAAATTGCTGATCGGCGAATGCTTGAAAACAAAAAAGAATGGGCACAGAAATTCCCCCTGACAGAACTTGCGAAAAGAGGTTTTATTCGCAGACGACAAAATCTTGCAGAAACAGTTGAAGAACTTCTGGATTTCTTTGGCGTTGCGAGCGTAGAGGCCTGGAAGGCCCAGTTTCATCGCAGAGCTGTTGCTTACAGAAAATCACCAACCTTCACAAGCTCGAAAGAATCGGTGTCGGCATGGCTCCGGATCGGTGAACTTGAAGCGGAAAATATTAAAACATCTCCGTTCGACGAGAAGACATTTAAAAACACATTGCAGGAGATACGATTCCTTACCGGGGAAGACCCGGAGGTTTTTGAGCCACGCATGAAAGAGCTCTGTCGAAATTCCGGCGTTGCACTTGTATTTGTTTCCGAACTTCCAAAGACCCGTCTGAGCGGCGCGACACGATGGCTTGGCTCGGATAAAGCTCTGATCATGCTCAGTCTCCGCTATAAGAGAGATGACCATTTCTGGTTTACTTTTTTCCATGAAGCAGGTCACATAATCCTTCACGGAAAAACCAGCGTATTTATCGATGAAGTCGATATGGACACAAACGAGGCTGAGGAAGCAGCGAATAGATTCGCGGCAAACACATTGATGCCTGAAAGTAAATACAAGATTTTCGCGATAAAGAGGCAATTTTATAAAGACGACATTGTCGCCTTTGCAAAATCCATTAAAATCTGTCCGGGTATTGTTGTTGGCAGGCTGCAACGCGACGGACACATTCAACACGAATGGCACAATGATTTAACGCGCAAGTTTCGTCTCAAGGAAATAGCCGATTAATCTATGTGGTCTCCAAAAGCCCCCGTGAAAGAGCTTTGGATATTCCCAAGCTCTTAGGAGAACTCAAGAAGATGCGGATTACAAAAACATACACCAAATCCATTTCCGGCGATCTTATTGGTGATATCCGTTCGCTGATTGAAACTGCCAGGCAAAATGTCGCCGTTGCGGTTAACGCCGGTTTGACTATTCTTTACTGGCAGATCGGCAGCCGCATCCGCCAGGATATTTTGAAGGAAAAACGAGCAGAGTACGGGAAAGAAATTGTTGCTACACTGTCACAAGAATTAACAAAAGAATGCGGGAACGGATTCAGCTATACGGCCCTTACCCGAATGGTTCGTTTCGCAGAGATATTCCCAGATAAAGAAATTATCGTATCGCTGATACGATAATTGAGTTGGGACAGAAGCTCCACAAAGCGGTTGAACGGGCGCGGAAACGGCTGGAGGCAAAACCAACATAGTGCAACGCAGAATACACATTGCTGCCTTTTTTCGGGAAACAGGCACACTGTGACCAAAATTACCAGAATTCGATAGGAGAATACTGAAATGTCACGAACATCCTCAAAGTCAGCGCTTGTTCCGATTGAAGTAATCATTAGCAAGATCATTCTCGTTCGCGGTGAGAAAGTTCTGTTAGATCGTGACCTTGCCGAACTTTATGATGTGGAAACAAAAGTATTGAAACAAGCAGTACGAAGGAATATCAAGCGTTTCCCCAATGATTTTATGTTTGAATTGACTAAAGAAGAATTTGAGAATTGGAGGTCACAATTTGTGACCTCCAATTCCGACAAGATGGGGTTAAGATATAAACCCATGGTTTTTACAGAGCAAGGTGTTGCCATGCTTTCAAGTGTATTGCGAAGCAACCGTGCCATTGAGGTAAACATTGCAATCATGAGAGTCTTTGTCCAATTACGAAAGATGATATCGTCACATAAGGAATTGGCACATAAACTTTCGGAACTGGAACAGCGATTAGAAGGTCATGATGAGCAGATTCAGGTTGTTTTTGAGGCGATCAAACAATTGATGGCGCCACCGAAAAAACCGAGAAAGAAAATAGGTTTTTAACTTACCGAGGATTTAACTGAATGGAAAAGATTGAGGTATTAGAAAAGAACTGCTGGAACAGAAGCTCCACAAAGCGGTTGAATTGGCACGAAAACGACTGGAGGCAAAACCTGCGTAGTGCAAAACAGAATACAGATGATGTTAGAGGGATAAAATAAATCGGAAGATAATATACAGTGTCAGAAACGCCTCAGCGATTCACGATGACTAACGAAAGGGTTTCTCGATGACAACCGATCTTACAAAAACTAAATCCTATGTTGATTTTCTCAAGGGGCTCAAAGAGAAAATACGTACATCCAGGGTGAAGGCTGCCCTTAGTGTTAATGCACAAATGGTTCTCCTTTACTGGGAAATAGGGAATGAGATATTATTGCGGCAAAAAAGCGAGGGCTGGGGTGCAAAGATAATCGAACGGCTTTCAACCGATTTGCGCAAATCATTTCCTGAAATGAAGGGGCTTTCTTCAAGAAATCTGAAATATATGAGGAAGTTTGCTGAGGTTTACCCGCATTCTGAATTTGTGCAGCAGGTTGCTGCACAAATTCCATGGTTCCATAATTGTATGTTGATTGATAAAGTTAAAGGCACAGGAAAGAGAGAATGGTATATTCAGCAGACTATGCAAAATGGATGGTCCAGAAACGTATTGGTCCACCAGATAGAGACTGATCTTTACGATAGGCAGAACGGTTTAACACATAACTTTGACCGAACTTTGCCGGCGCCTCAATCTGATCTGGCAAAGGAGACTCTGAAAGATCCCTACATCTTTGATTTTCTGACAATTGGTGAAGAAGCCCACGAAAGAGACCTTGAAAAACAGCTTGTCCAAAATATAACCAGATTTTTGCTCGAACTGGGTGTTGGTTTCACTTACGTTGGCAGACAGTATAATATCGAGGTCGGAGGACAAGATTATTTTATAGATCTACTCTTTTATCACCTAAGATTACGATGCTTTGTTGCCATAGAGCTGAAAGTCGGAGAATTTAAACCTGAGTATGCCGGTAAAATAAATTTTTACCTTTCCGCTCTGGATGATTTGGTAAAGACAGAACAAGACAATCCCTCCATTGGTATTATTCTCTGCAAAACAAGAAATAAAATCGTAGCGGAATATGCGCTCCGCGACATGAGCAAGCCCATCGGTGTGTCTGAATATAAACTCACAGAGGCTATACCTGAAGAATTAAAATCAAGCTTACCGACAATTGAGGAATTGGAGACAGGGTTAATAGAGAATTTGTAGAAAAATCAGGATATCTTTCGAGGATTCAACTGAATGGAAAACATCGAGGCATTAGAAAAGAACTGCTGGACCAAAAACTCCACAAAGCGGTTGAACTGGCGCGGAAGCGGCGGGAGGCAAAACCTGCGTAGCACAGTATAGAACACAAATGATGTCAGGGGGATAAAACCGGATATCGAGGGCATCAATTTAGAGTTATGAACGTTCTGCACAAACATTGAGCACCCTTTCAGTAATAAATTGAAAATTGTGTTTGGTTAAGCAATTACTTTAATGATATTCATATTTCCGATGCAGCTAAGATTGATAACATCTGGATGATGGATGAGAAACAAATGAAATCACTTGAAAAAGCATACTATGAGGGCGAATTTGAGAAAGAATTTCTCAAAGCAAAGGGAAACGCTTTTCAGACTTTCTTTAATGATTTGATGGGCCGGGCCTATAAGAGCGATTATATGCCGTGCCGACCGTGGGGTAGTCGAGGGGATCGAAAAAATGACGGTTTTCTGAAGTCCGAACGTCGTTTATTCCAGGTTTATGCCCCAAACGAAATGACGGAAAAGAAAGCAATCGACAAGATACGAGAGGATTTCGAGGGAGCTAAAGACTTCTGGGGCAAACATTTTGATAAATGGGCATTTGTGCATAACGCTTATGATGGTATTCCGCCCCATGTGCAAAAGGAAATGCTGGACTTGGAGCAAGCCAATCCGGGCATTAAGTTGGACCCTTGGAGTCTTGAAGAGTTGCGCACTGTCTTTCGACTTATTCAAAGAGAGGATTTGGAGTCGTGGTTTGGTTACGCACCAAACGTACAGGCTAAGCTCAGACTGGGTTTCGAGGATATTCGGGTTGTTTTGGAAACTATCGCATCTCGGAAACCCGATTCAAGAATGCCAGTCAAACAGGTACCGCCTAAGAAGATTGAGGCAAACCAACTGTCTGATGGCATTGCCACTTTGATCAAAGAAGGGATGACAAAAGCCTCGCTAATAGATGGCTTTTTCGGCAAGTGGCATGATCCAACTTTTAGTGAGCGTATTGCAGCGGCATTTCGGGAAAAATACGATTCGCTTCGAGG
Organism: uncultured Syntrophales bacterium; assembly: GCA_964650385.1. Lineage (GTDB taxonomy): Bacteria > Desulfobacterota > Syntrophia > Syntrophales > JADFWA01 > JAUSPI01. Next base: position 7,470 of record CAZYTP010000009.1, on the reverse strand, counting down.
AACCATGACCCCCAATGAGATATTCTACGAAATTCAAACTTGGGTCGGTGGTTCTAAAAGAGGCACAGCCGAGCATGAAATGGCAGTGTTGTCAGTCATGGCTTATTATTTTGAAAGTTGCGATATCTTTGAGGAACCACGGAGTTGATTAAATGATTCTTCCCGGCAAGCATATACCACAGGATAAAGCCCTCCTCACTGTAGGAGCGGAATTACTTACTCGCTTGGATAAGCCGAAAACTGTCTCCGCTATTTGGGAAAATGTTTGTAAACCAGCATCAGAAACCCATGTCGATGTAACCCGCCTGAGTTATGATTGGTTTATTCTTGCTATAGATCTTTTATTTGCAATTGACGCTATCGAAATTCAGGAGGGACTCTTAAAGAGGAGGGCATCATCATGATTCATCGCATATATAGCTCATTGTCATCCTTCAAAAACTTGGAATTTCATTCGGGGCTGAATGTTTTGCTTGCAGAGAAAAGCGAGGGCGCAACCAGCAGGCAAACACGCAACCGGGCTGGGAAGACGAGCCTGATTGAAATCGTGCATTTTCTTGCTGGCGGAAACATCAATGAAAAAACGCCATTTCGGGCTCATAAACTCCAAGACGTGAAATTTGGTATGGAATTTGATTTGTTGGACGAAACAGCAATCATCGAACGCCTGAACAAGGAACGATCAGGATTCAAACTGAATGATTCTGCAATTTCAGCGAAAAAGTGGAGGAATCGGCTTGGCAAAGACATGTTCGGTTTGAGTGACGGTTCGGATGAAGAAGGTCGGACTCCAACTTTTCGCTCCCTGTTTGCCTACTTTGTGCGTCGACAACAGAGCACAGCCTTCATAACCCCGGAAAAGCAGGCGGCCATGCAAACTCCAGCAGATTATCAAATGGCCTTAATGTATTTAATGGACATTGATTGGCATATCGCGCGGGATTGGCAAGGCGTACGTGACAGAGAGAGAAATCTTGATGAACTAAAGAAGGCCGCCAAATCCGGAGCCTTTGGCAGTATCATTGGCAGTGCGGCGGTGCTTCGTACCCAACTTACAGTATCAGAGGATCGCCTTAAAAACCGCAGAGAGGGAGTGCAGCAGTTTCGCGTGCATCCGCAATATCGCGAGCTGGAAGCGGAAGCCGATGAGCTCACACGTATATTGGGTGAACTGGCTAATGATAATACCATTGATCTTGCTGTTATTCGTGATTTGGAAGCAGCGCTTACATCTGAAATACCGCCCGAGTTGACCAATCTTGAGTCGGTTTATGAGGAAGCCGGTATAATTCTCCCGGGTTTGGTCAAAAAACGTTACAAGGATGTTCGCTTATTTCATGAATCTGTTATTCGCAATCGCAAAGACTATTTAAGGGGTGAATCTGAAGCGGCAATGTCCAGAATTGAAACACGCAATCAAGAAAAAGTTAGATTGGATGAACGCCGTACAGAGATTATGAGGATGTTAAAAAGCCACGGCGCTCTTGATCATTTCACAGAATTGCAAGGTGAAGTCGGCAGACTCGAATCTGAAGTCAAATCACTGCGCCAGCGTTTCGAGGCAGCCGAAAAGCTTGAGGGGACTAAAAACGAATTAGAGATAGAACGTAATCGTCTTTTGCTTCGGTTGAGACGCGACTTTACGGAGCAAAAAGAAAGGCTTTCTGAAGCGATACTGGCCTACGAGCGGACATCAAGGCGACTATATGAAGATGCAGGCAGCATGCTGGTGAATGAAACCTCCAACGGACCAACCTTCAGTTTTCCGATCCAAGGCTCGCGCAGTAAAGGTATCAAGAATATGCAAATATTCTGTTTTGATATGATGCTGATGCGTCTATGCGCAAAACGAGGAATTGGCCCTGGATTTCTGATTCATGATAGCCATTTATTCGACGGTGTAGACGGACGGCAAGTGATAAGAGCTTTGCGAGTTGGGGCGGAAACTGCTGAAGAACTTGGCTTTCAATATATCGTTACGATGAACGAAGACGACGCATTCAAGGAGAAAGAAGAAGGATTTGATTTAAACGATTATATGCTTGAAATCAAGCTGACTGATGCCACCGAAGACGGTGGATTATTCGGCATTCGATTTGATTAAATAAATTGTTTGATAGAGGAGTAAATCCTGTAACAAAAACGTGGAAGAAAGGAGTTGAAAAATGGCTGAAAGTCGATCTCACAAAACCACATCAAACCGTATCGCTAAAAAGATGAATGCTGAATATAACGACGGAAAGGGTATCGATATCAAGTCCACAAAGGCAACCATTGAAGTGGAAACTCCAGAAACCGTGGCCGATGCCTTGGGACAGTTACAAGGTCACCGTGGCCCGGTTTATCTTGCCGGCACGAACAAAGAAGCCGTTAAGAAAGCGTTGAAAACAACAAAAGGGACGACGGTTGGCGTTATGGATAACCAGGGAAACATCGTAAAGCCATCGACACGTAAATGATAGATGCCGTATAGAATCGGAGGGGCAGCGTGCATATTATTGACTTTTTTCTTCGGGGAATAAGGGGGGCTGTGCCTAATGGCTGATAGAAATCAGAGGTAAAGTGGAGATAATAGAGAAAGGCAATTTTACCTGTCAATCAATAGAGGTTGCATAATGAATAATCCAAGAGGTTCACTTTGGCGCAAGTGGGACTTACATGTCCACACACCCTATTCATTGGTACATAACTACACTGGCCCGGATATGTGGGATAGATTTTTGGGTGAAATTGAGGCACTTCCGCCTGAGTTCAAGGTCATAGGTGTTAATGACTATATTTTCCTCAATGGCTACAAGCGGATCCTAGAAGAACGGAAAAATGGGCGACTATCTAATATCGATCTGTTTCTCCCGGTCATTGAACTAAGACTGGACAAGTTCGGCGGAAGTGCCGGTCATCTCAGCCGTGTGAACTGCCACGTTATCTTCTCAAACGAACTCACGCCGGAATTGATAGAGCAACAGTTTCTTAACGCACTTTCGAGTAAATATGTTCTTTCACCAAAGTACGAACACCTTAGAAAAGGTGACAATAAGTGGGCTGCATTGCCTACATGCGACAGCCTTGAAGACTTAGGAAAAATGATAATTAAAAGCGTCCCTCCTGAAGAGCAAAAAAACTTCAAGACACCTTTAATAGAAGGATTTAATAATCTTTGCATTAGCCTTAAAGATGTTCAGGAAGTACTACAGTCTCATTATTTCAAAGATAAAGTCATAACTGCGGTCGGTAAAACAGAGTGGGCTGACATCAAATGGAATGCCCAATCCATAGCCGAGAAAAAGACGATTATTAATGCCGCAGACTTAGTGTTTATTTCAGCTGAAAGCGTCGACGATTGGCGCAAAGCAAAAAAACACCTATCCGACTCAGGGGTTAATGACCGCCTTCTTGATTGTAGCGACGCACACTGGTTCTCAGACGCCAGCGACAAAGACAGACTCGGAAACTGCTTCACATGGGTCAAGGCTGACCCAACATTTCAGGGCCTCTTACAGGTACTAAACGAGCTGAATGGCAGAGTTTTTGTGGGAGACATTCCGCCTGCGCTGGCTCATGTGCAGAACAACACCACCAAATATATCCAAAACATACGCATCGAAAGGAAGCCTGATAGTATTCTCGGCGATATGCGCGACGAAATATGGTTCGACAACGACGTACCACTCAATACAAACATGGTCGCGATAATTGGGAACAAAGGCAAGGGGAAAAGCGCGCTTACGGACACACTTGGTCTGCTGTGTAACACAAAGCAGCACGGGGAATTCACCTTTCTGTCGTCTAAAAACTTCAAACAACCAAAGGACAACAAGGCCAAACATTTCCAAGCAACTCTAACGTGGGAAAGTGGCACGACGATCACTAAAGGCTTAGATGAGTCTGTTGACTTGGCTCAACCCGAGTTGGCCAAGTATATCCCCCAAAATTTTCTTGAGAAGATCTGTACCCAACTTGGCAAAATAGAAGAGACCGACTTTGACCACGAACTAAAGCAAGTGATCTTCTCGCATGTGGATTTTTCTGATCGACTCAACAAAGGTTCCCTTGATGAGTTAATAGCCTATAGGACCTCTGAAGCAACCACAAGGATCCAACACCTCACTGAGAAGCTTCATCAGATAAATGAGCGCATCATCGCACTGACAAAACAATGCTCAGATGAGCATCGTCTCCAACTGGACAATCTTTTATCACAAAAGCAACTCGAACTTGATGCACATGACAAAGCCAAGCCGTCAGAGCTTCCTAAGCCTGATAACGATCCAGTAAAGCAAAAAGAAATTGCAGCAGTAGCGGAGGCAATTGAGCTGGAAAAAACGCAACTCACTGAATACGAAAACAATATCTTGCTGATGAATGAGAACCAGTCGCTATTGGCGGCACGCATATCTACCACTAATAAACTAATTGAAAGATTGGATAACCTTGATCGTCAAGTGCAAGCGTTTATCGACAGCAGTAAGGACGAATTAGAAACCATAGACGTTTCACAAGAATCAATTCTAAAATACACCATCGACAAACAGCCGCTCCGTGACAAGCAGAATTCTTTTACGGCCGCTAAGAAAAAAGCAGACCAAGAACTTAATCCTCAAGTTGAGGGAAGCCTTGCGCAGAAGAAAAAGTTAACAGAATCGAAAATCAGCGAACTACGCACAAAGCTTGACGAGCCAAACAAAAAATATCAGGCTTATACATCCGCATTAAAAGTGTGGGAGGAAAAGAAAAGTGAAATAATAGGAACAGAAGATACAACTGGCACACTGAACTTCTACAAGAAGCAAATTGAGGCATTGAAAACTGTCCCCGCTCAAATGCACGATGCGTCTTTGGAGCGACTGACGAAGGCGAAGGAGATACATTCGGTCATCCGACATCTAGCAGAGACATACCGCGAACTATATGCTCCTGTACAAGAGTTCATAGAGAAAAGACCCCTAGCAAGGGACAAGTTTCAACTCAATTTTGAGGTTGGAATTGTTGACACAGGATTTGAAGAAGCTTTTTTTGGGTACGTTAGCCGTGGCTTGGCAGGATCATTCTGTGGAGTCGAGGACGGGCACAAAATGCTGGACGAGATTTTCCAACGCCAAGATTTTGATACAGAGAGCGGAATCGAAAGCTTCTTACAAGAAATCGATGATGCACTCTGTACGGACAGAAGGTCTGAAGGAAAGCCCGTTAAAGTGGTTGAGCAAATGCGAAAGGGCAAAAGTGTGTTAGAACTTTACGACATGATTTTTTCCTTAGGTTATCTGAAACCACGATACTCCTTGAGAATGGGGGACAAGGAACTCGGCGAGCTGTCACCCGGAGAACGCGGAACACTTTTGCTCATCTTTTATCTTCTGGTTGATAAGGACGATATTCCATTGATCATTGATCAGCCAGAAGAGAACCTTGACAACCAAACCGTGTATGAATTGCTTGTACCCTGTATGAAAGAAGCAAAAGAACGAAGACAAATTGTGATAGTGACACACAATCCAAACCTCGCTGTAGTATGTGATGCGGAGCAGGTCATATGTGCGGATTTAGATAAGAAAGGCGACTATAGAATGACCTATATTTCAGGAGCTATTGAGAATCAGGTAATAAACAAAGCAGTTGTAGACATCCTTGAAGGAACTATGCCAGCTTTCGTTAACCGCGACTCAAAATATTATTAATTAAAGACTATTTTAGAAAACCAATGGCCAACCTGTATCTGACCGGAGTCCCATGATGCTTAACACTGCTCAGTGAGTGAGACGATGCTCCTTCAACTTGCAGCAAAGTTTTTATTAAACGAATACCAATGAACATGTAAAAGCCAGGAGAATTTTATGGTAAAGACCGACCTTACAGAGGAAGAAAAAAAGCTGGTTATTGAGGCGTTGAACAGCAATGTTGAACCGCCTGCGGAGTTGATGGTGAAGCTTTTCCCGTGCCTGGCTGACAAATTTGATGTGGCCAAGCTGGACCGGGCCAAGATTGTTACTCTTGAATATGCGGGGAAACGAAGCGAGGCGGCTATCCTGAACCAAAGCTCTCCGACAGATGCCGGATCGCCGCTCCAGCTTGAAAGATATTTCAAAGGCGGTAGTCTGACTGGTCAGACGCAGCTTGATATGTTTGAACAGGCAAAGGATGATTCGGATAATAACTGGCAAAACCTGATTGTGCAGGGGGATAACCTGCAATTCCTGAAGACCTGTTACCGGAATGCCGACCCGCTGATTAAGGACAGGGTCAAGGGAAAGGTGAAGCTGGTTTATATTGATCCGCCGTTTGCGACCAAGAGTGATTTTAGAGGATCAGGAGATGAAAAGAGCTATTCCGACAAGGTCGATTCCGCCGAGTTTATTGAGGGGTTGAGGGAACGACTGATTTTTGTTCGGGATATTTTGGCGGATGATGGGAGTATTTATGTACACTTAGATTATAGGATGAATAGCTATATAAAAGTAATACTTGATGAAATATTTGGAAAAGAAAGGTTTAGAAATGATTTAGTGTGGTGTTATACAAGACCATCTAAGCCTGCGAAAAATTTCCCCCGTGTTCATGATATAATTTTATTTTATTCCAAAACAGATAGTGCAACAATAAATCATGATAGCGTGAGAATACCATATTCTGATGAAGCCTCAGCAAGGTCTGGAAGGGGGCCTGGAGAGCAAAGTGCAATGGGGGACAGGGGAACAAATAGACTTAACCCTAAAGGTAAAGTTCCGGAAGATTGGTGGCCCATACCTATATTACAAGGTAATTCCCTTGAATTAGTAAATTTTCCCACCCAAAAACCCGAAGCCCTCCTTGAACGTATCATTCGTGCCTCTTCTAACCCCGGCGACCTCGTCATGGATGTCTTCGCCGGCTCCGGCACCACGGCGGCGGTTGCGGAGAAGCTTGGCAGGCGCTGGATTGTCTGCGATTTCGGCAAGCACGCTATCTATACCATGCAGAAGAGGATGCTGAAAATCGGCGAGTCGAAGGTCCTCGGTAATGATGTAAAGAAAAACCGGAAGTACGGCAAACCGCCACAACCGTTTTGTGTCGTTTCCACGGGCGCCTACGATTTTTCCCGCATTATGAAGCTCCGGGAAAACAGGGATGCCTATGTCGATTTTGTCCTGGGGCTTTTTCAGATCGACCGCGATGTGAAGGATCTGTCGGGCAAATACAGCCTTACCAGTATCTTCGGCGAAAAAGACGGCGATCCCGTTGAGGTTTATCCTGTCTGGAATAACGAATATCTGAGAAATATCAGGATCGACGAAAACTATCTCAAGGGCATCATTGTGCAGTCCGGCGGCAAATTAAAGGGCAATTACTATATCATTACGCCGGAAACCTGCACGCTAACCGGTGATACCACTATGAAAAACAGCGCCGGTGATGAGGTGCATTTCAAACTTCTCAAGTTTCCCTACAAGATACTGGAGGATGTCTCCCGCAATTTCCAGATACAGGAGCAGCCGA
>CAZYTP010000008.1:0-54290 GCA_964650385.1 uncultured Syntrophales bacterium | reverse complement strand
GAGGTTTTTTCAATCATTTTCCCGCTAATTCAAACCTTAATATCGGATTTAGGGGATGTATTCTTCAATTATACTATTACTATTTTCTTTATTATGTCGACGGCTTCTTCCGGAGTGTCCACAAGTCTCAAAAGATCAATGTCTGATTTTGATATATGTTTTTCCTTGATCAGGGTTTTCTTTATCCAGTCACTGAGGCCTTTCCAGTATCCGGAATTTATAAGAATGACAGGGAAAGGTTTTATCCTTCTGGTCTGAATCAAAGTGAGGGCTTCAAAAAGTTCGTCAAGGGTTCCGAAACCCCCAGGCATAATGATATAAGCTACGGCATATTTTACAAACATGACCTTTCTGACAAAAAAGTATTTAAAATCGAGCCGAACATTGGCATACTTGTTGGGTTTTTGCTCGCTTGGGAGATGAATATGGAGCCCCACTGATTTACCACCACCCTCAGCAGCCCCTTTATTGGCTGCCTCCATAACCCCTGGTCCGCCACCGGAGATAACATTAAACCCATTTTCTGCCAGCAGCCGAGCTACCTTTTCTGTCGTTTTATAGTTGGTGCTATTGGAATGGGATCTGGCTGACCCAAAAATGGTTACAGCCGGATATACATCGGGGAGTGCATCAAAACCTTCCACAAATTCAGCCATTATGTTAAACATTCTCCATGTATCATTTTTTGTGAGGTCATCAACAATATACTGTTTCTCATGCATGATCTGTCACCTCTTTAATCCACAGATTTCGCAGATTACACGGATTACTCTAATCACTTGAAGTGCGATGCGAAATCTATAGGGGTTAATTCCCCGTAGCTTGCTGCGGGGTAGTTCATCTTTATAAAAATTAGGGGAACTCAACCATTCCAATATCTTATTGCGGAAGAATTTTTTTGATCTCTTCTTGAAGATGTTCGATTGTGTTCATATCATCCGCGCCGATTATTATCTCTTCCCCTTTTTCCGTTAGACGATTTTTCAATCTTTTCATTTCCTTTTCCAGAGCAATTATCTTCCTCAGCATGGTTTGGCTTATATCCGTCGGCTGCACCTCATCGAGTGTTGTTTTTTGAATCACCTCCCTGGCTTTAAGCATAAGGCATTCTTTCCACCCGGGAACATGAACCTCCATGTCAAATTTTTCATGAATTACTCTGGCCAGTTCTTCACTCGCCGTGGGTTCTCCGTGGACTACAAAAACCTTTGGCCGGGTTTCAGCGAAATGGCTTACCCATTCCAGAAGATCATTCTGATCTGCATGTGCGGAGAATCCGCCGATTGTAAAAACCTTTGCCTTTACAGCAACATCCTCTCCGAAGATCTTAACTGATTTTTCTCCGTCAACTATCTTTCTTCCCGTAGTCCCCTGAGCTTGAAATCCTACGATTATAATACTTGCTCCGGGGCGCCAGAGGTTATGTTTGAGGTGGTGCTTAATGCGGCCCGCCGTACACATCCCGCTTGCGGAGACGATAATGGCGGGACCGGTTTTTTTGTTGATGGCGATGGATTCTTCGGTAGTGGGGGTAAAATGCAGATTGGGCATATCAAAGGGATCAAACCCCTGGTCCACAATGGCCCTCGCCTGTTCATCATAATACTTTTTGTTTTTACGAAAGATTTGTGTGGCCTTGATGGCCAGAGGGCTGTCTAAGTAAACAGGTATAACAGGGAGTGAACCGTCACGGTAAAATTCCCCAAGAAGGTAAAGTATTTCCTGTGACCTTTCCAGAGCGAAGGCCGGAATGATAACTTTTTCACCATGTGATACAGCGTATTTGATAGCATTTAAAAGTTCTTCTTTACTGTCCTCAAAGGAGCGATGCAGTCGGTTACCGTAAGTAGATTCAACAAAAAGATAATCTGCGGTAAAAATCTCATGTGGGTCTTTGATAATCAGCTGATCCTGCTTTCCCAGATCTCCTGAAAAAACGATTTTTGTCTCTTTATTTGCTTCTTCCTCTATCCACAACTCAACAATAGAAGAACCAAGAATATGTCCTGCATTCCTGAGACGCGCCCTTATTCCTGGTTCAACGTTTATTATCCGGTCCCTCTCCATAGGGGAGAGATACTGAAGGCTTTCCTCGGCATCGTTTGTTGCATAAAGGGGAAGTACTCCTTTTTTACCCTGCCTGTTGTTTTTTCGAGTCTGCCATTCGGCATCCATTTCCTGAATATGGGCTGAGTCAAGGAGCATTATTTCACATAGTTCTGCTGTAGGAGGGGAGGTTATTATCTTTCCACGAAAACCATCCTTTACCAGCTTCGGTATCCTTCCGCTATGGTCAATATGAGCATGTGTGAGAAAGAGGGTTTTTATCTCTCTTGGATTAAAACCCCAGTCTTGCCAGTTGCGCTGTTCTATCTGCTTTCCGCCCTGGAAAAGACCACAGTCAACCAGAACCTTTTTACCCTGTGAATTCTCAACGAGATAATTGGATCCTGTTACTGATCCGGCACCACCCAGACAGGTTACTTTTATCATAGTTCGCTCCTTATTATTTGTAATCCACAGATTTCGCAGATTACACGGATTGCTCTAATCACTTGAAGGGCGATGCGAAATCTGTAGGGTTTAATTCCCCGCGGCTTCCCGCGTGGCAATTTATTCAGAACTCCACTTTTCCCTGTAGAGTATTTCCTCAAGAGACTTTCTCTTTTTTTCTTTTATGATGGTAATATTTTCAGGGTACCCGACGGTCAGGAGGGCCAGGACCTTTATATTTTTTGGTATTTCAAGGATCTCTTTAACCTTCTTTTCACTGAACCAGCCTATCCAGCAGGTACCGAGACCGAGATCGGTTGCTTTAAGTACCATATGTTCCATGGCAATTCCGAGATCAATCTGATAATATTCAATGCCGGTGACGAAGCTTCCGACCTTATTTGTCACAAAATCCAGTTTTGAACAGCCGACGATGAGCAGGGGGGCAGTCTTCATCCAGCTGTTGCGTATGATAGGGAGCATAGCTTCATCGCAGATTTTTTCGATACGATTCCGTTCAGTTACTGCAACAAAGCGCCAAGTCTGACTGTTATGAGCGGAAGGAGCAAGTCTGGCCGTCTCGCATATTGCCCTTATATCTTCCTCTTTGACGAGTCTTGAATCGTACGATCGGACAGACCGCCTTATCTTCAGAATTTCGTCAAATGTCATAATGTCATATTCCTTTCAAAGACTCATTCTTTTGATTTTATTGATAACATCTAAAGATTTCAAATCTTTTCCAAGAAGGTGCTGGATAAAACTGACAAGGACTTTTTTGCTTTCCTCTGCTGCCTGGCTCGATAGGGTTAATCGGTGAATCTTGCTGATTTCCATTTCTTTTCCCATAAGGAGTGTCATGATGGTTCCGATGGAGATTGGTATAGAATGTTTGTTGTCGGAGTTGCATTTAGGACATTTTATTCCACCCCCGCTTAGACTGAATAGCAGGGGTCTGGTGCGATACGCAATTTCTATTTCGTTAACAGGTGTCTTGCAGATTATACACCTGTCTAAAACCGGCTCAAATCCTTTAAGTTTAAGCAGGTGCAGCTCGAAAAGACGTGTAATTGTATCCGAGCAGTTTCCGGCGTCGATGATTTCAAGGGAGTTTTGTAGTAATTGAAACAAATTTCGGTTTTTTTTGCCTTCCGATGTGAACTGAGCGGTAAGGTCGATGAAATAGGAAGCGACGAGAGTTTTCTCCAGATTGGCTCTTATACCTGAATAATGGTTTATTACATCACAGCTTTCGATCAAGGCCATCCCGCCGCCGCTTCTTATAGAGAATAGGATATTTGAGAGGGAAAACAGTTCAAGGGCATTCGGAAATCTCCTCTTGCTGCGCCGGGCTCCCTTTGCGATTCCCGTGAGCTTACCGAAGTCATCTGTATAAAAAGTAATGATCCTGTCAGATTCTCCGTAGTCGAGAGAGCGAAGGACAATTGCAGAAGCCTTTTTGCTGTGCTTAGGAATCATAGGCAATTTATATTAATAATTTTATAAAGATAGTAGCCAGGCCGAGAAAAGTAAAAAATCCAAAGGCATCTGTGAAAGCTGTGACAAAGATGTTGGAGCCGAGGGCCGGATCCAACTTCAACCATTTCAAACCGAGGGGAATTAATGTTCCTACCATTGTACCCACAAAGATATTGATTACCATTGCCAAACCCAGTACGATTCCCAGTGCTGGTATTCCCTTCCAAAAATAGGCTATAATACCAACTATAGTCCCAACAGCCACACCGTTGGCAATTCCTACAAGAATTTGTCTGTAAAGAGTTTTTTTGGAGTTTTCAAATGTTACCTCACCCAGGGCTAATCCCCTGACCACAAGGGCAAGGGTCTGGCCACCCGCATTTCCTCCGAGTCCCGCTACCAACGGCATGAAAACAGCCAAAACCACCACTATTTTGATGGTATCTTCGAAGAATCCGATTACAAATACAGAGACAAATGCTGTCATGAGATTTAGATAGAGCCATGGCAGTCTTTTCTTTATGGACTGAATTGGTTTGTTGAACACACTGTCATCTTCGCCCAGACCCGCTATTCTGAAAATATCTTCTGACGTTTCTTCTTCCATAACATCGACGGCATCATCGACGGTGATTCTTCCCAGAAGTCTGTTCGCATGGTCAACGACAGGAAGAGAAACGAGATCATACTTTTCAAACATCCTGGCAACCTTTTCCTGATCAACATCAACATTAACGCTCAGTATGTTTGCATCCATGCATTTATGTATCAGAGTGTTCGGTTTAGCCGTTATGAGCCTTTGCAGGGGGATGGTTCCAACCAGCTTGTTTTTTTTGTCCACAACGAATACATTATAAATATTTTCGATTTCCTCCGATTCCCTGATAACGGCCTGTATCGCATCCCGGATGGTGGCGCCTTCCTGTACACTGACAAGTTCCGACTGCATGATACCACCGGCTGTATCCTCTTCATGTTTCAGGAGTTTCCTGACATCTTCGGAGTCTTCAGGTTCAATTCCCTCAAGGACCGCTTTGGCCTGTTCTGCGGGGAGATCGGCGATAATATCGGCGGCATCGTCCGAATCCATTTCATCGATGATCTCGGTCAGTTTTTTGTCGGAAATCTCTTCGAGTATCTGCTCTCTTGAAATATCGCTCAACTCTAAGATGACATCGGAGGCCTTTTCAAGATCCAGCAGGGCAAAGAGATGGATCTTTTCTTCCTCTTTCAGGTTGTCGATCAGATCGGCGATATCAGCCGGGTGGAGTATCGAGAAAAGGTCAAGAATGTCAAATTCCCTTTTAAGTTCAATCCACTCTTTTAGCTGTTGAAGATATCTTATTTGTTCTGGTTTTTCTTCTTTCATAGTTACACACTGTACTTTATCTCTCCACCCACGATGGTAAGTACTGCCATGCCTTTGAACTTCCAGCCGTTGAAGGGAGAATTTTTGCTTTTTGACCGGAACGTGTCTATATCCACTGTCCAATCCCGCTCTGTGTCGATTACCGTAATATCGGCATCGGAGCCTATCTTTAGCGTTCCTTTTGGTATTCTCAGGATCCCGGCAGGGTTTGTACTCATCTTCAAGATGAGCTGGTCCAGAGTGAGGATTCCCTCTGAAACCAGTTTAAGGCTGAGCGAGAGTGAAGTTTCCAGCCCTATCATTCCTGGGGAGGCATATTCAAATTCCACTTCCTTTTCTATAGAGGAGTGGGGAGCATGGTCGCTTGCGATCGCATCAATGGTGCCATCGGAAAGCCCTTCCTTTATTGCCGTTAAGTCATCCGCACTCCTCAAAGGGGGATATACTTTGGCACAGGTATCATATTCATTCAAGGTTTCATCGGTAAGGGAAAAATAATGTGGGGCGGTTTCTGCGGTGACCTTTACCCCCCTTTTTTTAGCCGCCCTTATCAATCTGACAGATCCGGCTGTGCTTACATGGGCGATATGGACGGAAGTATTCGTATAATCGGCGATTGCTATATCCCTTGCTACCATTATATCTTCTGCGATATTAGGGATTCCTTGAAGTCCCAGTTCTGTGGATACAAATCCCTCATTCATCAATCCACCGGCAGATAAAGCAGTATCCTCACAGTGTGATATTACCGGGATATCAAGGGAAAAGGCGTATTCGAGCGCTCTCCTCATCAGGGCGCTGTTCATTACCGGTCTCCCGTCATCTGAAAATGCCACAGCGCCGGCGTCCTTTAAATCCCCGAATTCTGTCATGGTAATCCCTTCAGATCCCTTGCTTATAGCTGCAATTGGATAAACGTTTGCCAGATTATATTGCTTTGCCTGTCGACGTATAAACTCGGTTACAGATCGATTGTCATTAATCGGGTTTGTGTTCGGCATGCAGGCGATTGAGGTAAATCCTCCTGCCACCGCCGCCTGGCAACCTGTCTGAATCGTCTCCTTGTATTCAAAGCCGGGTTCCCGCAGATGGGTGTGCATGTCAATTAATCCCGGTACCACGATTTTACCCTCAAGATTGAGTGTCTCAGGTGCTGAATCAGTGGTCGTGTTTTTAATATTTTTACCGATCTGTGCAATTTCCCCCTCTTTTATCAAGAGGTCTATCTCTTCATCAATATTTTGTGAAGGGTCGACAACCCTTCCTCCTTTAAGTAAAATATTCATTATTTACCCCCCGCCAGCAGATAGAGAAGAGCCATTCGTACTGCAACACCGTTGGTTACCTGGTCGAGAATAACCGAGTAGGAACCGTCGGCAATATCAGGCGCGATTTCCACCCCCCTGTTGATAGGCCCCGGATGCATGACAAGGACATCATCCTTTGCCAGTTTTATGTTTTGAGCATTCAGGCAATAATAATTGGAGTACTCCCTAAGAGATGGGAAGATGCTATCACCCTGCCTCTCAAGCTGAATTCTTAGCATCATGATTATGTCGGCGTTTTTTATTGCCTCTTTTATATGGTAATGAACTTTGACACCCATTTTATCAATATCTCTGGGCATCATAGTAATCGGTCCGGCCACTGTCACATCCGCACCCATTTTAGTGAGACCGTAGATGTTGGACCGGGCCACCCTGCTGTGGGCGATGTCTCCTATAATGGCCACCTTGATGCCGGCAATTTTTCCTTTCTTCTCTTTAATGGTCATCATATCCAGCAGTGCCTGGGTGGGATGTTCATGAGCCCCGTCTCCTGCATTAATTATGGACTGTTTAATCAGCCTGGACAGCATATGCGGTGCTCCCGCAGCACTGTGCCTCATTACTATAATATCGGGGTTCATGGCCTCTAAGTTCCTGGCTGTATCGATGAGGGTTTCTCCCTTTACCACGCTACTTGTGGTGGAAGAAATACTGACAGTGTCTGCACTCAGCCTCTTTGCCGCTATTTCAAAGGACGTTCTTGTTCTGGTGCTTGGTTCATAAAAAAGAGTAACAAGGGTTTTCCCCCTGAGGGTGGGAACCTTTTTGATATCTCTTGTCGAGACTTCTATGAAGGATTCTGCAGTATCAAGGATAAGATTTATCTCATCTACAGAAAGCTCCTTTATGCCTAAAACATCTTTACTTGCTAACTTCATGTCTTACCTCAGTCAATGTGTTTTAACTTTAGTTCACTTTAGGCACTTCAAACTTTAGGCACTTTTTTATTCTTCTTCTTCAATAATAACAACTTCATCCTTTCCATCTGTTTCTATGAGATTTACACTGACTTCTTCCCATAGTGACGAAGGGAGGTTTTTACCGACAAAATCCGCCCTTATGGGAAGTTCACGGTGTCCCCTGTCGATGAGAGCAGCAAGCTGAATGAGCGTTGGTCTGCCAAAATCTATTAGTGCATCCATCGCTGCCCGTATGGTCCTTCCGGTGAAGAGGACATCATCAACGAGAACGACTTTTTTGTTGTCCAGTGAAAATGGGATGTCTGTTTTTCCCAGCATCGGTTTTTTATTAGTTGTCAGCAGATCATCGCGGTATAGTGTTATGTCTAAAATACCTACAGATACATTAACTTCTTCAATCATGGAAATCTTTTGACGGAGCCTTTCTGCGAGAAATACACCGCCCGTTCTGATTCCAACCAGCACCAGATCTTCTACCCCTTTATTCTTTTCCAGTATTTCATAGGCAATTCTTGTCAGGGATCTGTCAATTCCCTCTGCGTCAAGTACTACCTTTCTTTCTTTCATCCTTTAATCTCCTTATTTCCAAATTATTGAAGCTCCCCGCAGCAAGCTGCGGGGAATGCGCTCGCTTTTCAGTTCAAGAAAAAAGCCTTCCCATGGGCATGAGAAGGCTTTTATGACGGAACAAATTTCTGGTTTAAAAAAGCGTTTATTTTTATCATCCTTTTTCAACCTCTCCGGATCAAATTAAAAGGGTATTAGCAGATTCAGCATGAAAAAATCCTGATTTTAGGAAAAGGACACTAACAATTTTTGCATGCAGAGTCAAGTGTTTTAATCAGGCTGTTTTAATCCAGTTCGCCAACCGTCGCAACCTGTCTGTATTTTACATCGTCAAACTCTCTAAAATGAGCGTCTCCGCATTTGATTTTTCTCCTTTCGCTGGCTTTCAATTCCTGGCCCGCAGATTTTGTTTCGGCAACAAAATAAACGGTTTTTTCGTTCTTTTTTATTAAAGCCCAGTCAGGATTATAATTGCCTATTGGTGTTTTGATCTTAAACCAGAACGGGAGCTTGAAATAAAACTCAATGTCATCCCTGCTTTCACATTCCCTGGCAAATGCGTATTCCACATTGGAATCAAGCGGTACAAGATTGCTGTAAACGGTCTTGTTCTGTTTGGATATTTTAAAGGTCAGATCGTTGATATGAACATCATAGTCTTCAAACAGGCGCAGTTCATACTCTTTTGCCCCCATCTTTTCATATTTAATCCCGTCAATCATCAAGTCGTATAAAACATCTTTTATCGCGGAAACAACGCTGTCAAGAAAAAGTTGAGGGTTAATCAATACATCGCCAATCCTGCCTGAATCTTTCAGTATTTCCAGAATAGTGGAACGGGTAAGCTTTGTTCCTTCCTGAATGTAAAACAGCACATCGGGTATTCTGAATACTCCGTCAAGCGAGGTCGTATAGGAAGCCTTGATTTCAGCCACGATACCGGATTCATCAAATTCAAGGGCTGTTTTTGTTGTTTTTATAACGGCTTTTTTTATAGCGGGCATCTGCTCAATGGCTTGAGCTGCTTTTCGTATCAATTCCTGAGTATCATATTCGACTCTGTAGGTTGTCTGATATTTGATCCTGTCCCAGATTTCCCTGAACTTTTCATCCAGTTCAAAACCCTTGCGATATTTAACAGTCGCTCTTTTGCGTTTGTTTTTGATCCGTCCCTTGAAAGATACTCCGCAGTCCTCTTCAATTTCCGCCTGAAGCTGCCTGGCAAAATCCTCGTAAGACTCATTGGCAATGACCGTCAGCCGGTTGATATTGGCATCATGTATTCGATTGCCGTCCTGATTGACCGCCAGCCTTAACCCGCGGCCTATCTCCTGTCGCTTTTTCAGTTCGGACCGGGTTTCGTTCAGCGTGCATATCTGAAAGACATTGGGATTGTCCCATCCCTCGCGCAGAGCGGAATGGCTGAAGATAAAGCGCAAAGGTTCATCTGTATCCAAAAGCCGCTCCTTGTTTTTCATAATGAGCTTGAAGGTGTCATCATCAGCCTGCGTATTCCCCCTTGTATCCTTCCACTTGCCCTTTTTGTCCTGCGAGAAGTAGCCGTTATGCACACCTTCCGCGTCAAAGGGGATCAAATCCATATAAGCCGGTTTTCCGGCAACTTCCCGATATGCCTCTTCAAACCATCGGCTAAACTTGCCTTTAAATGGATTGCCGTCGGAATCATAGGCGCGGTAATTGGCCACCCGGTCAATAAAGATCAAAGAAAGGACTTTAATCCCTTTCTCTTTCAATTTTCTTTCCTTCAGGAAATGCTCTTCAACGGTCTTTTTTATCTGGACCTTCATCACCTCATCGGTAAGGCCGCCCAAGGCATCTCCCACAAAAACCGTTTCACCGCCTGAAAGCTCGATAAACCCTTCGGCAACGTCAATGCCGTTGATGATATAGCCGTTTTTATACATCTCCCTTTTATTGGACAACTCATATAGATCATCGCCGATTTTTGCCGTCACGGACTTCCGTTTGACCCCATCCTTTGTATTTACATCGATCCTGATTTTCGCGGAGGTACGGGTTTTTGTGGCATTTACCTTTTCAAGGCAGATAAAGGCTTCATTAAAGTCATTTTCCGTAACGATTGAATCGACCTCAATCTGCTTGACCAACCCCATGTCGTAGGCTTTCACCGGGTCAAGATTATAAACCATATTGTAGCGGCTGATATGGGTGGCGGAATAGCGCAAGGTGCAGAGAGGTTTCAGGTTATCAATTGCTTTTTTTCTGATGTCCGTTTCCATGTTCTGCGGTTCATCCACGATCACAATCGGACCGGTTGCCTGAATAAACTCTACCGGTCTTTTGCCTGTCAGTTTGTCATTCGGCTTGTTTATGATGTTTTCGTCTTTGGCGAAGGAATCAATATTAATGACAAGAATCTGAATAGTGTTGCTGACGGCAAAATTCCTTAGATTGGAAACCCGCCTGGAATCATACACCTCAAAGTTTGCCGGGATTTTATCGTAGAGGTTCTGGAAATGGTCAAAGGTGATTTCAAGGTTTTTTATAGCGCCCTCGCGGATGGCAATGGAAGGCACAACGATTACGAATTTCCTGAAACCATAGTTTCTGCTCAGTTCATAAATCGTTCTGAGGTACACATAGGTCTTGCCGGTGCCTGTTTCCATCTCCACGGAAAAGTGCATGCCGTCAAGCGTTTCCGAAACGGGCAGTTCGTTTTTATCCTGAACCGACCGCACATTTTCAAGAATCTGCTCCTCGCTGATGGTCAAGCGGTTGCCGACACCGCCTTCCTGAAACAGATAGTTCTCATCATCAAAAGTAAAACCGAAGTCTCCATAGTTTAACGGCTGGCCCTCGAAAATGCCGACAATGGAATTTATCGCGTCAAGCTGGTATTGTTGGTTCGGGTCGAAATGGAGTTTCAATTTTCGGTCTTCCTTAATTTTCTAAGCGAACTCAACTCAAATTCAGCATCATTTTCAATTATAGTATCACCGCAAACATCATAATCAATCTCATGGATTATCTCACAAATAAATTTTCCTTTTTTCAACAATTCTTCTGCAAGAGCAGGAAAACGCTCTTTTATATCGTCATAAAAATCTTCAAGTTCACAGTTAAAGCGTCTATCGAAGTAATCCTAATTCCCACCACTCATTATAAACTCCTATTCATTTTCCAAGAATGCTTTTATTTTATCAATTTGTGTTTCAAGTGTGCTCTTTTTAATTTGGCATTGCCAAATCACCAAGTTTTTCCAGCCCATTGCTTTCAGTTTTACCAAATTCCGCTTATCTCTCTCTTTGTTGCCGCTTAACTTCTTTTCCCAAAATTCTCTATGGGTTGTAGGCAAAGCCGCTTTTTTGCAATTATGCCCGTGCCAGAAGCATCCGTTAATGAAAATTACTTTCTTTTTGCTTGGAAAAACCATATCCGGGTTTCCGGGCAAATCTTTTCTGTGTAATCTATATCTATATCCCTCAGCAAAGAGCGCTTTTCTGATTATCAATTCCGGTTTAGTGTTTTTGCCGGATATTTTGCTCATTATTTCCGAACGTTTTTTCTTATCAAAAATGTCGGTCATAACATTTCTCAATATGGAGAAAGATATTCTCCGCCTGTCTACGACTGAACTCAGGCGGAAGAGCGTTGCCGATTAAAAGGGCAAGCTCGGCTCTTGGTATATCGGTCGGAAATTTATAACCAACAGGGAATGTCTGCATTAATGCGGCTTCTCTTGCCGTAATACATCTGTCTTTTTCCGGATGTAAAAATCTTCCTTTTGAGGGATTTAAACAACCGCCCGTTATTGTTGAAGATACAGTATCCCAACTTAATCTGCCGTATATATCGTTAAATCCTACGTTATCTCTTTGATGACACTTTAATTTAAATTCATCAGGCAGATCTTTTCTACTCCCGCCGTTTTTAGGTATAAATGAAATTAATTTTTGTACACGCTCGGTATGGTTCTGGTAAATTTGGTGCAATTTGTCGTTTTCGATATCGATTTGTTTCAATTTTTCCAAGGCATCCCTGACCGTAAAGATTGTTCCTATCCCCGGTGCAATTTCAATTTTGCCTAATTTTGAGCCTACAAGCACCAATCTTTTTCTTCTTTGAGGCACACCGTATTCGGCGATATTCACAATTTTATAATCAATTTCATAGCCCAGTTTTTTAATTTTTTTAAGTATTCTTTTAAACAATGAGTAATCAACCAAACCGGGAACATTTTCCAGCATTATTGTTAAAGGCTTTAATTCTTCAATAAAACGATAATATTCTTCAATAAGGCCGTTTCTCTCGTCAAGAACGGCCTGTTTACGATTTAATTTTCTCAGCGCTGAAAAACCCTGACAAGGCGGACACCCGGCAAGCAGATGAAGAGGTTTGTTATTCAGCAGGTTCAATATTTCTTCAGTGCGCAGTTTTCTTATATCGTCTTCAAAAAGCACGGTTTCGGGGTGATTCATTTTATAAGTTCTTGCCGCATTCTTGTCTATTTCAATACCGGCAACAACTTTAAATCCGGCTTGTTTTAAGCCCTCGGACAAACCTCCACAGCCGGAGAATAGGTCGATTGCATTAAGGATCACTTTTAAAAACTCCTTTTGCATTTTTGGTTAGTTCATTCATCATGTCCTCGTTATAATCCGGGCTTCCATAACCTTTTAATTCTGCAAATATGTGTTCAACGACTGCAGTTAGAAATGGTTCACTAAGTGTCGTAATTTTTGTAGCATTTCGCATCATATCAATAGTTAATGGAACTTTCGCCCTCTCTTGAATTTCCTTAGAAGATATTTCAGTCGGCATTTCAATTTTTTTTGACGAAATCATTTTTGGGAAAAGAAAGAAGTTTGTCTCATTAATGAACGGCAAGAATAACGGTGAACCAGCTAAAGAAAGTGCATTACTTAAAGATGTTATATTTATTTTTTTTCTGAATCCGCTATTAATACTCTTAGTTAAAGAGAATGATCCTTTAATAATTTCTTTATCTTCATTAGTATCCAACAAAGGAACAATATTTAAATGACCGAGCGTCTTATTCCAAAAATAGGATAAATCACAATCCGGTGTTAAAACCAAATAATAGTCTGAATCCCATTTTATTATATCTCCTTTTCTTACAACTTTATCTTTTGAATCAAAATATAAACGATGTTTCCATAAATCACGAAAGTCCGCTTGTACATCATCTTTTTGAGATTCTCTTTCTTCAGTAGCAGCTTGTTCATCTGCAAATTCTTCGCTTTCCAATTCTAATTCACTAAAATTGATTGAGAGTAAAAGGTTCTTGTATCTTTCTCCAATAAACTCTATCAAGTCTCTGGGGTTAGAACCTGATATATTTAGTGCCTTTTGTGCTTTTTCTATATCGATTTTACCAAGATTAACCAGTATATTATCAACCGATTTTTGTGATTCCTGTCTGATTCTTTTACCAAATTTAAAGGAAAAGTTATTTTTCTTTAACCCATTAATTTTATCTTCGATACTTTTTACCGAATTATCTTCTTTTTCAAAGTAATCGATACGATTTTTGAATTCGTTAAAGGAATTACCCTTAATAATTCTTTTAATTTCATCCGTTTTATCACAACCTGTGTATATATAGACAATGCAAAAAGTGTTTTCTAAAATACTTTTTAAATATTCTTCTGATTGTTTTGCTTGAGTACCATAATCCCAATCAAAAATTACTATATCGGGATTATGATCAATATCATTATTGAAAAACTCCGGATTGGCATAACCTTTTAGCGAAAAATCCGATTTATTTGATAATTCTTCAATTAATGACTTTAATTCTGTATCCGACCATTCATTAGATTCCAGTGCTTTTTTTATGGCATAGTTACATAATGGCGATTTTTCATCGATACCAATATCAATACAAGGTGTATTAAAAGCATCATCAATAATACAAATATTATACATGATTATTCCTCATCATTTTATGAAACTCTTTCAGAATCAATTGTAAACTGCTTTCCGGCAGTACTATTTATTGGTAATTTACCATCCAAGATACATATGTCATATTTTTATCCACTAACTTATTCCTTTCCGGCGGGTGTTTTGTTGAAATCCAAAGTGAATTGAGCACCTTGCAAATATTGTATACGGTCTTTTTTCGGAGTTTCATAAATTCTTGCCTTCATTGAATTTAAATAACTTTTACAAATATATAAGCCTAATCCGCTTGGAGGTTCTTTTAGGCTGTAACCAGGTTGAAACAAATAAGGCCGAATGACTTCACTGATATCCGAACCTGAATCGGCAAAGATTACAGTTCTATATTGTTTGTTTAATAAAACTTCAATTTCATTTTTTTGTACATCCGCTCTATAAATCCAATAAAGACTATTGTCAAAAAGATTACCAAAAACTTGGTTTATGGTTGTGTACCTACCAAAAATATGGAAGTCTTCATTGGGGTTTAATATCTTAAAAGATATTCTATCCTTTTCGAGTTTGCGCTTAAAAACTTCTAATGCATATTTAATGGATTTCATTACATTAAATTCGATTCGGTTCTCATTTCTTATAGCCCTAAGAGGACTAAGTCTTTTTAATTCAGACTTTAGAGAAGCTGACGTTTCTTTTAAATTATCAAGCCGTATTTTATCGAATTCTCCACTTTTTATTAAATGAGCTATTCCATGGTAAAAATTTGATGTGATTTTATTTATTTCATGTAAAGAAATAGCTACCGCTATTCCAAAACCAGCTTGTTCTACAAATAATTCTTGTGTATTCTCAAGCATTTTAATACTTTTTTGCAGCTCTTTCATTGATAATCTAAGATTAATTAAACCTGCTTTTCTTTCTTCAGCTTTTTCCCAAAGATTTGAGAAAAAATTATATGGGTCATTTTCCAAAGGATAATTACTTTCTGTAACATTAGAAAAGAAAGTCGAGGATGTTTTCGCGATATCTCTCAATGTTGAGGTGTTTGTAATAATTCCTTTTGTAAGCTTTGCCAGTGCATCTCTCTGTCCAATATAACGGGGTAAGAGTAATTGATTAATGGCGTTTCTTGTTAGGCAAGACAAATCTCGAAAAGCTTGGTTATCTATTAAACCTTCTCGGTTTGTTTTATCAATTAAATCAAAATTTGCAGATTGGTCTAATTCGAGATTGCCGACAAAATCTCTATATGATAATTTAAAAGCTTGCTTAATTCGTGCTTTGCTTAAACCAAGCCAATCATATTCGGAACCGATTTTTGCG
The DNA here is from genome assembly GCA_964650385.1 of uncultured Syntrophales bacterium. Taxonomy (GTDB): domain Bacteria; phylum Desulfobacterota; class Syntrophia; order Syntrophales; family JADFWA01; genus JAUSPI01. Next base: position 38,907 of record CAZYTP010000008.1, on the reverse strand, counting down.
TCAAATTCCAATATTTCATCTCGATATACTGCCATTCCTCCGAATTCATCCAGATACTCAATTAAATCTTTGTAATTTGGTAAATCTATCCACTCGTTTCTACGATACCAAACATCTAAATGTATATAGAAAGCACCGCATACTGGATTTCTTTTTTTATTATTTTCTAACCAATAATTTTTATCTTCTGAATATCTTAAATCTTCATTTTTGCCACTCCAATTTGCTTCGGGTAGCTTATCTTCCGGATGTGTGAACTTAATTTCATATATATCTACAATGCCTTTTTCATTTATTAATGCATCAAAAGAAAAGTTTGGTGTAGATTCTTCATATATCTGAGTATCAGGTAAATTATCTATTTGTGGACACTCTAAGATAGCTTTGAACGGCTGATTCTCTTTTGATTTGTTAAATTTAGACTTTGAATATGGAGAATTAATGCTAAGAATAGATTTGTTTAGTTCAAGAATTTTGCTTTCATCCCACTTAAAACCGTCTTTACCACCATAAATTATTAACTGTGTGCCTGATTGATTATTGCCATAATTTCTTTTAGGCTCTTCTCTAAAAAGGCTAATGCCAATACTATTTAGATTTACAAAATTATTTGAAATTACATCAAATTCATCCCAATCAATTTTTAATACCAATTCATAAGGCAATTCTTTTGTTCTTGTTCTTAACTCCAAAAACCTTCCTAAACGATGGGTTGCAAATCGGCCGACTCCTTTTTCTCCTAAAGGTATTCTACCACCGTGTTCTTTTTTTAATTTGCGAAGTAGAGCGTCATAACTGCCTAAGTTCCCACTTTTAGTAGCTTTTAGCCTCTCTTGTTTCAGTTGCTCTTTTATGTTTGTTTTAATTGTTGAAGCTGGTCTTAGCCATCCATTTTGAATAACGTTTTTATCCATCCCTATACCATCATCTTCAATTATTATGACCGGGCCTTCATGGTTAGGGAATTCATAATTGGATTTATCAATTTCTGTTAGACTTGCTATATTTTCTATACGAACACGGCAATAAGTAGCTTGGGCATCAATGGCATTTTTTATCAATTCTAGAATTCCAACCTTTTCTGAGCCTATTAATTGCTCTCCAAGGACTTTAATCAAATGAGAATCGGATTCGATATTCAGAACAATACCGCCATCAAGGCATATTTCTTCTAATAATTTTTGGGGTATTTTTCTAACAGCATTTTGCGGATTGTAATGCTTATTATTAATTTCTTCAATTAAATTACCATCCTTGTCTTTGTAAGATACTGGATCAGTGAATTCCCTGAACTCATCTATTTCAACAAAGTAAAAACCCTCTTCTCGTTTATCTTTAAATGGTTTTTTAGTAATTTCCCCATAACCATAAAATTCGCCTTTCCCACCATTTTTAACAGGTTCGTAATAAACAAATTCTATTGGCAAATCATTAAATTGGTTTAAATATGATTTACTTTTATTGGCTGGAAAATGATAGTATTTCCCATGAAAATCGTTGTATAAATCTTTTTCCCTGTGTTGTGTTAAGACTAAGCAATGATTTTTTTCATTCATATTTACACCGCCTTAAACTCTATCCCCGCGTCCTTCATCTGCAATGCGGTATTGGTTTTTAATTGGTCATTGTTATTAAAAAGTCTGTCAAGGGTAATTACTTTATTAGGATTTTCCGCTATGACTTTTTTGATAATACTCTCATCCACCTTTTCAAGCATAAGGGCGATTTCGCCGTCATTTGCCAGGCAATAACCCCCTTTGTTTTCAATCTTTGCCGTCAGCGGGATACCGGATTTAAGAAGCAGTTCATAAAGGACGTCTTCGGTTTTGGCGTGTTCATCCAGCGGTTCAAGGTGTTGCTGCAACTGTTCGACAAGCTCTGCTTCGGTTTCTATTTTCGAGCGCCAGATTTTGAAGTTGGATTCCCGGAGTTTGAAAACTTTGAAGCCCAAATCCTGTTTGCCGCCGCCAAAATCGAGTTTGCCGCCCTGATCTTCCTCGATTTTCCTGATAACGCGTCTAATGCGTTCCTTGCCGATTTCGGCAATTGTCTTATAGTCCGCCTTGAAGGCTTCCGATTTTTCATCGCATTTTTCGGGGAGTTGAACCATGATGAATTTGCGGCTGCCGTTGTCTTCCTTGTTGAGGTCGAGGACGGCATGGGCGGTGGTGGCGGAGCCGGAGAAGAAGTCGAGGATAATGTCGTTGTCATTAGTTTGTGTGGACTGCTTAACAAAACTTCTGATGAGTGCTGAAGGTTTTGGAAAATCAAAGTATTTTCCGTTAAATATATCGGTCACCTCTCTTGTACCATTGGTTGTATAACCAACTTTTTTCGAGTCCAAACATGTTGAAAATCCTGTTATGGTGCTTAATAGGTTTCTCAGAAATTTCTTTTCTCTTGGCCTGCCTGTCGGCGATTTAGGGAACAATATCCGCCCCTCTGCAATCATTTTTTGGACGTTTTCTTTACTTTTCGACCATCCCCTACTAGGGTTTGGTGGATAAATATTTCCAGTACTTGGATCAATAATATCATAATGGAGATTTGGTCTTTGTGAAGCTGTTGCTAAACCAGAGAGATCAATACTAGCCCAAGGACCGCGAAAGTCATTGTCGGGATTTTTATATTTCTCTGTATCAATATCGGCTCCTTGCAAGACAGCCTTTTCGCTTTTAGCATAAGCTATTATGTATTCATGATCAGTTGATGCATTTGACTGATTTCTGCTATCGGCACGTTGACGACGGTGCCACTGGAAACTCCCAACAAAATTCTCCTCCCCAAACACCTCATTCATTAAAAGCCTTAAATTATGAACCTCATTGTCATCAATGGATACGAAAATAACACCGTTGTCTTTTAATAAATTCCTTGCCAGAAACAATCTCGGATACATCATGGAGAGCCAGTTTGAGTGATAATGGCCGCTGTCCTTGCTGTTTTTGCGGAACAGGCCTTCGCGGGTCATGTAGCCGGTTTCGTCCTTATCGCCGATTCTGCCCAGGTACTCCTCTCTGGTCTCGGAAAATTTATCGGGATAGATAAAGTTGTCATTGCCGGTATTATAGGGAGGGTCGATATAAATCATCTTGATTTTGCCGAAATAGGATTTCTGCAAAACCTTCAGAACTTCAAGATTTTCACCCTCTACAAAGATGTTCTCCGTGCCGTCAAAATTGACCGACTCATCCTTACAGGGGGCAAGAGTCGCCGTTGTTGGCGACTGCAAGACCCTGAACGCGTCCGACTTCCCCGCCCAGTTCAGCACATACCGCTCGTCTTTAAATTCAATATCCTCGCTCAGAGCGGCCTTCAGCTTTTCCCAGTCGATTTTTTCTTCCGTGAATGCTTCGGGAAGGATTTCTTTGAGCCTGTTCAGCTTTTCCTCAGTCACGTTCAATGATTTTCCGTCCATAATACTCAAACTCCATGTTCCATTTAGCCGTCACGAACGTCCCGCCTGCGCGTCTATCTCGGCAGGAATATCAAGGTTTTCTTAAAATGTCATGAGTGCCTGCTTTTCGCAAAATATAGGAGCCTTTTATTATTTGAAAAGTAAAACGGTACGAAGCTGTTATCCTGCCTTCCCAAATATTTCTCGGATCTTTCATTTTTTTTATGTTTAAGGAAGGATGTTTTGGATTGGACAGCAGTAACTCAAGCTGCTTATCAACGGTTTCCCGTATCTCCAGCGGCAGTCTGCGATAATCCCGAACAAAATTTTTAGTAAAGTTCAGCTTCATCATATTTTGGCGGTTTTCAATGCCTTAAGAGCGTCTTCAATATTATCAAAAGGCCCCAAAACATCTCCATTGGCAATATCCCTGTCTGCTTCCGCTTCACTTTCCTGCCACTCTTTTGTATAAAAATAGGCCTGGTCCGGCTGCACCATCTTGACCGGTTTTAAAACTATTTCACCGTCGTGCCTTTCCGCCTCCAGATAGTCACCCTCTCCTATTTTTAAATACTTGCGCAAACTGTTGGGTATAGTGATTTGGAAATTTCGTCTTACTTTGATTAAAGGCATTTTTCTCACCTCATGTTTTGTATATTCATGGCTAATATTTTTCTAATTTCTTAATTTCATAATATCGCAAATAAGCCGGTTGTCAATCTGTTTCTTTATACATTACCACCGTGCTGATTGCATTGGGGCGGTTTCGGGAAAAGAGGGAAATTTAGGGGGATTTGTGGGGGGGGGCGAGAGGGGGAACCCGACTTCCAGGTAACTCGTTTGGCCGAATTTAATATAACTTATCGATTCTTCCGGATACTATCCAGACATATAGCATCGGCCTGTTCGGGGAACAGACCCTACTATATGTAGGGGCCGATGCCCCCATCGGCCTTAAACATGCTTTGTAAAAGTTACTTCCCATTATAATGCCGCAAAGTGGCATAGTAGAGCTTTTTACGAAGCCGGCAATTTTTTGTTTTAATTAAGGATTTTAGCGAATCTATTCCACCTGACGTTATTATCGTCACCGTTCCATGACCAGTATATAATAAAGGCCTTACCCATAACGTCCCTTAATTTCACAAAACCCCAGAATCTGCTATCGTAACTCTGATCCCTGTTATCTCCCATGACGAATATGGATCCCTCAGGGACCGTTACCGGCCCGAAATTATCGCGTGGCTGTATTGACAAGGGTAGCACTAATTTGTCCGTATAGACCCCGTGGGTGTCATTATAAGGTGAACCGTTAAGGAAAATCTTTTTATTTTTTATCTCTATTACATCTCCGCCAATCCCGACAACCCTCTTTATGAAATCCTTTGATCGATCCATTGGATATATGAAAACCACGATGTCCCCCCTTTTCGGTTCTATTATAGGGATTATGGTTTTTCTGAGGTATGGTATTTTTATTCCATAGAGAAACTTATTGACCAGGATATGGTCACCAATCTGGAGGGTGGGTTTCATGGAACCCGAGGGTATCTTAAATGCCTGTATGACAAAGGTTCGAATAAAGAGCGCTATCAATATGGCGATTATTATAGCCTCAGAATATTCTTTAATTTTAGACTTGCTTTTGTTCATGGTTTTGTTCCTTAAAATGTATGGCTCGTGTATTTCCTGCAGTTTCCTGCTGGTGGCATCTGTCTTGTATTACGAATATATCGTTGATAAAATTATAATTATCATAACAAGAGCAAAAAAACTTTTTGCAAATATACCGGTAATTCTTCCGATTAGATTTCCGTAACCAGCCCTAACGGCGGGTTTCAGATTTTTCTGCTCGATGAGTTCTACTAAGAATGTTCCCGCAAACCCACCCAGAAAGGCGCCGATAACAGCGCCCAATCCCAGGAGGAATGGGGTCATTAATATTGCACCGACAATTCCCCCAATCACTGAGGCCACAATCCCCTTTTTAGATGAGCCGAACTTTTTTGCACCTGCGCTTCCCAACACGAAATCAAATGTTTCTGCAAGGAGTGAAAGGATTATAAGTACAACTATTATCTTCCAGCCAATTTTTTCAAAACCGGTTATCAGTGAGTAAACAAAAGTATCAATAAGTATTATCACTGTTCCCGGGAAGCCGAATATAATGGAAAATATCCCTATAAACAGAACAAGGATAAAAATGGTCAGTCCTGCGACTTCAAAAGGGGACAACTTATTTTCTCTTCTTTCTTTTTGAAGGCTTGAAAGTTTCCCAAACCAGCACTGTGGGACTAGCGATGAATACAGATGAATACGTTCCGATCAGTATTCCCACGAGTAAGGCAAAGGCAAAATCATGAATGACTGCTCCACCGAGGAAGAACAGTGCAAAAACAACAAGAAGAGTGGTTACTGAGGTAAGGATGGTCCTGCTCAATACCTGGTTAACACTCGAATTTATTACCTCTCGCAGAGCCTTTTTCCTGAATTTTCTGGTATTTTCCCTAATCCTGTCATAGACGACGATGGTGTCATTAAGGGAATAACCTATGATTGTTAGCAGTGCCGCAATAATGGGGAGAGTGAATTCCTTGTCTAAAAGGGAGAAGACCCCGACGGTAATGAGGACATCGTGTGTCAGCGCAATGATTGCACCAATCGCGTAACGGAATTCAAACCTCCAGGTAATATAGATAAGAATACCTATCATTGCGATAAGCATAGCGTTTATACCCTTTTGTCTTAAATCCTTTCCGACCTTTGGTCCAACAATTTCCACCCTTCTTACCTCAAATTCATCTTTATTGTATGTGGCGGCTAATGCCTCCTCTATTTCGCCGGAAAGTCCTTTGAGATCAGCGGTAGACTTTTCAGTCCTTATAAGAAATTCATTGTTGTCTTTGTGGCCGAATTGCTGGATCACGCTGTTTTCAAGATCAATCTTCTTCAGGGCGGTTCTCATCCTGTCGATGGTTGTCTCTTTCTTAAATTGAACCTGAACCAAAGTTCCTCCGGCAAAATCAATGCCGAGCCGGGGACCTCCATGAAGTATCAGGGATGCTATGCTTACTATTATTAAGGCAAGAGAGCAGATTGCGGCGCCCTTCATTTTGCCTACAATATTGATATTTACATCAGGTTTTATAAGTTCCATAATTTATATACTTACTCTTTCGATCTTTTTATTCCAGATAAAATAGTCATAGATAATTCTGGTTACAAAGATTGCCGTAAACATGCTGGCGATTATACCGATGCTCAGGGTGACAGCGAATCCCTTCACCGGTCCTGTTCCGAATTGAAACAATACAACAGCTGCTATAAGTGTTGTGATGTTTGCATCTATAATTGTGACAAAGGCCTTGGAGTATCCTCCCGAAACCGCGGCTCTCGGCGTCTTTCCCATACGCAGTTCCTCTCGGATTCTCTCAAAAATGAGAACATTGGCATCCACGGCCATACCTATAACAAGAACAATTCCTGCAATTCCGGGAAGGGTCAGTGTAGCCTGAAAGGCAGCTAATATACCCATTATAATGATAATATTCAGGATAATAGCGATGTCGGCGATAGTGCCGGAAAACCTGTAGTAGATTATCATAAATAGGATAACCAGCAATCCACCGACAATAATGGAGAGCATTCCCTGATCGACAGAGTCCTGTCCCAGAGAAGGTCCGACTGTCCTCTCCTCGAGTATCCTGACCGGGGCCGGGAGTGCCCCCGCCCGTAGAACGATTGCCAGGTCATGGGCCTCATCTGTGGTAAAGGTTCCGGTGATCTGGGCATTGCCACCGGATATTCTCTCCTGTATGACCGGAGCAGAATGTACGATACCGTCGAGGATAATGGCTAAACGCTTTTTTACGTTTTCAGAGGTTATCCTGTCAAAATCTTTTGCACCCTGTGAATTGAATTTCAGTGCAACATAGGGTTCACCGAACCGATCACTGATCTTTACCCGAGCATCCTCAAGAGATTCCCCCGTGAGAAGGGTCTTGACCTTAAGCAAATAGGGTATTTTGGTTCGATGTCCTGTTTCTCTGTCGACCTTGTAACCATAAGCTATAATGCTCTCTGGTGGGGTATTGCCCTTGAGGGCGTTGTCTAAACTGTGTTCTTCGTCTAACAGTTTAAATTCTAAGAGTGCAGTCTTGCCGATGAGATTTTTAGCTCGTACCGAATCTTTTATTCCTGGAAGCTGTATAAGGATACGATCGTTAGCCTGGGGGATTATCTCGGGTTCTGACACACCAAACTGGTCTACCCTGTTTCTGATCGTTTCAAGACTCTGTTCAACTGCGAACTTTTTTATGTAATCGGCATGTTCTTCCTTTATCTTCAGGTAGACCTTGTTGCTTCCATCCACTGTTTTCGAAGATTCTATTTCAAGGTTGGGATAGGAATCTTTAAGGATTTTTTCAAATGCATCTCTGTTTTCCCCGCCCGGAAGGTCCATGGATATTATGGAGCCATTTGTCCGTCTTAAATGTCTGAACCGGACTTTTTTATCCATGAGGGTTTCCTTCAGGTCATTTGAAAGCCTTTCAACCGCGCTTTCAATAGCTTTTTCGGTCTCTACTTCCAAAACCAGGTGCATGCCTCCCTGAAGATCAAGACCTAAATGGATCTTCTTTTCTTGAAGGATTGGAAAATCCGGTTTCAGGGAGGGAATCAGATAAAATAATGCTGTGATAGTGACAAGCAATGCAATAACCACTCTTACCTTGATATTTTTGTCAAACATCCTGTACCCCTCTTAGGCTTTATAGCAATCCGGCTACTTATCTGCTTTCTGAGTATCTGCTTTCTGAGTAACTGTTTCTATATATCGCTTTGAGACCTTTACCCTGACTTTGTCAGAGATCTCAAGTGTTATGACATTATCCGTGATACCGGTTATTTTTCCGTGTAATCCTCCGGTGGTTACAACCATATCTCCATGTTTGAGATTGTTCAACATCTCTTTCATGGCCTTCTGTTTTTTCTGCTGGGGCCTGATGAGAAGAAAAAAGAATATGCCAAAAATGACAGCCATCACTACAATAAATTGGATGTCAGGCCCTTTGGCTCCGCCAAAACCAAACTGCCCCATTGCATGAGCTAAATCAGTCAATTTGTTGTCCTCCTTAATTATGAGTTTCGAGTTTAAAGTTTAAGCCCTCTGCAGGCTCAATAGTGATACATTCGTAAAAAGTCATAAACTGCACCATTTGTCATGCTGAACTTGTTTCAGCATCTAATTATTTCAGCAAGTTAGAGACCCTGAAATAAATTCAGGGTGACAAAAAAAGACTTTTTACGAGACTGTCAAGTTTAAAGTCCGAAGTTTTTTCGCAAGTTTAGTAATAAATGAACGTTAAGCGTTAAATTTTTTCATGAAATATTCATAGGTGTCGTCTTTTATGGCTTCCCTGATCCTCTCCATGAGATTCATGTAATATCTGACATTGTGAATAGTATTCAGGATAATGCCCAAAATTTCCTTTGCTATAAACAGATGTCTCAGGTACGCCCGTGAATAGTTTTTACAGGTATAGCAATCACACAAACCGTCAACTGGTGAATCATCATTTCGATAACGGGCATTTTTTATAACAACCTTTCCATCATTTGTAAACAACATTCCATTTCGTGCATTTCTGGTGGGCATCACACAGTCAAACATATCGATGCCACGTCCGACGCATTCCACTATATCCTCCGGTGTTCCAACGCCCATAAGATATCTCGGTTTATCTTTCGGAAGAAGGGGAGTGATACCTTCAACTATTTCCTGCATTTCGCGCTTTGGTTCTCCCACGCTCAATCCACCGAGAGCATAGCCGTCAAATCCGATCTCAGCAAGCTCTTCTAACCCTCTTTTCCTCAATTCCGGATAAATACCACCCTGTATTATTCCGAACAGCGCCTGATTGCTGTTGCTTCTGGAATTCTTACACCTTCTTGCCCACCGTATGGTCATGTTGAGAGACCTTTCCGCATAATCGAAATCTACAGGGTATGGTGTGCAATCATCAAAACACATCATAATGTCGGAACCGAGGGCCTCCTGAATCTCTATGGCACTCTCCGGGCTTATAAAATGTTTTGAACCATCAATATGTGATTGAAACATCACACCTTCCTCATTTATTTTTCTTAGAGTTTGTAAGCTGTATACCTGGAATCCACCGCTGTCCGTGAGTATAGGACGGTTCCAGTTCATGAATTTGTGTAATCCTCCAAGATCCCTGATGAGTTTGTGACCGGGTCTGAGGTAGAGATGATATGTGTTGCTGAGGATAATCTCTGCCCCCAATTCTCTTACCCTTTCTGGAACAAGGGCCTTTACCGTGGCCTGAGTTCCCGTCGGCATGAAGACCGGTGTATCCACCTCGCCGTGCTGAGTGAGCATTTTCCCCAGCCGTGCTTCGGATCCGGTATCTTTTTTCAGTAGCTTGAACTGGTAATCCATAATAAGCAAAAATTTAAATAGTGCCTAAAGTTTGACAGTCTCGTAAAAAGTCGAAATATGCACAATTTTGTCATTCCCGTGAAAACGGGAATCCAGTCTTTTCAAGCACTTAACCCTCTATGGATTCCCGCCTACGCGGGAATGACTGACTTTTTACGAGTGCCTAAAGTTTGAAGTGCCTAAAGTGAACTAAAGTTATGGTCCGCCGAAGGCGGATTAAATTTAGGCACTTTTTTACAATATCAACATACAATCACCATAACTATAAAAACGATATTTTTCCTCTATTGCTTTCTTATATGCTTCCTGCATCAGGTCCTTTCCTGCAAAGGCACAGACAAGGAGAAAAAGTGACGATTTGGGAAGATGGAAGTTGGTTAACAGTGCATCAACCCTCTTAAAGCAGTAGTCAGGATATATGAACAGCGCCGTATATCCTGATGATTGTTCTATTGTTCCCGTATCATCAGCAACGGATTCCAGTACCCTGGTTGAAGTTGTTCCTACGGCAATAACCCTTTTTGCCCGGTTTATAGTCCGAGCAGTTTCTTCATCCACGGCAAAGGACTCCTTCTCCATGGAGTGATCTTCCACGGATTCGGTCTCTATGGAGAGGAACGTTCCATATCCTACGTGTAGCGTGACTGACACGATATCAAATCCCTTTTCTTCCAGGGTTGTCAGTAAATGTGGGGAAAAATGAAGGCCGGCGGTGGGTGCCGCTACCGAGCCGGGTACACGGGCGTAAATTGTCTGATATCTTTCAATGTCTTCAAGAGACCGTTTTTCATCTTTCCCTCTTTTGATGTATGGAGGCAGTGGTGCCTTTCCGTGCCTTTCCAGGAAATTATCAAACTCTGTTTCTGTTTCGAATTTGAGATACCATTTCTTTTCTGAAATTCTTTCAATTACTTCTGCTCTGCCTTCGTTACCGAAAAATAGTTGGGTGCCGATACCAACTCTTTTTGCCGGCCGTAACAATACTTCCCATATTTGAGAGTCAGGCGAAGACCGGCCGTTTCTTGATAGAAGGAGCGTTTCAACCAATCCGCCGGTTGCCTTTTTCCCGGTGAGCCTTGCAGGGATTACCTTGGAGTTGTTTGTGACCAGTACGTCGCCCTTTCTGAGAAATTCCGGCAGGTCATAAAAGAACTTATGGTCGATTTTTCCGCTGTTCCTGTCTACAACCATCATCCGGGAGTGGTCTCTTAAAATGGACGGTTTTTGAGCGATTAACTCTTCAGGCAGATTGTAATTGAATTCTTCTAATTTCATGTCACATTGGTTATGGAGATTTTGGGCATATCAGGTCGTCAACAACAGGTTGTGGGAAATAATCGAAAAATGTTTCAAAGTCAATGAAATTATCTTAATTTCTCCCAAGATATACGAGGATAAGACCTGTTATAACTGCTGATAGACCGAGAATCCTTAAGGTTGTATCAGGTATGTCTTGTACTTTCATCAGATAGGACTTAATTTTTCCCGGAAAGGCAAAATAGGGGAGTCCCTCGATTATCAAAACTAATCCTGCAACACATAAAAAAAACTTCATATTTTTAATCCTTAAAGTTGATGTATTCGTAAAAAATCACAAACTGCACCATTTGTCATGCTGAACTTGTTTCAGCATCTCACTTGTTTCAGCATCTAATTATATCAGTAAGTTAGAGACCCTGAAACAAGTTCAGGGTGACAAAAAAAGACTTTTTACGAGACTGTCACAGTTACTATCACTCAGTATCCAACATCTAATTCTTCCTTTATGCCTGAATGTTTGACTTCGATTCGTTCCATAGCTGCTCCATCTCTTCAAGTGTTGTCTCAGACAAGGTTTTCCCCTGTTCTTTCGATTTCTCTTCAATGTAAGAGAACCTCTCCGTAAATTTCTTGATGGAAGACCTTAGTGCTTCATCTGCGCTGACTTCTACGAATCTACTGAGATTTACCACAGAAAATATAATGTCACCGATTTCGTCTTTCAACTTTTCTTTTTCTTTCGACCTGAGGGCAGCCTTAAATTCTCCCAACTCTTCCTCAATTTTCTTTAAAACACCATCAACATTTTCCCAGTCAAAACCAACCTTAGAAGCTTCTTTTGTTATTTTCTGTGCCATTAAGAGGGAAGGAAGAAATTTTGGTATCTGACTGAAAAGGGATTGGTCTTTATCTTGTATGTCTTTTTCCTGTTTTTTTATGTCTTCCCAGTTGGATTTGATATCTTCGATATCTTTAACCTTTTTATTTTCAAAAACATGGGGGTGTCTACGAATCATTTTTTGTGATATTTCTTTTATAACATCGGATATATCAAATTGACCGTTCTCTTCCGAGATTCTCGCCAGAAAAAGTATCTGAAAGAGAAGATCGCCCAGCTCTTCTTTAAGCCCCTTCGGGGAACCGCTATCGATGGCATCAATGACCTCATAGGCCTCCTCTATCAAATATCTTCCAACATCTTCTTTTTTCTGACTGATGTCCCACAGACATCCATCAGGAGACCTTAGCTTCTTAATTATTTTTAGTAGATTTTGGAAATCCTGTTCCGTGTGTAAAGAAGAATCAGTGAATTTAGTTTTTCTATCCATAACCTTCCACTTAGGCATATTTGCATAAAAACTAATACCTTGTAACATGAATTGGATGAACTGTCAAAACTGCCAATTCTGTATGGCGGCATTTTATGTGTTACCACTTGCTGATAGCACATGAAGCCTTATCGGTCAATTTATCCGTGGTCAACAGAATTATATTGACAGGGGACGTTCCGTTTCCTATTACAGTTTCTATAACGGTTTTTAAATTATGTAAAGGGGGCTTTGATTCGTGCGAAAGTTCTTTGAGCCGGAATCGGTTGTTGTGATTGGTGCTACCCGTAAGACTGGAGCAGGGGCTTATAACAACGTTGAGTGTATGTTGAGATACGGGTATAGAGGTAGAATCTATCCGATAAACCCAAATGCCCCGGAAATATGCGGTATCAAGGCATATTCTTCAGTTCTGGAAGTTCCGGAGATAGCTGATCTGGCGTTGATCTCCGTGGGGAGGGATCTGGTTCTGCCGGTCTTTGAACGGTGCGTGAAGGCCGGTATCCGAAGGGTAATCATCATCAGCCAGGGTTTTGCGGATGCCGATCAAAAGGGCGTCGAATTACAGGAACAAATCGCCGTCCTTGCCCGTGAAAATGGGGTGCGCGTAGTGGGACCCAATACCATAGGGACACTCAACAATTTTCTGCATTTCTCCACCGGCTTTGTCGATCTGCCCGTTCCCGAAAAGGTTTATCCCATTTCGGTAGTAACCCAGACCGGTGTAATTCTAGTCGCTTCCTCCGGCTTCACTTACAAAAGCTGGGGGAAGGCCATTGATGTCGGAAACAGTTGCGACGTCGATTTTGTTGATGCACTGGAGTACTTTGCCGATGATCCTTACACCAAGGTGATTGCCCTTCACATGGAGGGGATGAAGCGAGGTAGGGAGTTTCTGGAAATCGCCTCCAAGGTCGCTTTGAAGAAACCTGTTATAGTTCTTAAAACGGGCCGCAGCGAGGCGGGTGCCGAGGCGGCTGTTTCCCACACAGGATCCCTTGTTGGTGAAGACGATGTATTCAGCTCCGCTTTTAACCGGGCTGGAATCATTCGTGTAAAGGATGGATCTGAACTGAGAGATGCCGTTCACGCCTTACTATTCCTTCAGGATATGGAAGGACCGAGGTTAGGGGTTATATCGATCACCGGTGCCGGCGGTATTATGTCTGCCGATGCCTGTGAGGACTTTGGATTAGTACTGGCGGATATTCCCCCCGGTTTACCGGAAAAACTGGCGGAGGGAGCTCCGGAATGGATACATATCACGAACCCTATTGATATCTGGCCGGTGGGTATGATCGGGGGCAACTTCCGGGAAGTTTACAAAGAAGCCATGACCGATTTGCTAAAGTCACCGGATGTGGACGGGGTTCTGGTGATTATTATCGCTCCGAGTTCCCCGCTCCATGCCAATGACTACGTAGCTGAAGTTGTGGCAGCGGCTCGACGGGAGTCTGGGAACCTCAAACCGATCGCCATGTGTATATACATGGATAGTGCCTCTTCCACAATCGATCAGTGCGAATCTATCGATGCCATAGCGTGCTTTGACTCCATCGAGCAAGCCGTAAGGGGACTATCCTTCTGTCATCGCTACCACCAGATACGGCGGCGAAAGTTTCCTTCTCCAAAAAGTTTCTCTTTTAACCGGCAGCATGTGGATGCGTTACTCACAAAAGGCAGGGATCAGAAAATTCTTTTGGAAGAAGATGCCCTTTGTCTGCTGGCTGCTTTTGGAATTCCTGTAGCGAGAGGTATAGTGGCCGCCAGCATGGAGGAGTTGATAGCCGAGGCAGAAAATCTCACCTATCCGCTGGTTCTAAAGCTGGCAGGCGCTGTCTTTGTTCATAAGAGCGAGTGGGGCGGTGTAATAACCGGAATTGGAAACGTCGATGGACTTCGCAATGCTTTCCACAAAATAGTAGACAACGTACGTCTTCGCGACCCTGATGTCCGGATTGAGGCGTTCCAATTGCAGGAGCAGGCAAAAGGATTGGAACTGCTTTTTGGTTTGAAACAGGATCCTCAGTTCGGTCAGGTAATCGCCTGCGGCATGGGAGGAATTTACACTGAAGTGTTCCGTGATATCAGCCGGGAGATTGTACCTGTTGATCGCATGCAGGCTGAAAAAATGCTTAAAACATTGAAAATGTATCCGTTATTGGCAGGGGTGCGAGGAGAAGAAGGGGTAAACATGGAAGCGCTTCTCGATGTCCTGGAAAGACTTTCTTTTCTGGCTACCGTGGCCCCCGACATTGCAGAGCTGGATATCAATCCGCTGATTGCAGCGGTGGATGGCTGTAAGGCGGTGGATGCTCGGATTGTGTGGTAATATGATCAAAAACTATTTGAGACATTTAAAAGATGAACAGCTCTATGTCGTTGGCGGGGCCATCAGGGATAGAATTTTAAAAAGACACTCCCCCGACATTGATATTGTGCTTCCTTCCGACACAGATGAAGTGGCTGTCGATTTTGCAGACAAGATGGGAGGGGCCTATATTTTACTTGATGATGAACCTCACCAGAAAACAGAGCGAGTTGTTGTTAAGTCACATGATGAAACTTTCGTATTCGATTTTGCGAGGATGCGCGGGGCATCTATCAAGGAAGACCTGGAGAAAAGAGACTTTACCATCAATGCCATGGCACTTCCGCTTGTGGATTATCTGGAAGACCGGTTTGATTTATTGATTGATCCTTTTGGTGGTCAGGATGGCATTTGCAGGAAGAAGATAGAAATGCTGACCGATGGGTCTTTCAAGGATGATCCGCTTCGAATGCTTCGGGCATTACGTTTTGCCGGGCAGCTTGGTTTTGCGGTAGATATGAAAACCCGGAAAAGTATTATCCGGAATCGCTGTGAATTGAAGAAGGTTTCGTGGGAGAGAATCAGGGACGAGTTCTTTAAGATCCTGACTTTCTCCCCTTGCATTTCATATATTGTTGATATGGATGGTCTCGGGCTTCTTGAGGAGATTTTGCCGGAGATTTTGTCCATGAAGGGGGTGCACCAGAACGGTTACCACCATCTTTATGTCTGGGAACATACACTTCTCTCTCTTAAGAATATCGATATCGTGATGAATAATCCTGAGGACTATTTCGCCGGATATTCTCTGAATTTGAAAGAGTATCTTAAGGCCGAATTAGTTCCCGGAAGAGGCAAGGACAGCATTATAAAACTGGCAACATTGCTTCACGATTCCGGAAAACCCGAGACTGCAAGCAAAAACGTTGATGGCCGCGTCAAATTTATTGGACATGAAGATGCAGGCAGGAGAATAGCGGAAAAAGTTGCCCGGCGCTTGAAGTTAAGCAACAAAGAAATTAGTTTTGTGAAGGATTTGGTTGGAAATCATATGCACCTGATTAACTTTTCTTTTCTTGGCTCGCTTTCTCAAAAGGGTGTCCTGCGCTTTTTCAGGAAAAATCCTGAAGAATTCTGGGCTTATTTTATGTTGTTTTTTGCGGATTCTATGGCGGCTCTCGGTCCGGATGTGCAAGAAGACAGGATGTCAAAAATCAAGAAGATGACAAAAGAGATGCTCGACAAATATTATAACGGGTTCAAACCTCGAATTGAGAAACCGCGTTTGGTTACGGGGAAAGATTTGATTGATAAGTTTGACCTTTCCCCCGGTCCGTTTTTAGGCAGAATACTCACAAAGGTCGAAGAAGCTCAGATGGAGGGGTGCATAAAAGACAGGGAGGAAGCCCTCAGATACGTGGAAGAGATTATCGGTAACAACTGAAAAGTCAGTTTTTGTCACCCTGAATTTATTTCAGGGTCTCTAACTTATTGAAATATTTAGATGCTGAAACAAGTTCAGCATGACAAATGACACATTTTGAGACTTTTTACGAGACTGTCAAATTTTGAAAAAAAGCAAAAAACCATGAACTGCACCATTAATATTTTCTTTCCGTGAAAGTTTCTATTCTGACCCCAAGGGTTTCTTCAATAAAGAGGAATAACAGATGTTTGTCAGAGTTGCTATAAATATACCAACGGATAAGACTTTCATATATTCTGTTCCGGGAGAGCTTGAAAAGGAAGTTACTACGGGTAAACGTGTCCTTGTGCCTTTTGGGAAGAGAAGGGTGACCGGCTATATACTGGAATCAATGGATATAGCCGATATAGAAAAAACCAGAGACATAATAGAAATACTGGATATGGAACCGCTCTTTAACGAAAGTGATTTCAAATTTTACAAATGGGCATCTGGCTATTATATGTATCACCTTGGAAAATCGCTCGGGGGTATCCTTCCCCGGGGGATAAATATAGAAAGCTATCTGTGGCTTTCACTTGCAAGGGAAAACATCAAAGACGCGGGAGGACGAAGCTTATCTCCGACACAGAACAAAATCATTGAAATCCTGAAAGACTATCCGGAGGGACTTCCTCTGGACAAATTAAAAAAGGTACTCGGTGGAAAACAGGTGTACCGGGATGTGAAGGTACTCCAAAACGCAAAACTCATAACTATAGAGGACAAACTCAAAAAACCTGCTATAAAAACAAAGAAAGAGAAGGTAATAACTCTTTGCAGCGATGGTTTGTCTGATGTGAAGCTGACCGAAAAACAGGGTAAGGTCGTTAATTACCTCAGTCGGCATGGAGAAACATCGATTTCCCTCCTGAATCAGGAAATTAAAAATGTTTCCGCTGTTGTCCGGAGTCTGGAAAAGAAGGGAGTTGCCAGTGTCTCCGAGAGGGAAGTTTACCGGCGCCCCGGACAGGGGCCGGAGATAGGAAGAGACGAAACAGGGTTGATTCTCAATAAGGAGCAAAAGGCTGCTGTGGAAAAGATCATCCGCAGCATAGCATCAGGAAAATTTTCACCACACTTGCTTCACGGTGTTACCGGAAGCGGGAAAACAGAGGTCTACCTGAACGTTATCAAAGAGACCCTGAGGCTTAAAGGGGGGGTCATTTTCCTCGTTCCCGAAATATCCCTTACGCCGCAACTGCTTTACAGGGTTAACAGGAGGTTTAAGGATCATGAAATAGCCATTCTCCACAGCGGAATTTCAAGGAGTGCAAGATATGACCAGTGGAGGAGGATACAAAGAGGCGAGGCAAGAATTGTTGTAGGTGCCAGATCAGCCATATTTGCACCGGTCAGGAATTTGAAACTGATAATAGTTGATGAGGAGCATGATACGTCTTACAAACAGGATGACCGGATGCGATATAATGCCCGTGATCTGGCGATAGTAAAAGCGAAGCTGGATTCTGCGGTTGTTGTACTGGGTTCTGCGACGCCGGGAATCCAGACTTATTACAACATAAAGAAAAGAAAATACATATATCTAAGTTTACCCAGGAGAGTAGAAGACAAGCCCCTTCCGCAGATTGAGGTAGTTGATATGAAGGATGAAAGGGATAAGAATGGCAGAATTCCGACCATATCGCGGTCCCTGAAACATGCAATCCGAGATACTCTTATAAATGGGAAACAATCACTTCTCTTTTTAAACCGAAGGGGATTCAATACTTTTATGTGCTGTTTTGACTGCGGCTATGTGTTTAAGTGTTTGAATTGCTCCGTTTCAATGACACATCATGCGGCTGACGGTACCCTGAGATGCCATTATTGTGATTACTTTACAAAGGGTCCTTTTATCTGTCCCTCTTGTCGAGGAGGAAAGATAAAGAGTTATGGTGTAGGAACAGAGAGGTTGGAAGAGGAAATTTCAGTGCTTTTTCCCGGGGCCAGGGTGGCGCGGATGGATAGTGACGTTACTGTGAAGAAGGGAGCTTACGAAAGATTGCTCAAGGCCTTAGACAGTGGGGATATCGATATACTTGTAGGTACCCAGATGATTACCAAAGGCCATGATTTCCCGAACATTACCCTTGTCGGTGTGGTGTCGGCTGATACGTCTCTTAATATGCCCGATTTCAGGGGAGCGGAAAGGACATTTCAGCTCGTGACACAGGTTTCAGGGAGGAGTGGAAGGGGAGATACTCCCGGCAGGGTTGTTGTTCAGACATTTAATCCGCAGCATTATGCCATCAGATGTGCAAAAGAACATGACTATTCGGGATTTTATGGAGATGAAATATCCCTGCGCCGGGAGCTTGGCTATCCACCATTCTCCAGGATAGTGAACCTGCGTATATCGGGCATGAAAAAAGAAAGAACAGAGGAAGATGTCAGGTGTATCGGAGTTTTGGCCAAAAAACTTTCACTCGATGGTATTGCAAGGGGAAAAGTGGAAATCATGGGTCCGGCGGAGGCCCCAATTGCACAAATCAAGGGGAGATACAGATGGCATATCCTTCTGAAAGGAGAAGATATTAAGGCACTCCACGCGCTCGTCAAAAATATACTGACAAAGGCCGAAAGTGACGGCATCGATATTAAAGTGGATGTGGATCCGGTGAATTTTATGTAAATGGGTGACCCCGCTTTTCTTAGAAAAACATTTCTGACCTCTTGACTTCAAAATGTTACACGTGTACTATACGTGTAACATTTGAGGAGGAGTTTGTGATGCAAAGGAAACTTACAGTGACCATAGACGAAGAGGTCTATGACGGCTTACGGTCAGTCATTGGACCACGAAAAATTAGCCGTTTTATCGAAGATTTAGTCCGCCCGCATGTTGTCAAGAAAGATATGTATGCTGCATATAAAGAGATGGCTGCTGATCGTGTCAGGGAATCCGAAGCCCTTGAGTGGGCAAAGGGAACATTTGGGGACTTAAACGATGAAGAGAGGTGAAGTGTGGTGGATTAACTTCGATCCTTCCGTCGGAGGTGAAATCTACAAGCAGCGACCGGCCGTCATCGTAAGCAATGATGCTGCCAATCATTTCCTTAATAGAGTTCAAGTCGTGCCCCTGACGAGTAACATTGGCAAACTCTACCCAAGCGAAACATATGTGACGTTTCGTAGAAAAAAGGCCAAGGCTATGGCCGATCAGCTTACCACGGTGAGCAAGAAGCGGCTAATCAATCCAGCAGGATCGATTTCCTCCACTGAGATGGAGGGTATAGGCCAGGCTATCACGATCCAACTTGATCTCTAAGGAAGAACAAGTCACAAGTCACTTGAGTGGACAGCAAGACCTGCCCCCGTTTTCTGTACCCCTTTTTCTGCGCCTGTTGCAAATGTGAAGCTCCCCGCCCACAGGAGACTGTGTCGTAATTCCTTTTTTTGTCATTTCGAGCAAAGCGAGAAACATTAATGCGTAATAAATTTAACATGTTAAGATTCCTCACATTCGTTCGGAATGACATTTTACCCTATTGCGACACAGTCTCCAGGGCGGGGCTTGCGGGTGCACCCCCGGTCAATTCGGATAAAATAGACTTTTCCGGACGCTATTCCGAAAAAGTCTTGACTATCTCGGAATTTATGTCAAAATGGTCGTTATGAAGCGATACCTGACAAAATATATCCAGGAAGATTTGGACAAGAAAATTATACTGCTGACCGGACCCAGACAAACTGGAAAGACCACATTGTCCAAAATACTGAAAAATAATTTTGATTATTTTAACTTTGACAATTTGGACGACCGCTTGAGTTTACAGAAAAAGTCTTGGGATCGATCAAAAGAACTTGTCATTTTTGATGAACTTCATAAATTAAAAAACTGGAAATCATGGCTCAAAGGCGTTTATGATACTGAAGGCATGCCCCCCTCTATCCTTGTTACAGGAAGCGCCAAGCTTGATACGTATAGAAAAGTTGGCGATTCCCTGGCAGGCAGGTTTTTCCAATTCAGGATGCATCCCCTGGATTTAAAGGAAATTAATACCTTTTTAACACCGGAAAACCTTGAGGATGAATTAGACAAGCTATTAATTTTTGGTGGTTTTCCTGAACCGTTTCTTAATGGTACTATTCGATTTTATAACCGTTGGAAAAAATCGCATCTGGATATTATTTTAAAACAGGATCTAATTGATCTTGAAAATGTTCAACAGATAATACAGATAGAAACACTTATCCAATTATTAAAAAACAGAGTAGCCAGTCCGGTATCATACAGTTCTCTGGCCCGGGATCTCCAATGCTCGGACAAAACAATTAAACGGTGGCTAACAATACTTGAAAACATGTATGTCATTTTTAAAGTACCGCCTTTTCATAAAAATATAGCTCGAGCTATTCAAAAAACGTCTAAGTTCTATTTTTATGATACTGGGCAGGTCATTGGCGATTCAGGTATTAAACTGGAAAACACTGTTGCCTGCGCCATGCAAAAAGAAATTCATTTTCGAGAAGATTGTTTCGGAGAAACAAGAAAACTTTATTATTTAAGGAACAAGGATGGGAAAGAGGTCGATTTTTGTACCACAACGGATGATAATCCTTCATTAATGGTGGAGGTGAAATGGAAAGATGGAAATCTAAGCCCGAATTTTGAAATTTTTAAAAAGTTTTTTCCACAAATAAAAATGATTCAGGTAACAAAGGAACTGAAAAGGGAGAAAACATTCCCAAATGGCGCTGAAATTCGAACCGCCCATAACTGGCTCTCGGAATTAAGCCTGCCCTAAATTTGATGGTCTCGTAAAAAGTCACAAACTGCGCCATTTGTCATGCTGAACTTGTTTCAGCATCTAATTGTTTCAGTAAGTTAGAGACCCTGAATGATCCTGAAACAAGTTCAGGACATGATTTTGGGTGACAGAACTTGACTTTTTACGAGATTGTCAAATTTGATGCACTCGTAAAAAGTCGAATTTCCTCTCCCCCGGGAGACTGTGTCGCAATAGGAGAAAATGTCATTCCGAACGGATGTGAGGAATCTTAACGCGTCAATATTATTAGTCATAAAGATTTCTCCCTTCGGTCGAAATGACAAAAAAAGGAATTGCGACACAGTCTCTGGTAGGAGGGGATAAAGGGGAGGGGGACATAACCGCTTGAAGTGTCGTTGTAGGGTTAATCAGAGAAGCAATCCAGCGGGGGTATTGATATACTTGTGGGTACCCAGATGATTACAAAAGGCCATGATTTTCCGAACATTACACTTGTCGGCGTAGTGTCGGCTGACACATCCCTTAATATTCCCGATTTCAGGGCAGGGGAAAGAACCTTTCAACTGATGACCCAGGTTTCAGGAAGGAGCGGAAGGGGAGACACTCCCGGCAGGGTTGTTGTTCAGACATTTAATCCGCAGCATTATGCCATCAGGCGGGCAAAAGAGCATGACTATTCGGGATTTTATGGAGATGAGATTTCCCTGCGAAGTGATCTTGGCTATCCACCATTTTCCCGGATGGTGAACCTGCGTATATCGGGGATAAAAAAAGAAAAAATAGCGGAAGATGTTAAGCGTATCGGAGTTTTGGCCAAAAAACTTTCACTCCATGGTATTGCAGGGGGAAAAATAGAAGTCATAGGTCCGGCAGAGCCCCCCATTTCACAGATCAAGGGGAGATACAGATGGCAGATCCTTCTGAAAGGAAAAGATATTAAGGCACTCCACACGCTCGCTAGAAATATACTGACAAAGACCGAAAGCGACGGCATCGATATTAAAGTGGATGCGGATCCGGTGAATTTTATGTGAACTGAACAGCGAGTGCATTCCCCGTTGCTTGCAGCGGGGAGCTTCAATATTGAAAGCAAGCGAAATTGCCTTATATGTAGATGTTCGCGCCGCTTCGGCTCATCTTGCGCTCCGTTCGGATGAAAGGGATATGAGATAGATAAATGACTGATATACCCGAGATCCTTTATCACTATACGACCCAGGGTGGTCTTTTAGGCCTAATGAAAAGCAGGAAAATATGGGCCACAAATATCCTGTTTTTAAATGATTCTAAAGAGTTCAATCACACTATCCAGTTAGCTCTGGAGTTTTTAAAGTGCGATGAGACTGTTATAGGGCGGGATCTACACAAAACAGTTGAACAACTGTTTTGTGATTTCCAAGCCCCTGACGTATACGTAACTTCACTTACAGCAATGAGGGACCAATTAAGCCAATGGAGAGCATATTGCCCAAATTTGGGAGGCTTTAATCTTGGGTTTGAAACAAGAAAGCTTGTTGAAGTTGTAAAAGCACAAGGTATTGTCCTCATTCCATGCAATTACGATTTAGAAGAGCAAAAAAAGATCATTAAAAATAGCATTAATATAACTTGTGATTCCTTCAATCAGAAAACGAACGTAAATTACAATTCCGAAGGAAAATTTGATATTGATTCTTTTTTGGAATTGGCAGGAAGCACTCGGTTGAATTATGGGTTACAACTCCTTTTAATTGCGCCCTTTTTTAAACACCCCAAATTCAGTGAAGAAAATGAGCTGCGGTTTATTTTCTATCAAAAAAAAGGGCAGGAGAAGAAGATTTGTTTCCGCGAAGGTGCCTCAACAATTGTCCCCTATGTTGAGATAGATTTGGTTATGGAAGCAAAAGATCCCCTGCCGATTAAAGAACTAGTTATTGGCCCAACACCCAATCAAGAATTATCAATAAAATCAGTCGAAAAGCTTATTGAAAAATATGGAATTCAATCTTGCGATGTGGCTCTGTCTGAAATACCATACAGGGCATGGTAATCCGAACCCATCACTTCACCCGACCGGTGTTTCTCTACGCTTCACACCGGCCGGTGACTTCATCGTTATCTTCACGAAAACTAATGTTCAACAGGGGGCGAAAATGAATCAAAACGAAAAGATCAAATTTATAACAGACCTGTTTGAAAAAAATGTTCACAGTGTTTCCTCTATAAAAATAAGATCAGAACACCAGAAAAAAATGTTTTGTCTACTTGTTGACAACAGAAGCGTAAGCGTCTTAATTAATGAATCTTTCATAAACGAGTTCCAAAACAAAGAGATTGAAGAACATTTCAATGACATAAATATCTATCGTTTGATCGAAAGCAAGGACAAGTCAGGTCCTATATCAAAAGATGATATACTTATTTTTCCTGATGATCCGGTTTGTCAAAAGTTACATAGCCGTCAATGAATTGTCTCTTTTCGTTCCATTTATTGACAATTTCTTTTGGTCCAAAAACACTGGCCAGGGGTTTTGTGTTTATTGGAGGACACATGATGATTAAGAGATTTATTTTCTGGCAAACATTAGTCTTGATAATTTTGCTCTTCACCGGGTTTGCCGCTGCGGAGGTTAAAACTTTCACCCATACCGTCAAACAACCCTTCGGAGGCAGCCAGTCGCCGGATGATGCCCGTGTTGCTGCTATGGTCAAGGCAAAGCGTGAGGTGCTGGAAAAAGCAGGAACATACCTTGAGAGTTTCACAATTGTAAAAGAAAATGTCATAGAAAAGGACGAGGTACTTGCTCTGGCGGCGGGTGTGCTTAAAGTAGAAATAGTATCCCAAAAGAATTATCATACAGAAGATGCTTTCGGAATTATCGTTAAGGCAAAAGTAAATGTAGATACAAGCATACTTGAGGAACGGATAAAAAGCCTTCTTAAAGACAGGGAACTTTTAAGGAAATATCAAGACAGTCAGAAACGTGAAAAGGATTTATTGGCAAAGATCAAATCTCTGGAGGAACAGAATCGAAAAACAAAAGATTTATTATCTAATGTGGAAAGAGAAAGATTAAAAGAAGAATTTAGAAAAGCATCACAGGAACTGGCCGCTAACGGATTAAATGAAAAAGCCCTATCTTTACTGAAATACGGATTTTATACAGATGTTGCCAAAGCCATGGAGTATCTGAATCAGGCAATCAGGTTGGACCCAAATTATGGTGATGCATACAACAACATAGGAGGGGCCTATGACAACAAAGGTGACTATGACAGGGCCTTAGAGTATTACCAAAAGTCGTTGAAAATAGGTCTCAAAAAACTGGGGCCGGAACATCCCGGTGTAGCCATTGATTACAACAACACAGGGGTGGCCTATGACAGTAAAGGAGAATATGACAGGGCGATAGAGTATTATCAAAAAGCGTTGAAAATAGACCTCAAGAAACTGGGGCCAGAGCATCCCGGTGTGGCCATTGATTACAACAATATAGGGATGGCCTATAACAGTGAAGGCGAATATGGCCGGGCTATAGAGTATCTTAAAAAAGCATTGAAAATAACCCGCAAGCGTTTAGGTAAAGATCATCCGTACACGAAAACTATTCAAAGAAATTTAGAGTCAGTAAGGTGAGCGAATTTCAGGGGATGTCATATAGGGAAATGTGTGTTCCCTTATTCCTTTGTTTCCTTATTCGTGAGGGATATATTTTGGCTTGACATGCTATCAAAATATGCTATCATGCGCAACTATGAAGAGCACACACCGTAAAACCCTGGGGCTTATCTTCGGCAAGCATGTTCCAACCAGCTTGAAATGGCAGCAGATCGAGGTCCTATTCCTGGCTCTCGGAGCGCAAGCCATTGAAGGGAGAGGCTCACGGGTGCGATTCGAGTTGAATGGTATCGTCGTCACCTTTCACCGGCCGCATCCGTACAAGGAGGCAAAGCCGTACCAGGTGCGCGATGCTCGCAAATTTCTTGAACAAGCAGGGGTGAAACCATGAAGACCATGAGGCATAAAGGGTATGCAGCCCGCATTGAATACAGCGAAGAAGACGGCTGCTTTGTTGGGCATATTGCCGGCATACGGGACGTAGTAGGGTTCCATGGCGAGTCTGTGGCAGAACTACGCGCCGCCTTTGAGGAAGCGGTTGATGATTATCTTGAAACTTGTGCAATACTTGGCAAGGACCCACAAAAATCATATTCTGGAAAACTAATGCTTCGCATACCGCCGGACATCCATGCCGCCGTTGCCACAGCTGCAGAAACCAGGGGTAAAAGCATCAATCAATTGGTTGCGGAAATATTAAATCAAACTGTTCGGGATCATTAGAACTCCGAAGCTCTAAACAGCCAGTGGACCAGACCGCCTTTTTCTTTGTTTCTTTCTTTTAGGAATGCTTTTATCTGACCCTCCTGAAGAAATAGGCAAGGAATATCTTAATCCTTATGAAGAAAATGCCAATGAAAATATAGGCAAATGTAAAGAAAATTAACAGGAATGTTCTATTTCGATAAATCAAGAGGACTCTAAACTTCCTGGGAGAATGGGTGTCCTGCTTTTATACCCTCAATTGCCAAAATTCGACCAATTTACGATGTATCGTAAAACAGTCACGACTAATTTACGATACTTCATACGTAGGAATGTGGCAACTGCTTACTATTTGGCTGCCACTTCCGCGCCTTCGGTCAGGCCACCGGCACCTTCGGTTACGACCTTATCTCCCTGTTTTAGCCCATCCAAAATCCAGACCCAACCGTTAAGTGATCCACCCTCGCGAACATTTCGCAGATGCGCCTTGCCGCTCTCGACGATCCAGACGGTAGAACGCCCCTCGTCTCTGCTGAGCGCCGCAGTTGGAATGGTCATCTGATCTTTTATTAATGGAAGTTTGAAGCTTGCGGAACAGAAGAGTCCGGCCTGAAGCTTTCCATCACGGTTGTCCACAGCCACCTTTACAAGAAATGTCCGGTTCAACGTGTCAACCTTGGGATTGACAGCGACAATCTTTCCGGTGATGGACTCGGACCGGGTGCTGAATGAAAGGGAGATGGGCAACCCTGAGGGAATCTTCCCGGCATATCGCTGAGGAAGTTCCATTTCAGCATTTAGAATTGTGAGATCCATGATTTCCACTACTTTTATACCTATTTTTGTGTACTCACCCTCTTCTATATATCTTGCTGTCACAACACTATCATATGGGGCGGTGACGGTGCAGTCACTAAGAGATTGTCGGGCTGTTTCGCGGGCAGCCTGTGCCTGTTTGAGTGTCGCTTCCGCCTCTTCGTAACCGGTGATTGATTGATCTCTCATTTGCTCTGTGGCGGAACCCGCTTCGAAAAGGTTTTGCATCCTTATTTTTTCCCGTAACTTGTCTTTGAAGAGAACTCTGGCACGGGAAAGGTTTGCTTCTGCCTGCTGAAGTTCTAGCCGGTAGTCAACAGTCCGTGTTTGAAAAAGAAGTTGTCCCTTCCGAACCGGTTCTCCTATGTCTACCGGAAGCTTTTCGATTTGGCCGTCCAGCAGGGAATGAAGTTTTGTATAGCGGCGTGGAACCAGGGTGCCCGTGGCCTGTACGGAAGGTTGAACGTCTTTCAATACAACGGTGACGGTTTTCACACTGTGCGGACCGGTTTTCTCAATAACGGTGGTTTTACCAGCGTCTTTGTCTTTATCACAGCCACTTCCGAAGAGGAGAAAAATCATAATCATCGGTATGGCGATTACCTTCCATAGTGTCATACGTTTCACGGTTGTCCTCCTTTTGTATCTGCAGTAGCGGTTCTGCGCAAATTCTTGCGAAGTTTGCCGATTTTTGTAACGATCCAGACTTGGGCATCGTCCAGCAGGAGATAGACTACCGGGACGACCAGCAAAGTGAGAAAGGTTGAAGAAATCATTCCTCCTATAACGGCTATAGCCATCGGTGCTCGGGTTTCACCACCCTCGCTCATGGCCAGAGCCACGGGAACCACGGCAATAGCGGTAGAGAATGCGGTCATAAGGATTGGTCTCAGCCGGATGGGTCCCGCCGTGAGCATTGCATTGACCTTATCAATGCCCTTACGCCTTTGCTGGTTGGCGAATTCTACAAGGAGGATACCGTTTTTAGTAACTATCCCCATGAGCATTATGATTCCAATAAAGGAGAATATGTTCAAAGTCTTACCGGTAAGAAGTAGTGCCCCGAACACGCCGATCATGCACAAAGGCAGCGCAAGCATCATTGTAAAGGGGTGGACAAAAGATTCGAACTGGATGCAGAGAATCATGTAGATGACAAGTATAGCGATGAGCAGGGCATTCAAAAGGTACTTGAATGATTCACGAAAGACCTTGGTTCTCCCTACCAGAGATGTACTCCAGTTTCCATCTTGCGGCATGTATTTGGCGATTGTTTTTTCGACTATTTTTAGTCCCTCTCCTCCAGCTATTCCTTCCACGTTTGCAAAGAGCGTTACTGAGCGCATCCGGTCGAGGCGGTTTATAACGTTGGGTCCCCGGCTCACTTCATACGTGATGAGGCTTGGAGTCTTAATAAGTTGCCCATCCTGCCCGCGCACCGATATGAGTTCGAGATCGGAGGGTGTCATCCTGTACTCGGGCAGGGCCTTTACTCGAATATCATACCGGTAGCCCCCTTCTTTGAACTTGCCCGCTTTTACACCGCCGAACATGGTATAAATCTCGTTGGATATAGACCGTGCGTCAACACCAAGATCATCGGCCATACCCCGGTTGATTTGAACCTTCACATCCGGCTTGGTAATGCGCAGATCCGTATCTACATCGACGAACCCCCCCAAAGACTGAAGGGCGTTTACTACCTGGTCGCCAATCTGTGCAATCTTGTTTACGGTAGGTCCCTGAATGGCTAATTGGATATCCGTGTGTCTTTTTCCTCCTCCCACGATGGCCATGTATTCAAGGGAGACGACCATGTCTTTATAAGACTTGAACTTCTCACGTAGTCGCCTCATGAGATCCTGCTGGGTTGCCTTCCTCATATGCTTGGGAACAAGGATCACAACCATGACCCCCTTGTTGACTTCTTTGCTGGCACCCACTCCGATAGCCGTGAACGCGTGGTCTACCTCAGGCTGGGAAAAAAGGATTTCCCCCATTTCACGGAGACGCAGGTTGGTCTGTTCGATGGAGGTGCCCGTGGGGAGTTCAAAATTAACCACAAATCGACCCTCATCGGCATGTGTCAGGAACTCGGTTCCAATAAATGGAAGGAGGAACATACTCAGTATAAAAATAGTAATAGCAGTAGCTACTACTGTCCAGCGGTGGGAAACCGACCATTCCAGAGCTTTACGGTACGCCCGCTCTACCGCCTGGAAGGCATTTTCAAGGATTATATAGATTTTTTTGTGAGAGGTTTCATGGTGAAGCATCCGCGAGCAGAGAAAGGGAGTCAGGGTCAGGGAAACGAATGCCGAAATAATTATAGTGAGTGCGACGGCAAGGCCGAACTCGTAGAAAAATCGGCCGATAATTCCTTTCATGAAAGCGACAGGAATAAAAACGGCAGCAATGGAGGATGTTGCGGCCAGGACGGCGAGACCAACTTCATCGGTTCCTATACGAGCGGCCTGGACCCTTTCCTCACCATTTTCCACGTGGCGGTAGACATTTTCCAACACAACTATGGCGTCATCAATGACCATACCTACAGCGAGAGACATGGCCAGCATCGTCAGATTGTTGATGGTGAAACCGAGTGCATTCATAAGGACGAATCCGCCAATCAGGGAGATGGGGATGGCCACCACGCTGATAAAGGTGATCCGGATGTTCCTAAGAAACAGATACATGATCATGGCCGTAAGGAATATGCCCAGGATGATGTCAAACTGGACACCACGCATCGACTCTTTGATAAAATCGGATGTATCAGAAGCAATTTCAACTGAAATGCCCTTGGGGGTATGCTTTTTCAGCTCTTCTAATTTTTTCTTGACAGCATCCGCAACAGCGGTCGTATTTGTGCCCGACTGTTTTCGGATTCCCAGGCCGATGGTCGGGACACCGTTGAAGTAAGCAATACTTCTCAAATCCTCAAAACCGTCGTCGACTCGCCCTACATCTTTGAGGGTGACAATAGCGCCATTCCGTTCTGCCACGACGAGGTTGTTGAGGGCCGCAACGGAGGCGTATTCTCCCTCAACCTTTACACTGTATTCCCTGGGCCCGGTTTCAACCCGGCCGCCGGGCAGTTCAACGTGTTTTATTTTAATAGTCCGGACTATATCCTGGGCTGTAAGCCCGCGTCCCTCAAGTTTTTTAGGATCCAGCCATACGCGGATTTCCCGCTCCCGTAGACCCCCGAACTCTATGTTTCCGACACCGCTTACTGATTGTAGCTGTTCTTTCAGAACCTTGTCAGCGTAGTAAGACAACTTGCCGTAGTCTATGTTTCCGCTCACGGCTACCCACATGATTGCCTGTGCGGCGATGTCCAGCTTGTCCACAATCGGTTTGTCCGTGTCATCGGGCAGATCTTTCTCGGCAAGGTTCACCTTGGCACGCACCTCCTGGGCGGCCACATCAACGTCTTTTTCAAGCTCAAACTCGACTGCGATTCGTGAAAGACCTTCAAAACTCTGAGACGAGAGACTCCTGATTCCACCGATGGTCTTGATCTGTTCTTCCAGAACATCCGTCACTTCCTGATCCATAATTTCAGGGCTGGCCCCGGTCAGTTCCGTTGTTACCGTCACAATAGGAAGGTCAACCTCCGGATAAAGGTCAATACCCATACTCTTGAAGGCGATCCAACCGAAAACAACAATGGCGGCCATAATTGTCAGAGTGGTAACGGGACGACGTATGGAAATATCGGAAATCAGCATATTAAATTACCTTTTACAAGCGTTCAACCGGCAGCTTTTAGTTTCTTGCCATTTGTCATAATTTAAGTGCCGGTTCAAAGTCCTGCTTCTTACTGCTTACTCCATTTTGGGCTCAGGATGCCCATGGCCTTTTGCAGGTCGAGCCGTGCGATAGCATGGTCGTACAGGCTCTTGTAATATAAGAGTTGCGCATTGGTGAGAGCGGCACGGGCATCCAGGACAGATACCTGGTCGAGTGTTCCTTCCCGGTATCCCACTTCAGCGAGTTTTAACCCCTCTTTGGCTTTCTCAAGGGTCAACTTTTGGGCATCCACGGACTCGGCTGCATCCCTGATGTCCAAAATAGCGTTACGGGCCTCGAAGAGCGCCTGTTCCTGTTTATCCAAGAGTTTAATATGTTTTTGTTTCAGAACGGCGCGTTCCTGGGCCACGTTCCCCTCACGTTTCAAACCGTCAAAAATGGGTATATTCATCTCAATGCCGGCTTTCCAGGCGTCTCCCCACTCATCCTTCGTAGCAAGGCTCGGATCAGGTTTCTCAAAGGAGTATTTGTAAAATGCATCGATTTCTGGCCAGTACTTGCTGTATGCCTTTCTAAGCGATTCTTCTTGTAACTTTAAGTTCAGTTCGGCCCCGGAAAGGTCGGGCCGGTTGAGGAAAGCTTTACGGACTACCTCTTCTTCCTTCACCGAAGCAGGTTTGTAAATCAGGTGGTCGGTAAGTTCGATCCTGCTTTCCTGTGAGACTCCCAGGGTTTTCAGAAGAGTGGTAGTAGCCTGATGGAGTTTGTTTTTATAACTGATCAGCTCGGCTCTTGCATTGGACAGCTCAACCTGAGACCTCAGAACGTTGAAATCTGATGCAACCCCAAATTTTCGTTTCATCTGTACATCTTTCAGGTGGGCTTCGGCGAGGTCAGCGTATGTTTGGGTAACGCCATGTTGCTCCTGGGTGAGCGAAACCTGGTAGTAATCCCTGATGGTTTTGTAGATTGTGTTCTGAACAGCTGAACGCACATTTTCATCCACTAACACATCATAATATTTTGATGCTCTTAAAGCCGCGGTTGCTGCTCCACCACGAAATATGGGCTGGGTGACGGAAAGCCCTCCGGTATAGTTGTCATGTTGCCCGATTTCTTTTTTGGTCCCGTCGATGTCTACGTTGTCCGTATTCGCGTGAGTATATCTTCCGGTCAGGGAAACCGTTGGGAACACTTCTCCGTAGGACTCCAGGATGAGACCCTTTGAAACGTTTTTCTCCTCCATAGCGATTTGGAGGGTTCGGTTATGGACAAGGGCAAGCTTCAGGGCGTCCGCAAGCGAAAGGTTTCCATGAATTACGGTTTCATCTCTTAACTTCTGCAGCTTCTGCGCGGACCACTGCCGGAAGGCGTGTTCGCGGGAAGCGATAATGTCTTTCTGAATGGCATCCTTGTTCAGGCAGCCGCAGAACAGTACGGAATGTATAAAAATGAAGCATGCAATAAATAATCGCGTCACTAATCTATCCTCTCATGTTTTTTGTCGATCATTTTAGTTGCCTGGTAAGATTAACAGTCAAAATTAATACTAACTGGTCAAAATAAGAACTTCAAATTCAAAAGTCAATCGAAATAATTGAAAAATGGACAGCGGGCTGATATGCAAAAAGTACTTCTTGACAGTTTCGTAAAAGTCTTTTTTATTGACCGGAATGTATGAAGTCGCCACAGGACGGCCAGTGCTGTAGTCGGGGAGGTTGATTGTAAGAGTGATGTATGATGAGAGCCATCTGCGATGGATTTCATAACGCTTTGAGTTTTCGCAAACGTTTCATTATAATCACTGTTGACAATTAGATATGTATTAACTAATATAGGTAAATTAAGCGAGAGTGGCGGAATTGGCAGACGCACTGGACTTAGGATCCAGCCCGCTTAAGGCGGATAGGGGTTCAACTCCCCTCTCTCGCACCATTGTTGCGTATAAAGGAGTTAAAATAGTGGAAGAGATTAATGCTAAAATTGAAGAAGTTAGTCCAGTAGAAAAGAAATTATTGTTTGATATTCCATGGAGTGATGTAAAGAGTGAACTGGATATCGTCTACAAGGACGTTGGCAGGAAAGCCAAAATAAAGGGGTTTAGACCGGGTAAAACTCCGAGAAAGACGCTGGAAATATACTATAAAGATGAGGCAGAAAGTCAGACAATATCTAATCTTGTCAATAGGTTCTACGTAGAGACTTTGAAAAAAAATGATATAGTGCCGGTAGCTGAGCCGGTTATAGATGATAGTGGAATCGAAAAAGACAAGAATTTTACTTTTTCAGCAATTGTTGAAATTGAACCCGTAATTGAACCAAAGGATTATGTTGGTCTTGAACTTGAAAAAGAGGAAATAGAAATTACGGATAAAGATATACAGGTGAGACTTGAGGAACTTCGTAATCTGTACAGTACTCTTGATGATATTGATAGCGACAGGGGTATTATCGAAGGAGATTTTGCATATATAGATTTTGAGGGAAAGATTGACGGTAAACCTGTCAAAGATCTTGCACAAAAAAATTATATGCTTGAAATGGGTTCTAAAAAGTTTTTTGCAGGGTTTGAGGAACAGTTGATCGACCTCAAAAAAGAAGAAACAAAAGAAGTTATTGTGAAAATTCCGGACGATTATTTCTCAAAAGAAATTGCCGGGAAAGACGTTTCTTTTTCAGTTACGGTAATAAATATCAAAAAGAAGACATTGCCGGAGTTAGATGAGAGCTTTGTGAAAAATTTCGAAAAATATGAATCTCTGGATGAGCTGAAAGAAGACATAAAAAAATCCCTTGAAGCAGAAAATGAAGTTAGAGCCGATGGGGAGTTGAGAGTTAGTATTTTTGATAAACTTCTGGAGAAAAATGAGTTTCAGGTTCCCCCTTCATTTGTGGAAAAGCAGGTTTTTTCAATGATGATGGATACTCATCGGAGAATGGTCATGGGAGGCATGGATCCTGAGAAGGCCGCCGAAATCAGTTCAAATTTACGCGACAAGTTTAAAGGTGATGCAGAGAAGATGGTAAAAACAGGGTTACTTATGAATAGTATTGCCAAGAAAGAGTCCATCACGGTTGATGAAGGTGATATAGAGAGAAAATTAAAGGATTTTGCCGGAAAATATGCTCAGGATTATGAATCGTTAAAGAAATCTTATGAAGAGAGTGACAGAATGGAAAATTTCAAAGTGAAAATTTTTGAAGAAAAGATACTTGAATTTATAAAGGATAAGTCTAAAATAAACCTTGCAAAGAAAACGGAGGTAAAGTAAATGGCCTTGATTCCGATGGTAGTTGAGCAAGATGGCAGAGGAGAGAGAGCTTTCGATATATATTCAAGGCTCTTGAAGGACAGGATTATATTCCTGGGGTCTGCCATTGATGATGAAGTGGCCAATCTGATAATAGCCCAGATGCTCTACCTGGAATCGGAAGATCCTGATAAAGACATTTTTTTCTATCTCAACACTCCAGGTGGTCTTGTTAGTTCGGGATTGGCTATCTATGATACAATGCAATATATAAAACCGGCGGTTTGTACCGTTTGTATGGGACAGTCTGCAAGCATGGGGGCTTTAATTCTTGCTGCGGGAGAGAAAGGAAAGAGGTACGCTCTTCCCCATTCGAGAATACTCATACATCAACCGCTTGGCGGTTTCCAGGGACAGGCTACCGATATAGATATTCAGGCCAGAGAGATACTGAGATTGAAAGATGAATTGAATAATATTCTGGCAGAAGTTACCGGTCAGCCATTTGAAAAACTTGTAGAAGATACGGAAAGAGATTATTACATGACCGGGGAGCAGGCTAAGAAATACGGGGTAATTGATGATGTTATTACAAAAAGAGGGATATTCGGGGATAATTAGAAGGGAGAACTTCAATGACAAAAAAAAGTAGTGGTTCTCGGGATGGACAGGGGATGCTGTACTGTTCGTTTTGCAACAAGACTCAGAATGAGGTGAAGAAACTGGTTGCCGGTCCCGCCGCGTATATCTGCGATGAATGTATAGAACTTTGCAAATCTATAATACAGGAGGAGTCCGAGGAGCGGATTGCAAAAGATTATGAAAGGGGAACCCCTGAGCCTAAGGAGATAAAGAAATTTTTAGACCAGTATGTTGTAGGTCAGGAGAAGCCTAAAAAGATACTTTCGGTAGCAGTGTATAACCATTACAAAAGGTTGCTTCCACATGTTGATATGGACGGGATTGATCTTCAAAAAAGCAATGTTTTACTGATAGGTCCCACCGGTTCTGGAAAGACCCTTCTTGCCAAGACCCTTGCAAGGGTCTTGGATGTTCCCTTTACCATTGCCGATGCAACAACCCTTACCGAGGCAGGATACGTGGGGGAAGACGTGGAGAACATTATCCTGAGTCTTCTCCAAAATTCTGATTATGATGTGGAAAAAGCATCGAGAGGCATTGTTTATATAGATGAAATTGATAAAATTTCAAAGAAATCCGGAAATCCCTCAATAACAAGGGACGTATCCGGTGAAGGCGTACAACAGGCTCTCTTGAAGATAATAGAAGGAACGCTTGCGAATATACCGCCCAAGGGTGGGAGAAAACATCCACAGCAGGAATTTATTCAGGTGGATACAACCAACATATTATTTATTTGCGGTGGTGCCTTTAACGGTCTGGAGGATATTATTGAAAAGAGAACCGGTGTAAATTTAGTGGGTTTTGGAGCCGATATAAAGAGCAAGAAAGAGAAGAAAATTGGCGAAACATTATCGGAGGTCCAACCCGAAGACCTTTTGAAATATGGATTAATACCTGAATTCATTGGCCGTATGCCCGTTATTGCAACTCTGGATGAACTGGACGAAGATGGTCTGGTAAAAATACTTGTCGAGCCCAAAGATTCTCTTGTGAAACAATATGGCAAAATGTTTGAACTTGAAAATGTAAAGCTTAAATTTACAGATGATGCATTGAGGGCTATAGCAAAGTTGGCAGTAGAGAGGAAGTCTGGAGCAAGAGGACTTCGAGCAATAATGGAAAATACGATGCTTGATGTCATGTATGATATACCTTCGAGGAGTGGCATTAGAGAGTGCATAATTAATGAAGATGTGGTTATGAACAGGGAAAAGCCGATTTTGCTTCTTGAAACAGAATCAGAGACAGCATGAAGTGAGAGCAAACATTAAGTTACCAGCCGTCAGCATAAACAACAGTGGATGAGACGAAACGCTTATTTGATGGTAGCTTATAAAATAAAAAACAAGGGATGATAGTGACTATGTTTAATTTCGGAAAAGATAATAAAAAGGAAAACGAGGGACTGGTAATTCCTCTGATTCCGCTGAGGGATGTTGTAGTATTCCCTCATATGATTGTGCCTCTTTTTGTTGGCAGAGAAAAATCGATAAGCGCACTGGAATATGCCATGAAGAATGAAAAAGGGATATTTCTGTCAGCACAAAAAAGCGCCCAGAAGGATGATCCAACGGAAGACGATATTTACATGTTTGGCACTGTAGGAATTATTATTCAGCTTTTAAGACTCCCGGATGGAACTGTGAAGGTACTTGTTGAAGGGAAGAGGAGAGGAATAATAAAACAATATGTTTCTAATGTTGATTTTTACCTGGTGGATGTTAAGGAGATGGAGGACAACAATGGAACTGTCTCCGTTAAGGCAGAAGCACTGACGAGAAATGTTGCTGAAACATTTGAAGTTTATGCGAAGTTGAACAGAAAGATACATGCCGAGGTGACTGTAACACTATCCACTATAGACAGCCCATCAAAATTGGCGGATGTGGTGGCTTCTCATCTTAATGTCAAGTTGGAAAATAAGCAGAAGATTTTAGAGATAGTGGACGTAATTGAGAGGCTTGAAGCCATATATGAAGCAATGCTCTCTGAAATAGAAATTCTTGAGGTCGAAGAGAAAATAAGAAAGCGTGTCAAGAAGCAGATGGAGAAGACCCAGAAGGACTACTATCTGAATGAACAGATGAGAGCAATTCAGAAAGAGATGGGAGAGAAAGATGATTTCAAAAGTGAAGTAGAGGATCTTGAAAAGAGATTAAAGAACAAGAGATTATCTGAAGAGGCACGTAAAAAGGTAAAACACGAAATAAAAAAGATAAAAATGATGGCACCTATGTCCGCCGAAGCGACGGTAGTCAGAAATTATATAGACTGGCTATTGGATATGCCCTGGAGTGAAAAGACCGAAAACAAGCATAGCCTCAAGGAATCGGAAGCAATATTGGAAGAGGATCATTACGGACTGAAAAAAGTTAAAGAGAGGATACTTGAGTATCTTGCGGTCCAAACTCTGGTGAAGAAAAATAAGGGTTCCATACTCTGTCTGGTTGGGCCGCCGGGTGTTGGTAAAACGTCTGTGGCCAAATCGGTTGCAAGAGCTACCAACAGAAATTTTATCAGGTTCTCTCTTGGCGGCATAAGGGATGAGGCTGAGATAAGAGGTCATAGAAGAACATATATAGGGGCTATGCCTGGAAAGATAATTCAGTTGTTGAAAAAGGCAGGCTCAAATAATCCGGTCTTTTGTCTTGATGAGGTTGATAAATTGAGTTCAGATTACAGGGGGGACCCTTCTGCGGCTCTTTTAGAGGTGCTTGATCCGGAGCAGAACAGTGCGTTTAATGATAATTACCTCGAGGTTGACTATGACCTTTCCGATATAATGTTCATAACAACCGCTAATATGCTGGATACGATACCTGCACCCCTTCAGGACAGAATGGAAGTTATCCGTATTGCAGGATATACGGAGCAGGAGAAGCTAAACATCGCGAAGAAGTTTCTCGTTGACAAGCAGATGGAAGCCAATGGCCTTACAAATAAAAACATAAGCTTTTCTGATGGAGCCTTGTTGTCTATTATAAGGCAGTATACCAGAGAGTCCGGGGTGAGGAACCTGGAGAGAGAAATAGCCTCGATATGTAGAAAAGTTGCCAGGGAAATTGTTACCGACGGAAGTGACAGGCAGCTTAAGATATCATCAAAATCCATTCAAAAATACCTGGGCGTTGCGAAATTCAGGCATGGAGAGACCGAGGGGAAAGACGCGATAGGGTTGTCTATAGGTTTGGCCTGGACAGAAGCAGGAGGCGAGCTTCTTATTATAGAAACAGCTCTTATGCGTGGCAAAGGTAAGCCAAGCTGGACCGGAAAACTGGGAGATGTGATGCAGGAATCTGCTCAGGCTGCCCTTACTTATGTTCGTGCAAGGGCGGATATTCTTGGCCTTCCAAAAGCTTTCTATGAGGAAACGGATATTCATGTGCATGTTCCCGAGGGGGCTATACCAAAGGATGGACCATCTGCAGGAATAGCTATAGCAGTATCGATTACTTCTGCTTTTCTGAAAAGGAAAGTCAGAGGTGATCTGGCTATGACTGGTGAAATTACATTGAGGGGAAGGGTCTTGCCGGTAGGCGGCATAAAAGAAAAATTACTGGGGGCTCACCGCGGAAATATAAAAACAGTGATAATTCCCAAAGATAATGAGAAAGACCTGGCCGAGATTCCCAACAATGTCTTAAAGGCCCTTGAGATAATTTTTGTGGAAAATGTGGACGAGGTTTTAAAAGTTGCTCTTCTTCCGGTTGACGATGCTAAAGAAGACGTGGCGTATGAGAAGAGAGATTTGATAAGTACTCGAAAACAGGAAGAAGCTCGCATAGATGCAAAGAAAAGTGGACATGATATATTAAATACAGCTCAAGTAAATTAATGAGTGTGTCTGATATATTTTCACTTATTTCTTGACAAGTAAAGTGAGAGTTGTTAGAAAGCGCAACTTACTATGCGAAGAGATTTATGGGCGGGTAGCTCAGCTGGGAGAGCGCCACGCTTACACCGTGGATGTCACAGGTTCAAGTCCTGTTCCGCCTACCATTCTAAAAAAGTACAAGGTGAAAAACATATAGTTTTTGCGGGGTCGTAGTTAAGCTGGTTATAACGCCGGCCTGTCACGCCGGAGGCCGTGGGTTCAAGTCCCATCGACCCCGCCATTAAAAACAGAAGGGGTTACGTCACTGACGTAACCCCTTCTGTTTTACTGAGTGAAAAACTGAGTGAGCTTCAATTCCACTATTTAAGCATCGCCCTTAACCTGAAAAATTGACTGCGAAGTTATGAGATGCGATCCATACATGGAGAGAAGCTAACTGATTTAAGATTAAATTGACTGGCAAGCTATCTGTAATTTTTTGATTTGACTGCATTGGTCAAGGTATGAAGAAGCTATCTGATCTTAGTTTCATAAAGAAGAGTATTGTCGACCTTACTTACCACTAAGTGATTTTGAAAAACCTTATAATGTTAGCTGTTTATTTTAAAATAATTTACCAATAGGAGTTCCTATGGATTCGGGGATAAAATTAAAAGCTTCGCCGTCTCCGACCATGACAAGTGTGAGTGTATAACGATCAATTGTATCAAACTGAAACCCTCTCTCGTTTTCCCACGTAGTACGCACAGATATAATCAATTCACGATTCGATATCTTCTCTCTTGGAAGACACCCCCCTGACCACGCCTGCACGGCTGGAGCTGATTCTGGATCTATATTAGAAATATTCTCTTTCATAATACGACTATACTCTATTAATTTATGCTCATCCTGTTTTGAAAAATTCTTTTTATCTTTTAATTCTTTCTGCTTCAAATCATTCATAGCTGCCTTTAACCATTCGCCAATCCAAACACTATGATATTTAACATCTGTTCTGACGTTGTATGCCTTAAAATTACTATAGTTAACAACTTTAAGATATGTTGTGCCATACCATTGTCCATCTGGTCCAGGAGTAGGCCCCATTGCAAATTTGAAAGGTTTTGTTTGAACTAAGGGCATCATTTGGGCGCCAAAAAGCATTTCTGATCTCTGATTTGATCGTAGTGTCATTGGCAGCAAAATAAAATTTGCGATAGCGATCAGAAGAGTGCCAATAGCAGCTAATGCCATAAAATTTATTTCGCTGATTCCAAATATTTTTAAATGTTTATTCAGGCTTGGTGATAAATAAAATAATCCGATAGTCAAAAGAATAATACCCATAATAGCGAACAATAT
>CAZYTP010000007.1:0-54663 GCA_964650385.1 uncultured Syntrophales bacterium | reverse complement strand
CTCATTGGTGAAAAAAGTGTGGCGATCTTGATGATAATCAAGAAAAAGCGGGAGCCGTCTCTTATCAGTTTTATCTTGCTTTTGCCTATGCGGCGGGTTGTTTTTATGGGCACGTACACGAGACTGTATCCGGAACGTACCACTGCCATGGTGATGGTTGTCGGGTAGGAAAAGGTGTTGGGTAACAGTGATACGAGGCTACGGGCAATATCGGCTTTTACAGCTCTGAATCCCGATGTCAGGTCTTCTATCCTGCGTTTGCACATGTACGTAGCGAACCAGTTGTAGATCCTGTTTGCCACTGTCCGGTGGAAGGAGGCCTTCGAATCACCCGTCCGCGCGCCAACCGCCATGTCATAAGCATCCATCTTTTCCAGCAGGCGAGGTATGTCTTCGGGGGAATGCTGTCCATCTCCATCAAGCATTACCAGAATTCCACCGTCTGCTTCCCGGATACCTGTCTTTACCGCGGCTCCGTTTCCTATGTTATACGGGTGGGAAATAACCCGGGCATTTGCTTCTTTTGCTCTCTTTGCCGTCTCATCATCTGATCCATCGTCCACGACAATAATTTCGTAATGATAATCGAGTGCATTCATCACCTGATGAACTCTTTCAACGACGCCTTTTATAGCCTCTGCTTCACGATAGACAGGAATGATGATACTAACTTCGTATAAGAAATCTCTTTTACCCTCTTTTGGTTCTATGAAATCAGGTTTCTTCACCATTATATGTTCTCCTTGAACAAGCAAAGGCCGATGCCTTCATCGGCCTTAGAAAGACCCTACTCATATAACGTAAGAACACTAATCATAGCAAGCAAGAAAAATATTTCAAAATTATTACCGTTGACTTTGGACATGATATTTCGTACAGATTAATTGAATTTTTAACAAATATATCAAGGAACTTTATTGAAAAATGTATAACCTGGTTGATGAATATTTAAATTTCCTTGCTGTTGAAAAAGGTGTTTCTCTCAATACCCTGGAGGCTTACAGCAGGGATTTGATTAGGTACGTTGAATTTAATCAGGACAGGAAAATTAAAAACATCAAAGATATTGTCTCAGACGATGTGATCACCTATCTCGGAAATTTAAGAGAAAGTGGTCTGACAGCAAACTCTGTCAATAGAGGACTCGCAGCCCTCAGGGGATTCTATAAATACCTTATTCGTGAAAACATTGTTGTTGAAAATCCTGTAGCGAATATTGAACTGGCCAGGGTCTGGATGCGCCTGCCCGATACTTTGAGTATGGAAGAAATGAATCTTCTTCTCAGGCAGCCGGATATGAAAACTTTCTCCGGCATAAGGGATAAAGCAATGCTGGAACTCATGTACGCAACCGGAATTCGCGTTTCAGAATTGATTTCACTAACCATAAACAGCATCAACTGGCAGGTGGGATATCTGATCACGATTGGGAAGGGCAAAAAGGAAAGAATTGTTCCGATAGGTAAAACTGCTATTGATTCTCTGGATCGATATGTTAAGAATATCAGGCAGAAAATTTCAAAAGAAAACACAACAAATACCCTTTTTCTTAACAGGTATGGAAGAGGTCTAACTAGGCAGGGATTCTGGAAGATCGTGAGAAAATATGTTAATAAGGCAGGACTGCAAAAAAAGGTGCACCCTCACACATTCAGGCATTCTTTTGCAACTCATCTTCTGGAAGGGGGAGCAGATCTCCGCTCCGTCCAGGTAATGCTTGGACATGCGGATATATCAACAACTCAAATTTACACTCATATTACCAGAGAAAGATTGAAGAAGATTCATAAGAAATATCATCCCAGAGGGTAAACGTAGTGGATTACTATAAATCAGAAAAAAATAAAGAAAGCCAAGATAAAGAACAGAAAGAAAGCAAGCCTTCTTACCTTTTGATTATAATTGCCATTACGGTGATATCCTTTGCCGGTGGAGTAATTTTCAATCATTTCTGCAGGGCAAAGGTTGATAAATTAATCTTTTCCACCTCTAAGATGAAAAGTGTATTTCTTTCCACTGTCCTGGGACATGACCCAGAATTTTATTATCTGGACGTTGAAAAAAATGGGAAGGACTATAGATTGACAAAAGATGACGTCTTTGAAGTTTCCTATCGTGATGAGTTTGTCATAAAAAGCGTTTCCTCTGATTCCCTCTTTGGCAGGGGAATCGCTGTCGATGTTGAAGGAATAGGACATAGAAACGACTTCAGAGTATTGCTAAAAGGCATTGAATTAGTTGATAAATTAACCGCAACAAAGAAACAGATTTCTAACAACACGGGTTATAAAATTGACGTCAGGTATCATGATAAGAGCATTGCGTCGATTCCCATAAGGGTAGAGATTACTCCACAGGACTGGTTGAGATTCGCCAGAATGTCCAAAAATGAAGGTTCGCAGATTGATTATCTGAAGCGGGCAATAAATATGAACCAAAAGGACATCAGTGTCCGCAAGATGCTTGCACGGGTTTACGTTCGCAAGGGAATGCAAGACACGGCAATTTCTCAGTATCAGGATATCCTGAAGCTAAAACCGAACGATCTGGAGGCACTGGTTGAATTATCGAAGTGCTATATAAAAAAGAAAGAGTACAGCAAGTCACTGCCGATTTATAGGAGGATCATCCGACGTAATCCCAAGGATGCTTCTGCATATGCTAACATTGCCTTTGCTTATGGGAAATTGGGAAGGTGGGAGAATGCTATTGCGAACTATATCGCATCATTAAAAATTAATCCGAATGACACGATGGTTCGTTACAACTTAGCGGTTGCCTATGAAAAAAACAATAAAATCAAATATGCTATTAGAGAATACAGACGTGTTTTTAAAAAGATGCCGCATAACGTAAATGTCATGGCTTCACTGGCCGGTGCTTATTTCAGTTCCGGAAACTATGACGAGTCCATAACGCTATTTAAAAAAGTTATAAAAAAACAGCCCCGAAATGCGTCAGCATATGCGAATATCGGACTGGCTTACGGGAGAAAGAGGTTATGGAAGAAAGAAATAGCAAATTATAAGAAGGCCATATCGCTAAAACCGAAAGATCCGGTGATTCATTTTAATTTAGCCGTAGCCTATGAAAAAAGAAAACGTTACCGAAATGCAGCGGCCGAATACAGAGCGGTACTGAAGATCAAATCTGATGATACTGATGCCATGAATGGGCTGGCGAATTGTTATCTCAGGGATAAAAAATACAGCAGTGCAATCAAACTCTATGAAAAGATTGCAAAGATTTCACCCAAGAACGGTTCAGTATATGCCGGTCTTGGATTCGCATACGGTCATACAAAAAAATATAAGCAGGCAACTAAAAACTATGAAAAGGCGATAAAATATGGATATCATCCGACCATGAAGGAAATGAACATTATTACGGAATATTATCTAAAAGTGAAAAATTATGACAGTGCCATCAAAACCTATAAAAAAATGATCAAACTGGATCCCAAAAAGGCTGAGATTTACTCAGGGCTTGCTCATATTTATAGTCTTAAGGGTGATACTGATAAAGAGATTGAATACTACAAAAAATCATTAAGTTACGATCAGGAGGACTATATGGTGTATCTCAATCTGGGAGGTGCTTATGAAAGGAAAAAGATGTTCGGAGATGCCATCAGGGAATACACCAGCGCATATCAACTCAATCCCGATTCAAGTAAAGCTGCCAGGAAAATACCGCAGATGAGGATAAAAATATTACAGCAAAAGTATCAAAATTAAGAGTCTTTTGAAAATGTAATGCGGCCCTTTAGGGCTGCTGTTAGAGGAAAAATCAATGAAGCAAATCATCTTACAAGATTTTGTTATTGGAGATGGGGCTCCCTTTGTACTTATTGCCGGTCCCTGTGTAATTGAAAATCAAAAAGAAACCAGAGAGATAGCAATTTTTCTGAAGAAAGTTGCTGCTGATCTTGACATACCGTTAATATTCAAGGCATCCTATGACAAGGCAAACCGGTCTTCTATAAATTCTTACAGGGGGCCAGGTTTGACAAAGGGACTCCAGATTCTAAAGGACATCAAGGAAGAACTAAAAATCCCTGTTCTTTCTGACGTCCACCGTTTTGAAGAGATTGAAGATAGTTCACTGGTGCTGGATGTAATGCAGGTGCCGGCATTTCTCTGCCGACAGACAGACTTCGTAAAGGAGATTGCCGGGAGTGGCAGAATAATAAACATAAAAAAGGGACAGTTTCTTGCGCCCTGGGATGTGTCCAACATACTTAAAAAGGTTTCCTCTACCGGAAATGAAAACATTATGATTACAGAAAGAGGGACAAGTTTTGGTTATAATAACCTTGTTTCTGACTTTCGTTCTCTTCCCATGATAAGAGATATGGGATATCCCGTTATTTTCGATGCCACTCATAGCGTACAGCTTCCCGGCGGTTTGGGCAGTGCCTCCGGTGGGCAGAGAGACATGATACCATATCTTTCAAGAGCGGCGGTTGCTGTTGGAATCGACGGCCTGTTTTTAGAGGTTCATCCCGATCCTGAACGTGCACTCTGTGATGGCCCTAATTCTCTTTATCTTGACGCTCTTCCAGATCTTCTTGGTACGTTAAAGAAAATAGATGGAATAGTGAAGAAAGGCAAACGATGAATAAATCTCTCACTCTTAATGAAAATTTGTTAAAAAAGATCCGGCACATCAAACTTTTAATTCTGGATGTCGACGGGGTTCTGACTGATGGAAGAATAATTATTGATGATCTTGGAAATGAAACAAAGAATTTTGATGTCAGGGACGGGCATGGGCTCAGGCTCCTGATGAGATGTGGTATTGACGTTGTCCTTCTGACCGGTAGAAAATCAAAAGTGGTAGAATATCGTGCTAAAGAACTTGAAATTAAT
This sequence comes from uncultured Syntrophales bacterium, assembly GCA_964650385.1. Lineage (GTDB taxonomy): Bacteria > Desulfobacterota > Syntrophia > Syntrophales > JADFWA01 > JAUSPI01. Next base: position 49,792 of record CAZYTP010000007.1, on the reverse strand, counting down.
GAAGTTTATCAAAACGCTAAAAATAAGGTTAAGGTCTTGGAAGATATTCTCCGGAAAAGAAATATTAATGGTGATAATGTTGCTTATGTTGGTGATGATATAGTGGATGTTCCTGTCTTCTTGAAGGTAGGTTTCTCCGTGGCTGTGGCGGATGCAGTAATTTATGCAAGGGAGGTAGCCGATTACATTACGAAAAAGGGGGGGGGAAGAGGCGCGGTCAGAGAGATATGCGAGATGATTCTTAAAGCGCAGGGAAAATGGGGAGAAATTGCCTCCAGATACGACCTGAACTGAACAGCGAGCGCATTTCCCGCTGCTTGCGGCGGGGAATATTCAATAATTAACACATCCCCCTTTACTTATCTCGGATAGGGTGATAAGTTAATTAAAGCAAAATAAGTGCCAGTTGTAAAAAAATGTTAAAAAAAATTTTTAAGTCGAGGAAAAAGGTCCTTCTCATTGGAGGACTGCTTGTTCTGATAGGCCTGTCAGTGGTATGTGTGTGGCTGAAAGAGGGCATTAAAGCGAAAGAGGATGTCCTGCTGAAAATAATGTCAGAAAAGATTGACCTCCAGGTGAGAGATGTCCACTATACCGAGGTAGGTGATCCTGATTCCATTTGGGAGATAAACGCAGATACGGCAAGATATGCAAAAAAAGAAGATCTCGTTTTTTTTGATAATGTCAGGGTAAAGCTTATTATGTCCGACGGCAGGACCTTTGTAATGACAGGAAAAACCGGCCGTTTACACACGGATACAAAGGACATGGAAGTATTTGGCAATGTCGAAGTAACGTCAGATAAAGGTGATCGTTTTACAACAGACCATCTCAATTATTCTTCTTCTGATAAGAAAGTGTATACCGACAAACGTGTTACAATGAAAAACCCGCAAATAGAAATAAGCGGAATCGGAATGACTCTTTCGATGAAGAATGAAAAAGTGACGCTACTATCCAGGGTAAATGCCATTATAAGATGAGGGTTAGCGATCAAATATCGCCAAATAACTATCGGCGAGATATATGGAAGCAGTCTGCCGCCTGTTTTTTTGTGTTTGCTGAAAGATGAATGCATATCAATAATATGATAAGAAAATTTTTTTTAATATCGCTTACCGTGCTGGCAGTTGTTTCTTTTTCAAAAATTTCTGTCAGTGCCAGTGAACCGCAAAAGGAAACCAAAAATATAACGAGCAGCGCACCGATACAGATCGTATCGGATCGTCTCGATGCATATAATGACAGGGGGCTTGTCGTATTTTCCGGAAATGTTGTAGCAACCCAGGAAGACAAAATTATCAAATCGGATAAACTATTTCTGCATTACAAAAAGAGGGAAGGGGAGTCTGAAAAAGTAGGATCCAAGAATATTATAAAAACAGGCGAACTGGAAAAAGCCGAGGCGAAAGGAAATGTTAGAATAACACAGGGTGAAAAGATTGTTACTGGTGAAAACGCAGTTTTTTATAACGACTCACAAAAAGCTGTTGTGACCGGCAACCCTGTTATGCAGGATGGAAACAACATAATCAAAGGCGAGAAGATAATTGTTTTGCTCGAGGAAAATAGAGGTATCGTTGAAAGCACTCCAGGCAGCCGGGTAACGGCAACAATTTATCCGGAAGAAACAGAAGGTAAAAAAAAGTAGGGTCTGTTCCGCGAACAGGCCAAATATCGGAACGATGAAGGCATCGGCCATCCTACCGGTGTGCTTCATTGTAATCGTGGATCATGGTAGTTTATGGAAAAACTTTCGGCAACAGGATTAATAAAAATTTATGGTGGCAGGCGTGTTGTAAATGAGGTCAATCTGGAGATTAACCCCGGAGAGGTAGTCGGTCTTCTAGGGCCCAACGGTGCTGGTAAAACAACAACTTTTTATATGATGTTGGGTCTTATAAAACCAGATGGAGGAAACATTGCACTCAATGGGGAAGATATCAGCGAAGATCCTATGTACATAAGGGCGAGGAAGGGTATAAACTATCTGCCGCAAGAGCCGTCAATATTCAGGAAGCTCACCGTTGAAGAAAATATAATGGCAATCCTTGAAACACTCGCGGTGGACAAAAATGAAAGAATAAACAGGCTAAAGGGGCTTCTTGAAGAATTGGACCTCTCTCATCTCAGCAAAAACAAGGCCTACTCACTGTCCGGCGGGGAGCGGAGAAGGGTAGAGATTACAAGGGCCCTTGTAACATCTCCCAGGTATATGCTTCTCGATGAGCCCTTTGCCGGGATTGATCCCCTTGCGGTAGCAGATATTCAGGAAATAATACGTAAACTTAAATTAAAAAAAATTGGCATAATAATATCTGATCATAATGTCAGAGAAACTCTTTCAGTGTGCGACAGAGCATACATAGTAAATGAAGGCTCCATATTGGTGGAAGGTTATCCGGATTATATCGCCAATAGTGAAATGGCAAGGAAGATTTATCTTGGAGATGATTTTCAACTGTAATAAATTTTAGCGTTTAAATCAGGTAGAGAAAAAATGGCCTTTGAACTCAAACAAAGCCTTAAGCTGACTCAGCAGTTGATAATGACACCGCAGCTGCAACAGGCGATTAAGCTCCTTCAGCTTTCGAGAATGGAACTGGTTGATATGGTCAATCAGGAGATGGAGGAAAATCCTCTACTCGAAGAGGGGACGACCGATGATAGGTTTGACAGCGAGGCGGCACCTGAGATTGATGAGATAAAGGCCATTGAAAGAACAGAAGAAATTACAGGGGAAGGTGACGGTAAGGAAGATTTTGATTGGGACAATTATCTTGAAGATTATGGTTCCACAGGAGGGATATACAACTGGGAGGAGGCGAGTGCCCCATCATGGGATAATACGTTAACAAAGACAACCTCCCTGACCGATCATCTCATGTGGCAACTCAATCTTTCATACCTTTCAGATTCCGAAAAACAGGTTGGCAGGCAGATAATAGGAAATCTTGATGTTAACGGATATTTGACTGCGTCTCTGGGCGGAATTTCTGAGCGAGAATCGGTTGATATAAGTTTTACTGAAGAGGTTCTTAAGAAAATTCAGGGATTTGATCCCCCTGGCATCGCCGCAAGAGATCTGAAAGAATGCCTTCTAATTCAGGCAGATTTACTCGATGTTTCAAATCCGCTGATAGAAGTGATCATAAAAGAACATTTGCATGATCTCGAAACGAAAAATTATGCCAATATTGCCAAAAAACTTAAAGTTCAGTTCTCTGATGTATTACAAGCGGTTCCTGTAATAAGTAACATGAATCCCAAGCCGGGACTCCCTTACAATGAAGAAAGATCTCAGCATATTATTCCTGACGTATTTGTTTTCAAGATGGGGGATGATTATAGCATTGCTTTGAATGACGATGGTTTGCCAAGGCTTAGAATAAGCAATTTTTACAGAGAAATTCTTGGGGGCATAAACGAAAATTCAGGAGCAAACAGCTGCAAAACATATATTAAAGAAAAATTGCAATCTGCTACATGGCTTATTAAAAGTATACAACAGCGGCAAAAAACAATTTATGGAGTAACAGAAAGTATTGTAAAATTTCAAAAAGAGTTTTTTGATAAGGGAATTGATTATTTGAAACCGCTGATTCTGAGAGATGTGGCCGATGATATAGAAATGCATGAGTCAACAATAAGCAGAGTGACTACTAATAAGTATATGCATAGCCCGAGAGGAATATTTGAATTAAAATATTTCTTTAACAGTAGCATAAACAGGACAAGCGGTGATCCTATAGCGTCGGAGAGCGTCAAAGAAAAGATAAAAAAAGTGATCAGCGAAGAAGATCAGACTAAACCATACAGCGACAGTCGAATTGTTGAAATTATGAAGATTCAGGGTATATCTATAGCGAGGAGAACCGTAGCTAAATACAGAGAAATGATGGGTATCCTTCCATCCTCAAAAAGGAAAAAGTATTTTTGACGGCTTTCTAAAAAATCCTCCATATTGTAGTGTTGCGCTGCATTGCTCGCCCCGTTAAGTTCTCGCTGTGCGAGACGGCAAAGCCGGGTTAACGGGACAAGTTACTGCAGTATACTATGAATGCTGGTCATCCCCAAGAATTTGCACACCTTGCATCTGGGACTTTTTACTTTGCCGTCTCAAGCTTAGCTTTTTACGATTTTATTATTTTTACAAATAAAAAATTGGTTGACTTTTTGCTTTGACTTAAATACATGTGAGCGCTTAGCGATTAGCCAGTTGATTGTTGAACGCTCGTAATCTATATAACAGGAGGAATTGTTTATGCAGATTTCTGTAACCGTTAAAAATACAGAAACAGAAGTTTGGTTCAAGGACTACATAAAAGAAAGATTAGAGAAGCTGAAAAAATATATAGACACGCCGGTAGAAGCTCGTGTTGTTCTTTCCGTGGAAAAATTCAGAAATGTGGCTGAGGTCACTTTATTAGCCGGAGGGGTAAACATAAATGGTAAAGAAGAAGCCAAAGACATGCGACTTGCCATTGACAGTGTTGTAGAAAAGATTGAACGTCAGATGAAAAAACATAAGGAAAAAATAAGAGGCCGGAAAACCAGTGCCTCCAAAAACAAAGACATTAGCCCTATTGAATCAACATCTGAAGACTATGAAGATTTAGGGGAAGATTTAGAACACTCAAAAGTGGTAGAAATGAGAAAAGTCGTGCTGAATCCGATGTCTCTTGAAGATGCTATTATGGAAATGGAATCTTCTAAAAACAGATTCATCCTTTATAGAAATTTCTCTTCCGAGAAGGTTAACCTTATATATCGGCGGGAAGATGGAAATTATGTTTTGATAGAAGCTCTCAGTTGAAGTTAGAGGTAGATTATATGAATATTGCAGATATGCTTAAAAAAGAATTTATAATTGAGGAATTAAAATCAAGAACAAGACGGGAAGTTCTCACGGAACTGTCGGAAATATTTTCACATACTGATATCAAAGTTGATTACGATAATATGGTTGAGGTATTACTCGAAAGGGAAAAACTGGGAAGTACCGGTATAGGCGGTGGAATCGCAATACCTCACGGAAAACTTGCCGGTCTTGAAAATCTCATAGTTTCTTTTGGAAAAAGTACAGATGGAATAGATTTCGATTCTATGGATGGTAAGCCTGTTCACATTTTCTTTTTACTGATGGCACCGGAAAATTCAGCCGGTCAGCACCTGAAGGCACTGGCAAGAATATCGCGTATGCTCAAAGATGATTCCTTCAAAACAGACCTCATCAAGGCAACATCGGTAGAAAGTTTATACAGGGTAATTATAGAAAAAGACAAAGCTTGTTAGAAAGATCATGAATAACTTGCGTGTTGTAATAATAACCGGACTTTCCGGTTCAGGTAAGAGTACAGCACTTCGAACACTGGAAGATATCGGGTTTTTCTGTGTGGATAATCTGCCAGTTGTTCTCCTTCCTAAGTTTCTTGAGATACAGGCCACCTCTTCGGATGAAATATCAGAAATTGCGCTGGTCATGGATTTAAGGCAAAAATCTTTCTTGGAGAAATATACCGAAATATTCCGCCAGTTAAGAGAGAAACAATACAAAATCGAGATATTATTTCTTGACGCAAGCGATGCTGCCCTTTTACGCAGGTTCAGCGAAACCAGGAGGGCACATCCTCTCTCTGAAAAGGGTTCTGTCATCGATGGTATAATCTTGGAGAGGAATACATTATCCTCACTAAAAGAGATGGCAGACAAGGTTATTGAAACATCATCATATAATGTTCATCAGCTAAAAGACGCTATTCAGAGATATTATCTTTCTCCTTCTTCCGTTAAAAGACCTGTAATCAATCTGACTTCATTCGGATATCACTATGGCCTGCCTCTCGACGCAGATATTGTTTTAGATGTCAGATTTCTTCCCAACCCTTATTTTGTAGAGGACTTGAAGGATTTTAACGGTAACAGTGAGGAAGTTCAAGATTATGTTATGGAATGGAAAGAAAGCAAGATGTTTCTCCAAAAGTTATTTAAATTAATGGCATATCTAATGCCTCTCTATAAAAAGGAAGGGAAAGCAAATATCAATATCGCTCTTGGATGCACCGGAGGAAAACATAGATCTGTTGTAATGGTGAATCAGTTGGGGAAACATTTTTTAGACCGAGATTATATTGCAAATATAAAACACAGGGATATTAATAGAAGTTAAAGAAAGTGCCTAAAGTTGATGTATTTATAAAAAAACGAGATTAGCGAAATGACAGGTCAAAGAGACTTTTTACGAGTCCATTGAAGTTAAGGATTTTAGTCAGTTTAACTTTAGCTCACTTTAGACACTTTAGATCACTTTAAACTCAGCTTTTTCTCCACATTATCTTTTATCCAGTGAGGGTCCCACCATTCCTGGGGATCTACAAATTTATTTCCAACCAGCATACTGAAGTGCAGATGATCTCCGCCAGCGAGACCCGATGTGTCAGTATTACCTATCCATTCACCTTTTGTTACCCTCTGATTTTCCTTGACCTTTATGATCCCGAGATGGGCATAAAGGCTAAACAGGTTAAAGCCGTGATCGATTATTATTGTATCGCCATAAATACCAAGGTTCCCGGCGAAAACTACTATACCGCTATTTGATGCAGCAACCTCGGCATGTTTTGTGGAGGCAAGGTCTATCCCCATATGAACACTTTTCCCTGCAACCTTACCCTTATAATAATAGGTTCTTTTGTTACCGAACCGGGCCGTTGTGGCGGCATTTTTCATTCTTAGAAAAGATCCCTGCCAGAGTTGTTTGTTTTCTGATTTGCTACAGATTGACTGAATTGTTTTAAAATTATCATGTCGCATTTGTTCGTTAACGTACTGGAAAGTCTCCAATGGTGTCATTTCACTTAAACTACTGTTCGACTGCTGGAATTCCGGCATCTTCTGCTTGATAAAGCTCTCTGTAAGAGTTATTTTGGATGTACGGAATTTTTTATTTCTTATATAGCACGGAATAATTTTTAGCGATTGATTTCCCGCTCTGTCTTTAGCGACGACACCTATCCTGGTATTCCTCCTTTTTGCATCAATGGGAAACGCAAAATATGCCATATAATAAGATTTACCTGAAATATTGATCGGATATCCCGGGAAAAAATCATCTCCGACATTAACACCATTTTTGACAACCTTTTCAGACACACCATAAATCGCAACACATGAACCGCCAGGGTTGATATTGTGAGCAGAACTCAACAAATATACGCGAGGCGGGGTTGTGTCAATGATTACCTTGATATCGAGGGTAGATCTGTTGTTACGAAGGGAATAGTCAACTGCCGATATATTAATTATGGCCTCTCCCTCGCGCAATTTCAGGTTTTTAGGGTCTATCTCTATATTAAAAGTTTTTTCTTTTGTCCCTTTTGTGGAAAAATCTTCAGAATAGATAGTGTGCTTTTCCCCGTTCTGGGAAATTATTACAACGATGTTTCTAAGCCCTCTCTTTTTGTCTGTGGCAGTAATGTCAAGCAATTTTTTTTGGCCGATTGTGTCAATGGTTTGACTCAACTTCAGCACAGGTTTTTCACCCTCATAATAGGTGCTGAAAAACCACCAGCATCCGCCCAATATAAGTATTACAGATAAAATAATCAGGTATTGCTTGGCATTTCTCATCGAATATTTCTCCTCTGGCCAAATTAGATAGGGATTTCCTTTTTTGCGGGGGAAGTATAGAGTGAATGCCCTTTTGCGTCAAGAAAAAGTGATCATAAAAAGTTTTGTACCCGCTTGTGAAACTGTAGGAGGCTGTCCCAAGACTTGAAAAATCGATCACTTGCCTCCATGGGCCGCTATGTTGGGTGCCTAGTACTCCACGGAGACGAGAAATCGTTCGTGCCGGTCTTCGATATTTCTGAAAACGAAAAAGAGTATTCGGTTATCGCCGAATTACCGGGTATTGACGAAAAAGATATTGAGGTTACCCTGTTGGACGGTATTCTGACTGTTAAAGGTGAAAAGAAACAGGAAACGGAAGATAAGGAAGAGACCTACCACCGTATTGAAAGGCGTTACGGTTCGTTCGTGAGAAGCTTCAGGATTCCCGATAAGGTCGAAACCGATAAAATCAACGCTACATTTAAGGACGGCGTACTCAGATTAACGGTACCCAAGTCCGGGGAAAGTAAAGTAACGAAAATCAAAATCAAACACTAACGTATCAACCTTTGTTTTCATCAAGGTAAAGTAAAAATGCCGCTCAAGATACTGATAATCCTGGGCGGCATTATTTGTTCCGGTATTTGAAGATATTGAACTGAATAGCGAGCGAATACAAAAAATAAAGATGCCTTGAGGAAAACGTTGACAGAGATAAAGCTTTCCTTTATAGCTGCGTTGTGAAAATCTTCCTCAATACAAATTACATTGTATCGGAACAGAAAATTCCAAAATGGAAAAAATCAAGACCTAACCTCTACACCGGAGACCCTTATACCGGAAAGGGCGTATAAAAATGAAAATAACTCCCAAATCTTTCATATTGAAAGAGATAAAAGAAAAGATAGGATTCATTACTCTTAACAATCCTGAAAAACACAATGCACTGAACGCTCAAATGTTAAGAGAGATAATCGCTGCTTTGGATGATTTCAAAACTGCAAAGGTCGCCGTGGTTATCCTCCGGGCACGGGAAGGCGAAAAAGTATGGTCTGCCGGATACGATATCTCTGAGCTTCCAAAGGCACACAGGGAACCCTTAGGATATGAAAACCCCCTTGAAGTTCTATTAAGGACAGTTGAGGAATATCCCGGCCCCGTTATCGCCATGGTGCAGGGAAGTGTCTGGGGTGGAGCCTGCGACCTTGCCATTACCTGCGATATGATAATCGGCGATCCCACCTGCACTTTTGCAATTACACCAGCCAAAATAGGAATAGCGTATAATGCTTCGGGTATCCTTCATTTTATAAACAGGGTAGGCATGAACATTGCAAAAGAAATGTTCTTTTCCGCATTGCCTCTTGATGCCCGTCGTGCGGAACGATGCGGAATATTAAATCATCTGGTTTCGGCCGAGTCTCTCGAAAGTTTTACATTAGATCTGGCACAAAAAATTGCTTGCCGATCCACACTCTCGATTGCTGTCATGAAAGAACAGTTCAGGATACTTTCCGAAGCTCATCCCATTAGTCCCTATGCATTCGAAAGAATACAGTCGCTCAGAAGAGAGGTTTATAACGGTCACGATTATGAAGAAGGCATCAGGGCATTCCTCGAAAAACGTAAACCTGATTTCAAGGGCGAGTGAAGCAATATTTATTACATACACAAATAGCTTTTAATCTTGCCAACCGACAATAATACAGGGCTATTTGTCAATTGTTACCGGTGAAAACTCGTACTCCTTACCTTCTATTTGGAAAACGGCCTTCTCTTCTTCGTTTATCGTAAGTTTTCCTTCTATCATACGGCGGCAACCAAATTCAAAAAAGAGAACCTGGTGAGTAGGGACATCTTTTTCGTCTAAATTCTTATAGTACTGTTCCTTTTCGTCCGGTGTAATTTCCCTGAAAACTAATTTTTGGCATCGTTTCCGCTCCTCTCGGTCACCCTGGCGAATGATGACCCAGTAATTACCGTGAAACTTGATGGGCATTTTGATCTCCATCATCTATCTCCTTATCTGACGCTGAACTGTGTTGCAATAGCAGCTGCATAACATAACGCAATATGATTGTCCATATAAGAACTCGAAAAGTATTGCTCAATAGCTCTAAATTGGTTATAACTCACTTTGATAAAATTTAATAATTGAAAATAACTCTGAGCCATGATGAAATTCAAATATAAAATGCTCATAAACGGAAAATGGGTGTCAAGCCGAAATGTCCTTGAAATCAGGAACCCATATAATAATGAAGTCATCGGTGCAATGCCTGTGGCAAATCCCGACCAGGTTAATGCTGCGATACAATCGGCCCATGACTCCCGCGAGATAATGGCTGCAATGCCCGCCCATCAGCGTGCTAAAATTCTCGAAAAAACGGCCGCTCTGATTGAACAAAGGAAAGAAGAATTTATCCTTGCCATCATCAGGGAAGCGGGGAAAGCGCGAAAATGGACAACGATTGAAGTAACCAGGGCTGCGGAAAACTGCATCTTCGCAGCGGAAGAGGCCAAGCGTATTCATGGAGAAACAGTGCCTATGGATGCCTCTGTCGGCTCGGAAAATCGATTTGGTGTATGGGTCAGGGAACCGGTTGGAGTGGTAGCGGCTATATCGCCATTCAATTTCCCTTTGAACCTGGTAATCCACAAAGTAGCGCCTGCAATCGCTGCGGGGAATGCCGTGGTTTTAAAGCCCGCATCAAATACGCCCGGTGCATCCCAGTTGCTCGGTGAAGTATTGCTGGAAGCGGGGCTACCCCCTAAGGCGCTCAACATTATTTATGGACCGGGGTCAACAGTCGGTGAAATGATTGTAAAAGACGAACGTATTGCCAAAATAACCTTTACCGGTAGTCCACCTGTTGGACGGAGGATAAAAGCTCTTTCAGGGTTAAAGAAGGTGACTCTCGAGCTTGGTTCCAATTCCGGTACAGTTGTAGATGAATCCGCCGATATTGACCTGGCTGTCTCCAGATGTTTGATGGGCAGCTTTTCCTTTAGCGGCCAGGTCTGTATATCGGTACAGAGAATTTACCTCCATGAAAATATTGCGGACGAATTTATCGCTAAATTTGTTAAAGGCACAAAAAACCTGGTTATCGGCGATCCGCTGGAACCGGACACCGATGTGGGACCGATGATTTCCGAAGATGAAGCCAAACGAGCCGAAGCGTGGATAGATGAGGCGGTCGCTGATGGAGCAAAAGTCCTCGTGGGCGGAAAGCGCAAAGGTAGCCTGTTGGAGCCCGTGGTGCTCGGCGATGTAACGCCGGATATGCAGGTGGTTTGTAAGGAAATATTTGCACCCGTAGTCTCTCTCGTGAAGTGTAAAGATTTTGATCAGGCACTGCAAATGCTGGATGATTCGATCTACGGCCTCCAGGCCGGTATTTTTACTCAAAACATTTCCCATGCCTTTCAGGCAATCAAACGAATAAATGTCGGCGGCGTGATTATCAACGATGTCCCCACTTATCGGGCAGATCAGATGCCGTATGGTGGGAATAAAGAAAGTGGGCTTGGGAGAGAAGGAGCAAGGTTTGCGATTGAGGAGATGACGACGCTTAAAATGATTTGTTTCAATCTATAAAATATAGGGAAACTCTTCAAGTACGGCGCTGGTATACCGTTCCCGTAATCGATACTTTTATGGCAGTGAGTGCTTTACCATATATTTACTTGAGATAAAACTTAAAAGGGGGATATATATGAAGTCGAGGAACGTAGGAACGTTGGTATGTGTGACTACTATACCGCTCATTGGATTGGCTTTCTTTTTTTTATTCGAGTATCGTAACTTTGCTCTCTTTACCATTTTCAGTGCGCTCGGTGCTGCATCTCCTTCAATGATTCTCATTCTTTGCCGTCCGAGATGTACTAACTGCGGCAAGCCTCTTGTTGGGTGGAGGGAGTCACTTACCAACTACGAAGGTGACAACATCTGTCCGGACTGTAAGGAGACCGTTTCAATTGATGGGTAGAGCTTGGATTGTTAGACTGAGAAACTGAAATTTGGAGAAACTAACGGCTATATTTATATCTTCGTTTATAATCGCCATGTCGGGTGCGATGATGCCCGGACCTGTCCTTACCGTAACCATTAGCGAGACCACACGGAGAGGGTTTCGTGCCGGTCCCATGATTGTTCTCGGTCATGGTATTCTTGAAATATCGTTGCTCTTGCTTCTGATTTTAGGGTTTGCAGGCTTTCTTAACAATCCTAAAGTATTAGGGTTTGCAGGTATTGCAGGGGGTTTTGTTCTTTTCTGGATGTCTTTCGGCATGCTGAAAGGGATACAACAATTAAAGCTCGACCTTACCCCCGGGAAAAACGCCTGGGGAGGGCCCGTTATAGCGGGTATCCTGACCAGTCTGGCAAATCCATACTGGATAATATGGTGGGCAACAATCGGTCTCGGCTATGTTATCGTTTCGATGAAGTTTGGTTTTATCGGTCTGGCCGTTTTTTTTACGGGGCACATACTGGCCGATCTCGTGTGGTACAGCGCCATATCACTCATCGTTTCACGGGGGAAGAGGTATATAAGCGACAGAATATACCGTGGAATTATTGGTAGCTGTGCCGTTGTTCTTATCTTCTTCGGCATATATTTTGAGATATCGGGAATACGGTACTTTGTATGAAAGTGACTAAAGTTTAAAGTGAGCTAAAATGGCTAAAGTTAGAGACATTTTTGTTTTTTTATAGAAAATCTCTGCGACCTCCGCGGTGAGTGGTTGTAGGTGGGGCTTATATAAAGGAGATGTGTGATGTTGAAAGGGAAAAAGATTGTCCTCGGTATAACCGGCGGCATTGCCGCCTACAAATCGGCAGAGCTGACGAGAGAGCTTATAAAAAGGGGTGCCGAAGTAAAGGTTATCATGACAGCAAACGCGACCAAATTCATAACACCTCTTACCTTGCAGACTCTTTCCGGAAATCCCGTCTATACGGATATGTTCTCCTTGATAGAAGAGTATGAAATAGGGCATATATCCCTTGCCGAGGAAGCGGATATACTCGTTATAGTGCCCGCGACCGCCAATATCATCGGAAAGATTGCATCAGGTCTTGCAGATGATCTGCTTTCAACTACCGTTATGGCCACAAAGGCCCCGGTTCTTATCTGTCCTGCCATGAATTCAAATATGTACACGAACGATATTGTTAAGGAAAATATGAGCAAGCTGGCCTCAAACAATTATTTCTTCATCGAATCGGCATACGGTGAACTGGCCTGTGGAGCAGAGGGATATGGAAGGCTTCCTCCACTTGATGAGATTATTGAAGAGATTGAATCTATTCTGACTGAAAGTGATTTAACAGGGGAGAAGATACTGATTACCGCAGGTCCTACGCAGGAGCCGTTTGACCCGGTAAGATATATTACCAATTACTCTTCCGGGAAAATGGGTTATGCGTTGGCAACAGCGGCGAGGAGAAGGGGGGCTGAAGTCACATTAATCAGCGGCCCTTCATCTCTGCCGGAGCCTTTCGGGGTAAAATTCTTTAAGGTATCAAGTGCCATAGAGATGAGAGATACAGTAATGGATAATATGGGAGATTCAACGGTTATCATAAAGGCAGCTGCCGTGGCCGACTTTCGGCCTGCCACCATTTCGGACGATAAAATAAAGAAGGAAAGTGGACTGTTGAACCTTCATCTTGAAAGAAATCCTGATATTATCTCAGAGGTTGCTGAAAAGAAGGGGGATCGTATCCTGGTAGGATTTGCCGTGGAAACGGAGAATCTTATTGAAAATGCACGCAATAAGATGCGTAAAAAAAATATGGATCTCATTGTGGCAAATGACGTAACGAGTGACGGTGCGGGATTCCAGTCTGACACAAATATAGTAAAAATCCTCGACAGGGAAGGGCAGGTAGAAGAATTGCCCATTCTGGAGAAGATAGAGGTGGCAGACAGGATCCTGGACAGGATTAAGGCAATAAAAGTGACTAAAGTTTAAAGTGGGCTAAAGTGACTAAAGTTAATATAGATTCAAAACAGGATATGAGAGAGGAGCTCAGACTCATCGTGAAAGATTTAAAGGATCATATTACTGCTGGAGCGGACTCTCCGGGGGGACTCTCCCATCTCTATCTTAAAGGGGAAGACCCTTCTGAGTCGGCATTCGATCGATCCGTGACCCTTGAGGAGATAAGAGGGGCACTCGGAGATTGTCAGAGATGTTCTCTCCATCAAACAAGAAACAATCTTGTTTTTGGTGAGGGAAATCCGAACGCAAAGCTTGTCTTTGTGGGTGAAGCTCCCGGCGCGGATGAAGACCGTCAGGGAAGACCATTTGTCGGGCGAGCCGGACAACTCTTAACAAAGATCATCAACGCCATGGGTTTGACAAGGGAAGAAGTCTATATATGCAATATTCTAAAATGTCGTCCCCCCAAAAACCGTAATCCCAGACCGGAGGAAATACAGGCCTGTGAATCCTTCTTGATAGAGCAGATCCGGGCGATTGATCCTGAGGTTATCTGTGCCCTCGGTGCATTTGCCGTGCGGACACTGCTCAATACAGACGCTCCTATCTCATCGCTCAGAGGAAAATTTCATTCTTACCGGGGAATAAATTTTATGCCCACCTATCATCCGGCTTACCTTTTGAGGAACCCTCGTGCAAAAAAACAAGTATGGGAAGATGTCCAGATGATAATGAAGGTATTAAAAAAGAGTGACTAACTTTAGGCATTTTTAAAGGTGTATAAGATGTTAAACAGAGGAATCAGAATACTCATATTGATTTTCGTTATTTCATTGTTCTTCATCACGGGATCGTCCATCTCTTTTGGAGAAGAAAAGAAACCGGTTTTTGACGTCATTACCATAAATTCTGCAATTACCCCTCCTGTCGCTAAATACGTTGTCAAAGCTATAAATCAATCTTCAAATGAAGGTTCTGACGGTCTGATAATTCTTCTCGATACACCCGGGGGACTTGATCTTGCCATGAGAGATATAATAAAGGGGCTTTTGAATTCCCCCATACCTGTTATTGTCTTTGTCTATCCGTCGGGGGCGAGAGCGGCGTCAGCAGGTGTCATAATAACCATGGCGGCCCACGTGGCCGCAATGGCTCCCGGCACTAACATCGGGGCAGCTCATCCGGTAGCCCTTGGTGTAGGTAAGATGGACGAGACGATGGTCAAAAAGGTAGAGAATGACTTCGTTGCCTATGCCAAGAGTATCGCTAAAAAAAGAGGCCGTGATGAAAAATGGGTTGAACAGGCCATCAGAAAAAGCAAATCGATTACTGCCGGAGAAGCACTCAAACAAAACGTGATTGACCTCGTTGTTGTCGATATAAACCAGTTACTCGAAAAGATAGATGGGAAAGAGGTAACTGTGACTTCGGGGAAAGTCGTACTGAAAACAAAGGGCGCAACAATCAATCAAAAGGAAATGGGATTGCGTGAGAAAATATTGATAACGCTTTCCAATCCTAACATAGCGTACCTTTTATTGATGATAGGCCTTGCCGGATTATATTTTGAATTTGCCCATCCCGGTGTGATTCTGCCGGGCGTTATCGGGGGAATATCACTGATACTCTCTTTTTTCGCCATGCAGACCCTTCCGGTAAATTACGCCGGGATATTGCTGATTATTTTTGGCATAATACTCTTTATCGCGGAGATAAAAATCGTAAGTCATGGTATGCTTACGGTTGCCGGAATCATTTCCCTCATTTTGGGTTCTGTCATGCTTTTTGAATCACCCGCTCCAGCACTCAGAGTTTCCCTTAGCGTGATGCTTCCGACAGTTACTATTATGTCTCTGTTTTTTATCGGGGTTATTTCCCTTGTCCTTAAAGCACAGCTGAGAAAGCCCGTTACAGGCATGGAAGGAATGATTGGTGAAGAAGGAAACACGATTACTGCGGTTTATGAAGATGGAAAGGTCTTTATAAGGGGAGAATACTGGAATGCCTTCAGCAAGAAATTAATAGAAAAAGATGAACGGGTAAAGGTAGTTGAAATAAACGGGCTTAAAGTAGAGATTGAAAAAATAATAAGTAAAAAGGAGGGTTGAAAAATGGCGATATACACAATTGCTGCTTTGGTGGTACTGTTAATATTATTTCTTGCATCGGCTATTAGAATACTCAATGAGTACGAAAGAGGGGTCATCTTTCGTCTGGGGAGGCTTATTGCCACGAAGGGCCCCGGTCTTATTATTCTGATACCGATAGTCGATAAGATGGTCAGGGTGGATTTGAGGATAGTGGCCATGGACGTTCCCCCACAGGATGTTATTACTCGTGATAATGTTTCTATAAAGGTAAATGCCGTTATATATTTCAGGGTAATGGATTCTAACAAGGCCGTCGTGGAAGTCGAGAACTATCTCTACGCAACTTCTCAGCTTGCACAGACGACGCTGAGAAGTGTATGCGGGGAGGTTGAGCTGGACGAAATTTTATCGGAAAGGGAAAAGATCAATTCGAATCTGCAGGAAATCCTTGATAGAAGTACTGATCCATGGGGAATCAAGGTAACCACGGTAGAAGTGAAACATATCGATCTTCCTCAGGAGATGCAGCGGGCGATGGCCAAACAGGCAGAGGCGGAAAGGGAACGACGGGCAAAGATCATTAATGCCGAGGGTGAATTTCAGGCAGCACAGAAACTGGCAGATGCGGCTGCCGTTATTGCCGAACATCCGATTGCGCTGCAGCTTAGATATCTTCAAACCCTGAATCAGATTGCCGCCGAAAATAATTCGACCACTATATTTCCCATACCGATTGACCTGTTTCGACCATTTTTGAAACTGATGGAAAAGTGACCAATTTTTTAATGCAGCACAGCCCTTGAGGGCTTCTATGTAACACGCGGCTGAATCTGTTCTCGACCCTGATAGGTGAAAAGCAAGAACTTACGGGATGGAGATAAAAAACACTACCCTCTCTTTATTGATGATTGCAGGAAAGGAGCTAAAAAATGGGAACAAGGGGGACAATGAAAGTACTTACAGGTGGAGTTATTCTTATTGCATTGGGAATTCTGATTTTTCTGAACAGTATGGGCTACTACGGATTTGATAAAAGCTGGCCGATCTTCCTGATAGTTGTTTCCATATGTACTTTAGTTCAACAGGTCAAGGACATGGGGGGATGGTTGATAGGTATTGTCGGTATCGCTTTTCTTGTGATAAAAAACGTCAACATTGCCCTGGTGGATAAATATGCAATATATGCAATATATGCCCTGCCGGCACTTCTGGTGCTCTTTGGTGCCTATATACTATTCAGCCACTTCAGGAAACGGCAATCAGAATAATAAATAGGTGTGTTTTTTGAGGATTTCAAAAGCAAGGGGGTTTAGCTAATCGAACGGGTATTTTAATCAAAAGAATTCCTCGTAGCTCTGCTTCGACGAATATGTCATTTCGACCATAGGGAGAAATCTTATCTTTTAAGCATGTTACGTTTAAAAGATTTCTCGTTTCACTCGAAATGGCAAAATGAGGAGACTTTTTACGAATACATCTTAATTGATACAAGATGAAAAGGGGGTGCTCTTTCAGAGCACCCCCTTTTTTTAGTGGTTAAAAAAAGATTACTTAAGAAGCAGCGTCGACATATGCTTTACCCACCGGCAGCACATCGCGGCCGAACATCTGGGCAAAAATAGCGCTGAACATACAATACCAGGCACCAAGGGCACAAGCTATGAGATCCCAACCGGCAACTCTGGTGAAAACCTTCATCCCGGGTATCAGATGGCTGATGTCTAAGAAGATAAATCCAGCCAAAAGCAGGACGAAAACCCAGAAGAGCATTTTATTGGTCCTTAGAGCACCGATCGTGTAACCCGCAGTTATAATAGTGAAGACAACCAGGAACCAGCCGATGTCAGTAGCATTACAAGCAAAAATCTGGTATTTTATGCCGATAAAAATACCCGCCAAGCACATCCAAAAGGCGCCATACGTAGTGAAAGCAGAGAATCCAAAATTGTTATTGCTGGTATATTCCAGATATCCGGCAATCAACTGCATCAAACCGCCGTAAAACAGGCCCATCCATAGAACAGCACCAGCACCACACCAGCCAAGATTATGAAACTGAAGCAATAAGGTGGTACCACCGAAGCCTGCCAATCCAACTACTGCAGGATTTGCTAATTTCATTTTTCCCTCCTAAATATTTGTAAGAATGATTAAAAAATGCGAAATAAGCTACCCCCCGATACGAGAAGGGTTAGCTCTCCATTATGATGGTCTCATGATATGCTTTAGGCATATACGAAGTGCCCATATCACGGACAATCCCTCCTTATATAAATCTTCTTACTTAAATAATCACCTCCTCTCAGTTATTTATTTACTTTGCGGATGGCTCTTATGATGATTTTCCTATAAAACAACACCTACCCGCATTGTAGGTGATTGTATTGACCTGTTTCCAAATTGTCAAGGAAAAATATATACAAACAGGTATTTTTTCAAGTTACGCTTTTTTTGGCGATATTTACTACATTTTAGCGCTGCTGCGTGCCGCTTTTCTATTAAACCTTTTTTTCGATGCATATCTCCTACTTCTTAAAGCTATGCTTTAAGGAAAGATGGTTGTAGTCGCTACATTTTGTTGTTTGTTTTATTTTAATTTGCCCAGCAGATCGTTTGAAACCTCCTTGACACCGGACAGTCCATCCTTTCACAATAGTTTTATGTTAAATTATATATTTAATTTTTGTCCGATGCGCTGTACCTTATGTGTTTTATAAGAAGGACCAGGGGAAGCATCAGAACGGTCATGACGGCCAGAAGATAGAATACGTCATTGAATGACATCATGCTCGCCTCCTTTAAAAGGGTTTGAAAGATGACCGCGAGTCCCCCTTTATGGGCAAGCATCGGCTCCAGTCCCCTGTTTTGTAGAATCTCTGCCGTTTGTTGTGAACCCAGGACATAGTTCATGTCGAACGGTGTGAGATGATCCACAAGTCGAGCCTGATGAAATTGAGCTCTCCTTGTCAGAATCGTTGTGGCGATTGCCACGCCGAAGCTCCCGCCGAGATTTCTCGTGAAATTAAAGATGGCCGTGGCATTGCCCATATCCTCTTTTTTTATATGGGATAGGGTAAGCGAGAAGATAGGGATGATCATGCATCCCATACCAACACCCATAAAGACCCTTGGCATTAAAATTGAGTAAAAGTCAGCCGTGCGGGTGAACATCGACATCTGATAGTTCGCATAGGCCGTTACTATAACACCGAAGGCGACTATAAACTTCGGATTCATCCTGGAAATAAGTATTCCTACGATCCCCATCGCGAAGAGGCTCGCAATTCCCCCGGGCGCTAATACAATGCCGGCTAAGGTCGCCGTATAGCCCATCAGAGTCTGGAGATAGATCGGCAGAAGGACAATACTGGCCAAAAGATTACACGTGATAAAAAACATGACCACGTTTCCTATACTGAAGGAATAATTTTTAAATGTCCTAAGATTGACGATCGGATGCTCCGAAAATAACTCCACAATGATAAACAGGATCAGTGATATGGCTGAAAAAACGCTCAGCCAGATAATAAATTCTGATGAAAACCAGTCAACTCTGCGTCCCCTGTCCAGAATCATCTGGAGGCAGCCAACCCCGACGGCAAGAAATACAAGCCCCCAGTAATCGATCTTCAGCTTTGTACGCTTCATGTAATCAGGATCATTGATAAAGTAGAGGGACATCATGATTGAGATGATACCGACCGGAATATTGATATAAAAAATCCATCTCCATGTCCAGGTGTCGGTAACCCAGCCTCCCAGGACGGGCCCGATGATGGGACCAAACATGATGCCTACACCGTAGATTGCCATGGCTGTACCGTGCTGATAAGGGGGAAAGGTCTCCAGTAATATGGACTGAGATATGGGTTGCAGGGAACCACCGGCAAGTCCCTGAAGAATCCTGAAGAATACGAGGCTCTGTATATTCCAGGAAAAACCGCAGAAAAGAGAACTGAGGGTAAATAAGGCGACTGAAAAAATGAGGTATCGCTTTCTTCCGAAGAACCTGCTTAGCCAGCCGGTCATCGGGATAATGATCGCGTTGGCTGCCAGATACGATGTAATTGACCAGGTTGCTTCATCAATACTGGAAGAAAGGCTGCCGCGTATGTGATCAAGGGAAACATTTACAACAGACGTATCAACAATAACCATAATTGTAGGGAGCATCACGGTTATGGCGATGATCCACTTGTTTACCTTTGTAGGCATCTTTACCCGGTTATTCTTTCACGATGATTGTAGGTTCAACAGACATACCAATCCGGAAGACGTGGTCGCGGTCTGTCCCCTTATCAAGAATAATTTTAACCGGTATCCGCTGTACAACCTTCACATAGTTTCCCGTGGCATTCTCAGTCGGAAACAGGGAAAATACGGCACCCGTACCCGCCATTATACTCTGTACGGTTCCATCAAATACCTTGTCGGGATAGGTATCCACTTTTATCTCCACCTTTTGTCCCGGTTTCACATTTTCGAGTTGAGTTTCTTTATAGTTCGCCGTCACCCATACATCATCAAGGGGAACAATCGCCATAAGTGGTTGCCCGGGCTGAATTTGATTACCGACCTCGACAGATTTTTTCGTAACGTAGCCGTCAGACGGCGCATAAATCTTCGTGTAACTCTTCTTTAAACTTGCCCCCCTGTACATCGCCTCTTTTTCCTTGACCAGGGATTGCCGTGATTGGAACGATGCTTTTACCTGATTAATAACGGATTTATGGGTTTGAAGGGATGCCTCTGCCTGTCTAAGCTGGTCTTTTGCCACCTCGAGGCGTGCTTCGGCCACGTCATTGCCGGTCATTATCTTCTCGTACTGTTCCTCCGGCATAATCTCTTTTTTCAAGAGCCTCCGGGCCCGCATTAAATCTGTTTTTGCCTGTTTGAGTTCCGTCGTTCGGAGTTTTAAATTTGCCCTGGCAGCATCTATCTTGAAGAGAAGTTCTGAAAGCTGTTTTTCCGCCACTTCTATCTTCGTTGATAATTCCACGAGTGTTGCCTTCTCCGCATTCAAGGCGTATTCAGCCTGCTTGACCCCCACCTCGTAGTCGCTGTCATCGATCTCCACGAGGAGCTTGCCACTCTTTACAAACTGATTGTCAAGGACATATGCAGCTTTTACCGTACCGTGTATTTTTGATGCGACGATATGTACCCTGCCCGTGACAAAGGCGTCATCTGTTGTGATATGGGTTTTCTTGTAATCTATATAAAGATAGGTTAAAGTGATTCCCACAATCGCAATAATAGAAAACAAGAAAAAGACAGTAATCTTTCTTTTGCGATTATTCGTTGTCTCACCCATCGTTCCCATGAAGTTTTAACCCTCCGATCACACTTTTTCGCATTCATCAAACGGTGTTCTTACCCACTGCAAATTCCCAGCATTTTGCCACTACCTCAGTCAAAAAAGCAACCTATTTCACTAATCTTATAAATATCCCCGCCCTCTAGACACGGCCTTCAGGTAAAGTTTTTCTTGACCAAAAACAATTCACAGTGAACAATAAGACCGGCCATAAAATACATAATTCATGTTTTTAAGGAGCGATAAAATGTTTGAAAAGATTTTGTTACCAACAGATTTTTCAGATGTAGCAGAAAAAGCTTTGGCCTGTGTAAAACAGCTAAAAGACGCCGGTACAAAAGAGGTCGTCATCCTCCATGTCATTAAAAAAGACAGTATCAATGTGATTGCTCAATACAGCTCTATCCGAGATTTCCGGGAAGTTGAAAATGAAGTAGAAGGCGAAGCGAGAAAAAAAATGGCTCGCATAGAAGAGGAACTGAAGGAGATAGGGTTTCAGGTTAAGACAAGAATTGAAACGGGATTTCCGTTCAATGAAATACTGCGGGTAGAAAACGAGGAGAATGTTTCGGTTATCGTCATGGGGTCTCATGGAATAAGTAATATTAAGGAAATTCTTCTTGGTTCGGTCTCGGAGAAGGTGATCAGAAAAGCAAAAAAACCTGTTCTTGTCATAAAGAGAGGGTAAAACTGTATTGCTCATGCAGAGGCCATGTCTTTCATTTTGAGCTGAACGCTATGCATCCCATTCCAGTAATTTATCTGAGGCGTAAAGGCTATATCAAACGGCCCTGAAAGAACGTTAATAAAGTGACCTTTATTAAACCATATGGAATTGCATGATGTCCCGTCTCCACTTATCTGCATTTTGAGATGATTGTTGCCCACAATCGTCGGGGATATTACATTTACGTTTCTAACGCAGATTACTGGCTCCGGGTTCATGCTTCCAAAAGGGGCAAGCATATCAAGCTGTGAAATCATCTGATGGTCAATTTCATTCAGGCTGCATTGTGCATCAATAGTTATCTGGGGAGTAAAATCTGAAACCGCCAGATCCTCCCGAATTATCTCATCAAAACAATTATTAAATTCTTCTATTGCATCCTCTTTTATCACAATTCCCGCGGCGTACCTATGTCCACCATAAGAGACAAGCAGGGAATCACACCTTTTCAACCCTTGATACATATTAAATCCGGGAATACTCCTTCCAGAACCCTTCCCGATGCCGTTTCTGAGGCTGATCAACATGGCAGGCTTGTAATATCTGTCAACAAGCCGTGAGGCAACAATACCAATGACACCCGGATGCCATTTGCCGGAGGCAAACACAAGGGAACTCGTTTTCTGGAGATCCATGGTAGTCTCGATTATGTCGATAATTTCTGACAAGACTGCTCTTTCTATCCTCTGCCGTTCCCGATTACAGGCATCGAGATGCCCTGCAATCTTCATCGCCTCGTTTACATCATTCGTCAACAGAAGCTGCACGGCATCCTGAGGAGATCCGATACGCCCCGCTGCATTTATCCTCGGTATGAGAGAAAATGCTGCTCCGTGAGAATCAATAGTACCATGTTCCATGCCGGACACTTCCTTCAAGGCATTCAGACCAGCTCTTTTACCCTCAGTAATCAGTTCAAGCCCGATCCTGGCAAATATCCTGTTTTCATCTATCAGGGGAGAGAGGTCTCCAATCGTTCCCAGGGCAACAATATCCAGATATTCTTTCAAGTTTGGACATTCCCCGTTCTCCCAAAAACTGTCTTCACGCAATCTTCCCCTAAGGGCTATAAGAAAATTGAAGGCAACACCAACCCCTGCAAGATATTTAAAGGGAAAGCGACAGTCACTGCGGGTCGGATTGATTACGGCCGCTGCCTCTGGAATTCTATCGGGAACCTCGTGATGGTCTAAAATAATAACATCCATGCCTAACGAACCGGCATAGGATATCTCGTCATAGTCAGATGTGCCGCAATCTACCGTAATTATCAGATTCACATTATCACTTTTTATCTTATCTATTGCATTTCTGTTTAGACTATACCCTTCGTCAATTCTATCAGGAATGTAATATGTTACATCATCATGAATTTTCCTTAAAAATTTTACAAGGAGAGCCACAGAGGTAATACCATCTGCATCATAATCACCGTAGACCAGCACCTTCTCACAGTTATAAATAGCCTTTATCAGTCTATCAACGCCTTCTTGCATGTCCTTCATGGAAAATGGGTTGTGAAGGTCATTCAGGGAAGGTGACAGATACTTTTTTACTTCATCTACGGTTGAGATGTTACGTTTTATCAATATTCTTGATATAAGAGGATTTATGCCAAGCTCCCTGACTAAGAGATGCTCTGTTTCCGGATTTGATTCCGGCAATCTCCAGTGGGTGGTGGGCAGTGTTGGTGCGTTCATTTTCTCTCGTTATCAGTTCTATTGAGTGGTACTGATGTTTTTGTTATCGAAGTAAACGTTAATGTCATCCTGAACTTGGTTCAGGATCTTTTCACAAGCAGATTCTGAAACGAGTTCAGGATGACAGGTTTGTATCTTATCAGGGCAGGACTTTCTGTCAAGAAGAGAATTATTTCTTGATATTTAGTGGGTTAAATGCTACTCATCTAAGACACTTAGTTAGAAAGACGGATAAAAATAGCAAAAATGGAAAAGAGAAACCGCCCTTTTAAGAAATTTCTGAAGTTAAACCGCAAAGACATATCATACATGCAGTTTATCATCGAAAGTTATGAAGGGCTTGCAGCGGTAACGACTGTCGACGAAAACGTGGCAATTATCAAACTTTCCATAATGCCTGATTCTGTTTCAGACGTTGATAAAATCCTTGACAGTCTTAGAAAAGAAGTAGATTTTACTGAAGAAAGGAGCTCACCATGAGGCGATTATATAAAATTATTATTCTACTGATTTTCCTGCCCCTTCTGATGGGAATGGGTTCCCTGTTCGGGAGCTCTCCGGGGAAAATACCTAAGCCTGAAAAAAAGTTCACGGCAACATTTGTTGATCAGATGGACATTACAGCCCAATGTACGGAAGTGAGCATAGAGGGGGCAACGCTTCTTGAAGGAACACGTGGTAAAGGACTTTATACCGTATCATTCGATGAAATAAAGAGCATCGTTTTTTATCTTAAAAATGGTGAACTGACGGGAAATGCAAAACTGAGAGACGGGAGTACCGTCAGTCTTGTCTTAAAAAAGGACACCATGGCTTACGGAAGGACAAAATACGGGACATTTCAGATAAAGCTTTCAAATCTCAAAAAGGCGATAATTTATCCAAGTCCTGAAGAGAAAAAATAAGTACGTATGGGGGCAGATTTCAAATCTGTCCCCATAACCTTATTCCCTCCCGCGGGGGGATGGGAAAGCGAAATCATAAATGTTAATGTTCACCCACACATGGATACTGAGGGAATTTATAGGAGCGAGCCACATAAGCAGAAATGATCACGATATTTTTGCCTACAATGTGTCTCCGGACCTCCTTCCGGTTCATGAATCCATAACACCGGGATTGACTCACAGCATACCAAGATTATCAAAACTACCGCAAAAATATAACAGGGCCGCTTTTGTTCAGTTTCACTTACTTGTAGACGATATGGCACATCATGGGAAGATCATCAGAGAGGCCATTACAGAATTCAATCCAAATGCCAATGGATACGCCTATATAAAAGGCAAGCCTTTAATCCAGCCTATTACCGATTTTTACAGAGAAATCGGTAGTGAGATAAGCTTCAGTGAAACTGCTTATCTTTCCCATATGATAATCGAGATGTGCTTTGACCTGGCCCTTTACAAGAAAGAGACCGATCTTGCGGCGCTGTTTTCCGGGGCACTAACGTACACCGTTGAAAACAAGCTGAGCGAGTTTGTCAAAACTCTCAGCTGGATATTTGAAATCGAAGAAGAAATAACAACAGACGCGACTAAAAGGGCAGTTGCCGTTTACCAAAGGTCAAAGATAGATAGCTTGATGAGCCTTGAGGGAAGGATATCCCTGTTTATTGATAATTACTGTTATGGTTCAGATGATGGTAAAACCCGAAACGGCATAAGAAATTTGTTTAATCAAGGAATGGATTTAGTTGTTGATTACGAAGACTTTTTAGATACAACTCTAACTGCAATTAATAATTCCGAATTCAGATATCTGCTATAGCGCCTTTGTCACAAAACCGGAACGAAGGCATCTTGTACATACCTTCATCTTTTTCGTCGCCCCGGTCTTATCATTTACGACACGCATCTTTTGAAGATTTGGATACCATATTTTCTTTGTTCTATTCTTGGCATGACTTACGTTATTGCCGACCATAGGTCCTTTTCCACATATTTCACAAACTCGAGCCATAATAAGTGTTCCTCCAGAAGAGAGCCTTAAAAAGTGAGTCCTGCAAAGCCCTCCATAGAATCAAGCAGTTGCTTCCTAAATCATTAATACACTTTTTGCAAGCTTTTTTTAGTTATTTTTCATTGAGGGGGGCTGACCTGTCGATTCAAGAACCTGCATCCAGTGACCACCTTTCGGATCGACCAGCTTACGCTCCGATGTTACTGTCTTCAGCGGAAGGTGAATAAGTGAACCGTTCCATTGACCTACCAACATTCCTGTTTTTCCCGCCATGCCTGCATGTACGGCATATCGTGCCAAAACTCCACAGTAGTGGCTGTCGCTTGCATTAGCAGGAACGCTGCGAATCATATAGCTGGGATCCATGTACTTTAAATTGATATCGACACCGGTTTTCCTGAAATAACCTTCTATTTTTTCCTTTAAGAAGAGACCAATATCATCGAGTCTGACATTGCCGGATGCATCAGTTTCAACAGCATTATCTTCCCTGTAACATAAATCCTGACCGGCCCCCTCGGCAATAAGTATTACTACGTGACCTCTCATTATCAGGCGCCTTTCAAGTACCTTCAAAAACCCCTTTTCGCCTTCCAAATCAAAGTGAACCTCGGGAATCAGGACAAAGTTTACGTCACCCTGTGCCAGAGCAGTAAGCGTAGCGATATGACCCGAATATCTCCCCATAAGTTTAACCATACCGATTCCCATAGGTGCGCCTTTTGCTTCAACATGGGCACACTGGACGGCCTTGACCGCTTCCGAGATTGCCGTATCAAACCCAAAGCTTTTACTTATAAACGGCAGATCGTTATCAATGGTTTTAGGGACACAGATCACGCCTATTTTCAGATTTCTCTTTGTTAGCTCCTCTGTTATTAATTCGGCTGCTTTCATTGTTCCATCGCCACCAATGCAGAAAAAAAGACTGATATTCATGCGCACCAGTGCATCAACTATCTCACCGATATTCTGTCCTCCGCGTGACGAAGCGAGGATACTTCCTCCTTCCGAGTGTATATCCTTAACAACTTCCGGTTTAAGTTCCATAACATCATGTCCAAACCTGGGAATCAGACCCTGAAAGCCGTACCTTATTCCCGTTATGTTACGGACACCGTACCTGTAGTAGAGTTCCATGACCAATGCTCTGATGACGTCATTTATTCCGGGACATAGCCCACCACAGGTTACAATTGCTGCCTTCACCTTTGACGGGTCGAAATAGAGCATCTCTCTCGGACCGGCCATCTCAAGGGAAAGGGGTAGACTGCCGGTTTTTATGTCCTCCTGATACTTACTAAGATTAAGGTCAAACATAATACGTTCATCATCCGACGTAAAATGACTGACAGAAAGAGGGGAGGGGATACTTTTCTCTCCAAGGTTGTGGATTTCAAAATCATATATATTTTTGTTCATTTCAAAGTCCCTCCGACTATATGGGATGCGGCATTCATCCCTGAGAGAATCTCACCATCAAATCCGAGTCCTGCCATTAACATCCCTCCGGTAATGAATACATTTTTAACGGAAGTCCTGCTTGGCAGAATAGAAATGCCGAGGAGCGGGTTCCCATTTACTTTATATTTCTGATTAACGACTTCCTGATATTTTCTTGATATCTCTATTGATTTTTCGACATTTATAAAATCAAGGTTTTCTCTCAGAAAGGGTAGAAACCCTTCAAGCTTTTTCAGAATACCTTCAGAAACCTCTTTCAATGCATTATTGTTCAAACTCAATGGAGACTCCTTTAAAAAAACGGTGGCGCTGATCACTCTTTTTCCATCAGGAGCATGTCCTGTGTCTCCGGGCGAACTAACTTCCAGGAATACAAGATTGTCATCCATTACCGGCCTTTTTTCATCTCCGACAATGATTACATATTCTGCCATCTTTTCCGGAATTCCTTTATCCAGAACTCCCATATGTAACGTAAATGGATGACAAACAGGCTTAATCGACTTAAGCTTCCTTGCCAGCCTTGAAAGCTTTTTGTCATCAAGAAGCATTGATTTGAGTTTTTCCCATTTTGTACTGACGATGAGATTTTTCCCATTAATAGTGGACAAATTATCCCCCGTATCGATATCAACCTCGATTTCATCTTTCACATTCAGTCTAATAATGGAAGCAGTTTCTACGAAATCACCACCATAGGAAATAAATTTTTCTCTAAGTGTATTTATTAAAATGTGTTTACCGCCGGGATGATAGAATAATCCGTCAAATGGCAGGGAAAGAATGTATGCGGCCGAAAGAGATTTTTTGTTGTCTGCATATAGATTGGAGAGGAGTAAAAGTTGTGATTCAAAAAATCTTTTTAAAGACGGAGTCTCCTGAATTTTCTTGAATTTCCTCGAAAAGAACAGCCTGTTGCTGATTAATATTGGAATATTTCCAAGAAATTCAAAAAATTCCTTAACCGTTTTTGGGCGTATGTAAGGATTCTTCCTGAGAAGCCTGTCTATTAATTCACTGTTTTTGGAAACAACAGTAAAAAGACTTTTGATATTTTTTATATCACCTGAAAATTCTCTTTCCATCTCAACGAAAAAGGATTCCTTTTCACTATACAGGTCAATTCTCTGCTCCGGAAATATTACCTGAAGAGCTGGATTTAACTGGAGAATGTTAGGGTTATCAACAAACGGTATCTCCACTTCAGAAAGTAATTGAAGGAATACCTGCTTTGGACCAAAGCCGTTCCAGGGTAAGGGGTCAATATTAAAAGTGTAATCTGAATCTGAATAAAAATACGGGACATTCCCTTCAGATAAAAGGATAGTTTTTTTTCCGTAACGTGAAGAAAGCAGTGCCGCCACCAGGGAGCTTAAATCACTTCCGATAACTACAGTATCGTACATACTCCTCACTTATTTCATCAGATGATATAACGTGAATACCTTCACGCATAAGAAGCGCGGATGTTACTCCCATTCCTTCTTTAGTGACACCACTTTTGCGTATAAAACGGACACCGCATGAGGGGCTCTCCTCCTTCATTATTGCGGTACTAACCTTCATCAATCTTGCAATTTCCCTTACTTCCTCTGCCCCCTTTAAAAACTGCCCTGTCAGATCTCTATTATTTGAATCAATTACTTTTGCAAGGCCATTAATAACATCTTCACCGTTTCCATCAACTATCTGGGCATGAACACGGGGCGTGGGCAATCCTCCAAGCTGCTCGGGACAGACGGGAATAAATGCAACCTCGGATGCCATTGATTGCAATTTTTTATCGGGGGTACTCCCGCCGTCATATCTGCATTTTACCCCTAAGAGACAGGCACTAACGATTATCATTGTTAAAACATTGTCAAAGGTGGGTTATGTAGAGGTGAATCACCGATCCGTTTGTGGTCTTTCACCCGGACTTTTCGGTCGACAATTTCAAGCTTCCCTTCGGCGTAGAACTGTATCGCCTGGGAAAATATCTTGTGCTCTTCCTTCAATATCCTTTGAGAAAGGCTTTCTTCGGTATCGTCGTCGTATACGGGGACTACGGCCTGAATAATAATCGGTCCGGTATCCACTCCATCATCGGCAAAATGGACTGAACATCCCGAAAATTTTACCCCGTAGTCGAAAGCCTTCTGCTGACCGTGAAGACCCTGAAAGGAAGGGAGGATAGCAGGATGGATATTTATGACTTTCATCGGAAATGCCTCTAAAAATACGGGGGAAAGCACTCTCATAAACCCTGCCATCACCACAAGTTCTACTGAAAATGATTTAAGCACCTCAATCATTTTCCGGTCAAAATCTTCTCTGCTTTTGAAATTGCTTTGTTCTATAACCACTGTTGGAATATGGTGTTTTTTTGACCTTTCCAGGGCGTAAGCATCCGGCTTATTGCTTATAACCACCTTAATGTCCGCATCGAGAAGACCCTTTTCACTGTTGTCTATGATAGATTGAAGGTTGGTACCGCTGCCCGATACCAGAACGCCTATACTTACTTTTTTCTTCATTTATTGCTGAGCCTCCGCGCTCTAACGGTTACAATAAAGAATTAAGACATGATAGATGCCTATACAAATGATACGTGTTTTTGTTTCTTGTCCCTATTGTCAATTACACCTATAGCATAAGCGCGTTCGCCAAGTCCTTCAAGTCTTTCCAGAACATCATGCAAATCTTTTTCGGGTACAACAACCATCATTCCTATGCCCATGTTAAATACTCTTAACATTTCCTTTCTGTCGATGGTTCCTCTTTCCTGAATAATATTAAAAATAGGAAGTATATCCCAGCTGTCCTTCTGTATAATAGCCCGGCATCTATCAGGCAGAATTCTGGGGATATTCTCTATGAATCCGCCGCCTGTAATATGTGCTATCCCCTTTATGTTAAAGTTTTTCATTAAGTTTAATATAGGTTTTACATAGATTCTTGTGGGCCGGAGCAGTTCCGTACCGATTGAGTGATCAAGCCCCTCAATCTTATCCTTTATTTTCAGCTTTTCCTGTTCAAACAAAACCTTTCTGGCAAGTGAGAACCCGTTGCTGTGGATGCCGCAGGAGGCAATGCCTATTATTCTGTCTCCAACGCTGATTTCTGAACCGTCAATCAACTTATCGGCATCGACAACACCCACACAAAAGCCTGCAAGGTCATAGTCTTCATCCTTATAAAAATCAGGCATTTCAGCGATTTCACCACCGATGAGCGCACAGCCGGCCTCAACACATCCCTTTGCTATACCTTCCACGATCTTTACGTTTTTTTTAACATCAATCTTTCCTGTAGCAATATAATCGAGAAAGAAGAGTGGTTCAGCTCCATGGACCAAAATATCATTGACTGACATAGCAACAAGATCTATCCCCACGGTATCATGCTTATTCATCATCTGTGCGATTCTCAGTTTCGTGCCGACCCCATCGGTAGAAGAAACGAGGATAGGATTGTTAAATTTCGCCATATCAAGGTGGAACAATCCTCCGAAATTACCTATACCACCCATCACTTCTTTTCGTGACGTCCCCTTTACAAGGGGTTGTATCTTTTTGACAAACAGATTAGCCTTGTTAATATCTACGCCCGCATTCTTGTATGAAACTTTTTCTGTCATATTATCGTCACCATCCGAGATCCTTAAAACAATTCTCATGCTTGCAGGTTTTGTAAATACCTCTATTTTAATATAACATGAGTTTAATTTGTTTAACGTAATTCATCCCGGAAGTCAAATCTTTCCTTGCTATGCCTGGAAATATCTGTTAACAATATTCCATGCTTTCTATTTGAAATCACTCTATTTATTGGAGTTCCGGATGGAAAATCTCAAAGAAATAATAGAGAAAATTGAGGCTCCCTTAATCTTTTCATCAAGGGATTCATATAAGAACCTGTCACTCATCAAAAATCTCGAGTTAACCATGACAGGTCTTCTCAAAAAGTTGCAAGTCATAAGCCCATTATCAGCGCAACACGGTCCCGCAAAAAAGATATATGTGGATATTCTGTCCGGATTTCAGGAAACATTTGCAGGATTTGACACCCTTTCCGTTGATGAAAAAAGAGAAAGGGTCGGAGAGGCGCTCCGTCTTGTAAAGGAGTTAAAAAATCTTTATTCAGACCTCTCCCAATCTGATCAGGTGAAGAGTTTTGATAAGTCATCTCCCATGCAGGAAGACCTGAATACAAGTTTTGAAAAGCTTTCACTTGCCGTGCAGTATATCAAAGGGGTAGGGCCGAAAGTTGCCGGCCTCCTGGGTAAAAAGGGCATAAAAACCGTTGAGGATATGCTCTACTTTCTGCCGAGGAGATACGAAGACAGGCGCTCGGTAAAGATGATATCTTCAACACAAATCGGGAACGTCGAAATGGTAATCGGAGAGGTTAAAGAAGCGCAGATACAGCACTACAGAAAAAACAAGGTATTCGAGGTAACCGTTGACGACGGGAGCGGCAGGCTTACGGCCAAATGGTTCAAAGGAAATCACGCATATCTGAAGAAGATAATGAAAAAGGGGGCAAAGGTCATATTGACAGGCGAAATACGGAGCTTTCTCTTCGGCAAGGATATTATCCACCCGGACTTTGAAATCCTGAACGAGAAGGATGATAACCATGATAGCCATGATAATTTTCTCCATTTCAAGAGAATCGTTCCCATCTATTCGGAGACTGAAGGGCTTCACCAAAAATATATCAGAAAAATCATGATGGAGGTGGTAGAGAATTATTACCACTATATCCTGAGCCCGATCCCGAAGGAAATATGTAAAAGACAGCGCCTTGCCGATATCAGCCTCTCCATAAGGAATATTCACTTCCCGGAATCCGATCAGGATATAGAACAATACAACAGCATGAAATCGGAAGCGTACAGGAGACTCGTCTTTGATGAATTTTTCTTTTTCGAACTGGGAATGGCTCTCAAGAAAAAGGGATATGTCCTTGAGAAAGGCATCACCTTCAAGACGGACGGAAAGCTCAATGAAAAATTCTTACAGATACTCCCGTTCGAATTGACCGATGCACAGAACAGGGTAATAGAAGAAATACAGGCAGATATGAAACGTGTATTTCCAATGCACAGACTGCTCCAGGGCGATGTTGGCTGTGGAAAGACGGTCGTTTCAATGGCGGCAATGATCTGCGCGTGCGAAAACGGTTATCAGGCGGCTATTATGGCCCCCACAGAGATATTAGCTGAACAGCACTATTCCAACATAAAAGAGTGGGCCGGCCTCCTCGGCCTCAAAGTCGCTATACTTACCGGAAGCAAAAAAACAGCAGAACGAAGAGATGTTTGTAAAAGGATCGAATCAGGCGATGTGGATATTATCATAGGAACCCATGCCCTCATTCAGGAAGGCGTTGAGTTTAAGAAGCTCGGATTTGTTGTAATAGATGAGCAGCACCGTTTCGGTGTGGTTCAGAGGGCAACACTTCGCGGAAAGGGGATAAATCCGGATGTCCTGGTGATGACGGCTACACCGATTCCAAGAAGTCTCGCAATGACCGTTTACGGTGACCTCGATATTTCCGTCATAGACGAAATGCCGCCGGGTAAAAAACCGATTCGCACAAAGATATTCTACGAAAACTCCCGTGAAAAAGTCTATGATATAATAGACAAGGAACTGAAAAAGGGAAATCAGACCTTTGTAGTCTATCCGCTGGTTGAAGAATCGGAAACTCTTGATCTAAAAGATGCGACCCGTATGGCCGAACATCTTCAAAAAGAAATATTCCCGGAGTACCGGGTAGGACTGATACACGGAAGGATGAAGGGTACCGAAAAGGACCAAATAATGACCGATTTTTCAGGGGGAGCAATTGATATCCTTGTTTCTACCACGGTAATAGAAGTAGGCATAGATATCCCTCAGGCATCTCTTATGGTTATCGAACACGCGGAACGATTCGGCCTTTCTCAGCTTCACCAGTTAAGGGGCAGGGTAGGGAGGAGCGACATCCCGTCCTACTGTATTCTGCTCGCCGGCTACGCCAGGTCCGATACTTCAAGAAAAAGACTCCGTATAATGGAAGAGACAAACGACGGCTTCAGGATAGCGGAAGAGGACCTTGTCATAAGGGGGCCCGGCGAGTTTATGGGGACAAGGCAATCGGGGCTTCCCGACTTCAGGGTAGCGAATATACTCCGGGACGGAAGAATATTGAACGAAGCCAGAAAAGAGGCCTTTTCAGTTGTTGAAAAAGATCCCTCTCTGGAAAAGCCGGAGCACAAGTTACTGAAAGAAGTACTCCTGAGAAGATGGGAAGGGAGACTTGATCTGGCAAAGACCGGCTGAAAAAAGGAGAAACAATGTCAGGTATTTTTGAAATTAACGTAAAGATACAATTTGCCGCCGCCCACTCACTCAGGGGCTACCCGGGTGATTGTGCCGGAATACACGGCCACAACTGGAACGTAGAGGTTTTTATCAGGTGCAGGGAACTGGATGAAATAGGGATAGGGATCGATTTCAGGGAGGTCAAGCAGGCCGTCGGGGATGTGCTCGAAGGCCTTGACCATTCTCACCTGAACGAATTTCCGGCGTTCAGGGAAATTAACCCGACATCCGAAAACATTGCCAGATTTTTATATTCCGAGATAGGCAAAAAGATTAATACGGATAATGTGAAGGTTTCAAAAGTGATGGTCTCGGAAACAGCAAATACCGGTGCCTGTTACTGGGAGGAATAATTGTCTCTAAAAATCAATGAAATTTTCTACGGTATCCAGGGCGAATCGTCCTATACCGGCCAGCCGTGCGTCTTTGTCAGGCTGACCGGCTGTAACCTCAGGTGCTCCTACTGCGACACCCAGTATGCGTACAGTGAAGGCGAGGAGATGGAGATCGATGAAATCATCGGCAGAGTCTCGTCGTACCGGTGCAGCCTCGTTGAAGTTACCGGCGGAGAGCCCCTGATACAGGAAGACACCCCCAACCTTATACACAGATTACTCGAAGAAGGTTTTGAAGTTTTACTGGAAACCAACGGCAGCCGGGACATCAGCATAGTTGACGGGCGCTGTATAAGAATCATCGATATCAAATGTCCTTCGAGCGGTGAGGAAAAGAAGAGCAACCCGGAAAACCTGAAACGGTTAAAAGAAAACGACGAGATAAAGTTTGTCATCGGGGACAGGGCGGACTATGAATATGCGAAAAACATTCTCGACAACATCAATCTCGATTCTCCGGTCAAAAACGCAATCCACTTTTCAAATGTGTTCGGCCGGATACACCCCAAGACCCTGGCACAGTGGATCCTTGAGGATCACCTGAATGTAAGACTCCACATACAGCTTCACAAATTTATATGGGGTTCTGAACAGAGGGGGGTATAGAAGGAGATACTCGTATGACCGGAAAAAAAGCCGTGGTTCTTTCAAGCGGCGGACTCGATTCCACAACAGTTATGGCTATTGCAAAATCAGAGGGCTACGAGATTTACAGCCTGAGTTTCCACTATGGGCAGCGCCACTCAGTAGAGCTTGCCGCAGCAAGGAAGATCGCGAAGGTCTTCGAGGCAAGAGAACACCTTATTATTGATATTAACCTGAGAATGATAGGGGGGTCGGCGCTTACCGATGATATAGATGTTCCGAAAAACAGGGAAGAAGAGGCGATGCACCAGGAAATCCCAGTGACCTATGTACCCGCGCGGAACACGATATTTTTATCATACGCATTAGCCTGGGCGGAGGTACTCGGCGCATCGGATATTTTCACAGGGTTCAATGCGGTCGATTACAGCGGTTATCCCGATTGCCGCCCGGAATACGTCGAGGCCTTTGAACGGATGGCAAATCTTGCAACAAAAGCAGCCGTCGAGGGGAGAATCGGTATTCGGATCAGGACACCGGTCATCCGGATGACCAAGACCCAAATCATTCAAAGAGGAATTGAACTCGGTGTAGACTATGGTATGACACACAGTTGCTACGATCCGACACCGGAGGGAAAGACATGCGGGCAGTGTGATAGCTGTATCCTCAGAAATAAAGGATTCAACGAAGCCGGCATCAAAGATCCGGCAGCACCGTAGACAATCAACAAGATGATTTTTTTCAGAGCTGGAAAGAGAAGCGCTCAAAATAGCGGGGCTAAACTGAGGCCTCTGTTACTTAACGTAAAACATTAAGTAACAACCTCATTAGCCGGTAAAACAATAGATTTCCGAAAAGGAGGGCAACTAATGAAGACAGTCTCGTAAAAAGTCGAAATATGCACAATTTTGTCATTCCCGTGAAAACGGGAATCCAGTCTTTTCAAGTGCTTAGCCCTCTATGGATTCCCGCTTATGCGGGAATGACCGACTTTTTACGAATGCATCAATGAAAGTTATTGCCTTCAACGGCGGTGCGCGGTGACGGATGACATCGCGAATCTGTGCATCGGGAAGATGTCAGAGGCCGACGGGATCATTCTGGGATCGCCCACCTATTTCACCGACGTCACCACCGAGATGAAGGCGCTGATCGACCGTGCCGGTTTTGTGGCCAGGGCCAATGGTGAGATGTTCAGACGTAAGGTCGGCGCGGCCGTAGTTGCCGTTCGCCGTGCGGGGTCCATCCACGCATTTGATACCCTCAACCATTTTTTTCTTGTAAGCCAGATGATCGTTCCCGGCTCAAGTTACTGGAACGTCGGGATCGGCAGGGATAAGGGCGAGGTGGAAGACGATGAAGAAGGGATTCAGACCATGAGAGTCCTGGGCGAAAATATGGCCTGGCTCCTCAAGAAGACGCACGATTAGAGGCGGCATCGCCACCAAAACTTATTAAGGTACGGCCCGTTTCACCGAACGGGCCGTATAGACTCAATCGTCGTTATTTCTTATAAATTTCAATAAATTCATCTTGTTCGATATAACCATTGCCGTTTTTATCAAACTCAATGAATTTCGTTTCCAAAACGGTCTTATCAGGGTAGATGATCACCAGTTCTTCTTTGATAATCCTACCATCATGGTTCACGTCCAGGGAATAAAACACTTCCTGTGGTGTTTCTCCTCCGGCAAATACCACCGCAACCGGCGTGAACATGAACACACAAACCAGCAAGAAAATCAGTGCTGTTTTCAGCCTTTTCATCCTTTTCCTCCTTTTTTACAAGAATTCACCATTTATACTCCCGCCCCGGCTTTAATGCAAGCATTGTCACGAGAAAAACCAGTTATTTAAAACTAACCGTCTTCGTATTCCTGATAGATAACATGCCCGCAGCTTTTACAGTGCGACGCATCTTTGTCATGATAACGGAGGCCGCATTGCTGGCAGGTAATATCCTGCTTCGATGCGATATGTACCCACTCCCTTACAAGCCGGCTTGCCTGCCAGGGTATAAGAATGATCCCTGAAATTATCATCAGTACCGTTACCAAGCGTCCCGCCTCCGAAAGCGGAATAATATCACCGAAACCGACTGTTGTAAGAGTTACTACCGTGAAATAAAAGGCGTCGCCGAAATTCTTGACGTGAGGGTTAACTGAACTTTCAACGGTATAGAAGAGGCCTGAAGAGATGAAAAATATCATCAATATTGTAATCAGAAGCTGTACACCCTTCAAGACATGCACGGTGATATTCCCGAAGAAGAAATCCGGGTCCGCGGTATAACGTAAAAACCTGAAGATCCGAAAGACTCGGAAAACCCTTATCAGACGAATGAACCTCACATTGAGTGAAACGCCGAAGACCGGAAACATAAGGATCGCCACTGTGGGCAGGATTGCTATGAGATCTATCACACTGTAAATATCGACCAGTTGTTTCAGCCTGTTTTGCGATCCATAGAGCCTCGCCGCGTACTCGATGATGAAAAAAGCCACAATTATAACTTCCGTATTCCAGAGAAGCCTCCGCACCGCCTCTGATACATCGTATGTCTCAACGACAAGAATAGCACATATTACAAAGTTGAGAATTATTATGAATATATCGATCAGCTTTCCCAGCGGCGTCTTCGAGTCAACAAGGTAAAACTGGATGGTTTCCCGGAAGCTATTCATAGACAAGAATCCCGTCTTTTATTTTCAACATGTTATACCGTTATACACACATTTTCCCTTTTTTCAAAAAAATTTCTCTCAATACGGGGTGCCATGGACCGGGAGCGCATCCCATAAGCCCGTAAGCCCCGCATTGTAGGCGGGGTAAAGGGGCGCAATATAAAATAAACATATTCCTTACCGGGAAGCAGCCCCGCCCACAGGGCGGGGAGATTCCCAAACTTGTTTGTCCGTGTTCCAGCCCATAAAATCAAAACTTTACAATTCATTTGCTTATTGATATATTTCAATCATAAATAATGATTAACTACAAATTCTTACAGGAGATCAAATGAAATATCGTGCCTTAATTGAGCAAGACGAAGACGGCATGTTTGTTGCTGAAGTGCCGGCACTGCCCGGTTGCATTTCACAGGGCCGTACCCGGGAAGAAGCTTTGCAGAATATCCAGGAAGCAATTGCTGCATATCTGGAAAGCCTGAAAGCTCATGGCGAACCAGTACCTCCATCAATTAATGAAGAGATTATAGAGGTAGCCGTTTGAGTACCCTGCCTCAGATTTCTGGCCGTGAAGTTGTAAGGGCGTTACACAAAATCGGTTACGAAAAAGATAGACAAAAGGGAAGCCATATTGTGTTGCGCCAGCAATCACGCCCACACCGCCGAATAACAGTTCCTGACCACAAGGAGATATCTAAAGGAACGTTGCGTGCTATTATTCGTCAAGTAGGCCTAACCGTAGAAGGTTTTATCAAGCTTCTGTAGATTATCATTATCCACTCAATTTCCCCTGTCATTCCCAACTTACCCAACTGTCATTCCCGACTCGATCGGGAATCCATAATTACTATATCCTTAAAAGGGGTGCCATGGACAAACCATGTGCCGGACCTTGATCCGGTATTGTTTGTCCGTGCCATAAACTCCTCAACTTTCACCAAGACTTACTGATATTCCTTGACATCCCATCCTTTTTTGCTAATTATACAAAAGCTTTAACGAAATAACAGAAGGTACCATGGACTAAACAACAAACGATCTTTTCTTCCTAAACACAAGAAAGGTCCTGAAGATGGCAGGGAAACAAAAAAACCCCCGTTGTTCTCAAAGAGAGGCGGGGTTTTGCTAATGTAACACATAAGATGGGAACTAAAGGCTAAAGGCATAATGAACAAACCGGAGATAAACGAATTAATAAAAAAGGGTGAGTCCGAAACCGTTGAGTTTAAGGAAACATTTGATAACAGGACGGTCGAGGCTGCTGTTGCCTTTGCAAATACAAAGGGTGGGCTTATCTTCATTGGTGTTTCCGATCAAGGTCTTAAAAAGGGAGTTCAGATTGGAAAGGAAACCCTGATTAGCTGGACGAATCAAATATCTCAGGGGACTCAGCCGCGAATCATACCGGAGGTTGAGTTATCGGAGATTGAGGGCAAAACAATTGCTGTTGTCCAAATCAGAGAATTTCCCATCAAGCTCGTATCAACGAAGGGAAGATGTTACCGGAGGGTGGGAAACAGCAATCGCCTGATGACCCCGCAGGATATCGCTGAAATGCATTTGCATTCTACCGGTACAAGCTGGGACAAAACACCGGCGCCGGATGCCACAATGTCCGACATAGACCCCGAAAAAATCAAAAGATACATCAGGCGTTCAAAAGATGCGGGGAGAAGAGATGTTGGAGATGATGAAAAACCTTTAGAAATTCTTAAAAAACTGGAACTCGTCAAGGAAAGGAAATTGACATGGGCGGCGCTTTTCCTCTTCCGGAAAGACTCGAAACATCTTCGATCTCAGGGATTGATTCATTGTGGCAGGTTTAAAGAAGAAATCATTGTCATCGATGATCGAATGATTGAAGGCACGATTGTTGAGCAGATAGACGAGGCGATGGATTTCATCCGCAAAAATATCAATGTTAAATTTGTTATTACCGGACGACCACAACGAGAGGAGGTATGGGATTACCCTCTTGAAGCGTTACGGGAAGCCATCATAAATGCCGTGTGTCACCGGGACTATACAATGCCGTCAAATACAGAGGTAAGAATATATGATGACCGGTTGACCATCTGGAACCCCGGTGGGCTGCCCATGGGTATGACGATGGAAGAGCTTTTAAAACCTCATGGGTCTGTTCTCAGAAACAAAGGTATCGGCGCCGTTTTATACGATATGGGTTTGATAGAACAATGGGGGAGCGGAATCAGCAAAATGCAGAATCTGTGCACAAGCGCGGGAATTCCCGAACCGGGTTTCGAGGAATACCAGCAGGGCTTTCAGGTAGAGTTTAGAAAAGACATTTACACAGAAGAATATTTACGCAAACTTGGATTGAACGAGAGACAGATAAAAGCTTTCATGTATGTGAAGGAAAAGGGGAAAATAACGAATAAGGAATATCAAGAATTGACTGGAATATCCAAACCAACTGCTACAGCAGATCTTGGAAATCTGGTTCAAAGAGAAATCTTTCATAGATTAGGTGTCACTGGAAGGGGAACGGAGTACGTCCTTAGCAAAACAAAGGGCTGATAAAGGGCTGAAAGGGCTAATAATGGGCTGATATAGGACTAAGATGATAATCTGCATTGATTATTATTGGAGGGAGTGAATTGAAGTTTTATCAGACATAACGGATATATTTCGGACATTTGTCGGACAGAACAACAAATAATATTATCGCTATTCACTTAATCTCCCCCTTTCCTAAAGGGGGAGCAAGGGGGATTTTACTCCTTGACATCCCACCCTTTTTTGCTAATTATACAAAAGCCTTAACGAAAGAAGAATAGGTATCATGCATTAAACAACGAACGATCTTTTCTTCCCAGGCACAAGAAGGGTCTTGGTTATGAAATTTAACCCGAAAAAGCCATACAACAATCTCCCATTGCTTCCGCCAAAGGCGGAAATCGAAACAAGAACCGTATTAAGAAAGGCCATTTCCGTCGGAAGGGCATTGGCTGAGCTGAAAGGGCTTGGTGCGACCATACCGAATCAGTCCGTTCTGGTAAATTCCCTGATCCTTCAGGAAGCCAGATCGAGTTCGGAGATTGAAAATATTGTAACCACCAACGATTCTTTGTTCCGTGCCTTTACGTCGGATACAGGTAAGATCGATCCGGCCACAAAGGAAGTGCTTCGATACCGGGAGGCTCTATGGGAAGGGTTTACCGGTTTGAAAAAACGGCCGGTTTTATCGACGAATCTCTTCATTAAACTGGTTCGGACTATCAGGAAAAATCAGGCGGGAATCCGAAACATACCTGGAACCGTAGTTTCAAATGCCGTCACGGGTGACATCATCTATACGCCCCCGGAAGGGGAAACCGTTATTCGGGATAAACTGAAAAACCTGGAGGAATACATCCATGCGGAAGATGACATTGATCCTTTGATCAAGCTCGCCGTCATTCATTACCAGTTCGAATCCATCCACCCCTTTTCAGACGGAAACGGAAGAACCGGCAGAATCGTCAATATTCTCTTTCTCGTATCCAGAGGCCTCCTCGAACTGCCCGTCCTTTATCTGAGCAAACACATCATCGAAAACAAAAGTGATTATTATCGACTGATCCAAGGTGTTACAGAACACCAGAAGTGGGAGCCCTGGATCCTTTATATGCTCGATGCGGTGGAAAACACGGCTATATATACAAGAGACAAGATAATCGGCATCAGAGACCTTATGAAAGAGACTTTTCGATTAGCCAGGGAAAAGCTTCCAGAACGGGTCTACTCCAAGGAACTCATCGAGCTTCTATTCCGGCAGCCATATTGTAAAATTGCATTTCTTGTGAAAGAGGGAATTGCTTCACGTAATATTGCCAGCAATTACCTCAAGGAACTGACAAAGATCGGGATTTTGAAGAGGGAAAAAGTCGGGAATGAATTTGTATACCTCAATATAGCATTATATAAACTACTTACAAAACAATAAGGAATACACTGGCTCAGTGCATATACTGAAAGTATGCACCAATATAGCCATTGTTAGTGCATACTTCAAAATGAATGCACTGATTTAGTGCATTCATGACCACGTTTTAAAAACATGTCTATGCCATGGACATGTTTATACATGCAAATAAGCTCCTCAATCCTTAACAAAAATCAGCGATATTCCTTGACATACCAGCCGTTTTTGTTGACTATACAAAAGCTTTAACGAAACAACAGAAGGTATCATGGCCTAAACAACAACCGATCTTTTCTTCTTAAAAACAAAAAGGTCTGAAAGATGGCAGAAAATCGCACAGAACCCCATTTCTCTTAAATAGAGGCGGGGTTTTTTGTTTAGGGATTGGTAAGCTGAATAGATGATAAAAAACAAGACCTGTCCCAGATTTACCGATTTATTCCGTCGTCCAGAGCGCAAATTGAACAAGGAAAAAATTTATGCTTTTAGATAATGAAAATCAAAACTTAAAAGTTCATGAATGGATTGCAAAATATACAGAAGAAGGCAACCTGAATATTGTAACCGGATATTTTACTGTTGGTGCGTTGGCCTATCTGTCAAGAACTGTTAATAAAAAGATCAAAGATTATCGGTTTGTTCTCGGAGATATAGTAAATATAGATGCCGTTAAAGACAGAACACTTGATTTAATTAATGAAAATATAACTGTCGAGGCAGCTTTAAGACTCGACAAATTAGCTCAAGAAGCTGTGGCATTTCTTAAACAAGACAATGTTAATGCCAAGACCCTGGAGCCTAATTTTTGCCATGCAAAGGCATACCTTTTTAAACCTTCCGCTAATGATGACAGAAACAATTATTTTATTTCCGGAAGTTCCAACTTAACAGAAGCCGGAATCGGGTTAAAAGAAACAAACAACATAGAATTGAATATTGCTGAGACAGGCAATAATAACCAGTATAAAGAATTAGCTGACTGGTTTGACGGTTTGTGGATGTGCAAACAGGCCCACAAAGACAAAACCCTAATAGATGAAACCGGTAAAAAATACACAAAACCATTTAAAGAATATTTAATTGAAGAAATTGAAAAAATATTTATTAAATACTCTCCCAAAGAGCTCTATTACAAAGTTCTTTTTGAATTATTTGGAAGCCAAATAGACAGCACCCACGATAATCCGGATTTTAACCGTCAGATTGGAAGGCTGGAAAATACAGTTGTATATAATGCTCTGTATGATTTTCAACGTAAAGGGGTTTTAAGTTTAATAAAAATGCTCCAGAAATATAATGGAGCCATTCTTGCCGATGCGGTTGGGCTGGGAAAAACATGGAGTGCTCTCGCCGTTATGAAGTTTTTTCAGCTTCAGGGAAGAGAGATTATTTTAACCTGTCCCAAAAAACTGCAACACAACTGGCACCGTTACCTACGCCATCAAAATTCCAAGTTTGAAAAAGATGGATTTGAATATTTCATCAGATTTCATACAGACATGCAGATGGAACGGATGGAAAAATACATCGACCGGGCGGATAAACTTTTTACGGATGACAAACCGAAACTGATAGTAATTGATGAAAGTCACAATATGAGAAATGACAAATCCCAACGGTATAAATTCTTTGTTGGTGAAATCTTGAAGCGCAATGAAGATATCAAGGTCTTGATGCTTTCTGCAACACCAATAAACAACTCGTTGAACGACATCAGGAATCAATTTAAGCTGATGGTTCAAGGTAATGTTGATGGATTTAATGAATCTTTAGGAATCAGGAATATTGATTACACATTTCGCACAGCTCAGAAAGCTTTTAACGAATGGCGGGAAGAACGCAATCCAAAAATTGGAGACTTCATTAAAAAATTACCTGCAAACTTTTTTACTCTTACGGATTCTTTAACCGTTGCCCGCACTCGAAAGATGATTGAAGGACAACAGGCGGGACTTGATTTTCCAGTCAAGGAAAAACCGGATAATATTTTTGTGACTCCTCGCCAAATGGGCAATTTCGAGAGTTTCGAAGAATTATTCGATCATTTTCCACCAATGCTTTCCGGCTATCAACCCGCGTTCTATGTTGAGGTTGATGAATCAGAAGATATAGATATTCTTCATGATGAAAGATTACGAGACCGTTTTCTTGTAAAAATGATGTACATATTGATGGTTAAAAGGTTGGAGTCTTCCTGGTTCTCATTCTATTCAACTGTTGAAAAAATAATGAATCATCACCAGAATGCACTGGATAAAATCAAAGACTATCAAGAAGCGAAAAAAGAGAACACCGTTGAGAATGGTTCGGAAATATCATTATTTGAGGAAGATGACTTAGAAGATGAAATAGCAGAACTGACACTTGGCAAGAAACGTAAAATAAATATTTCAGAGATTGATGCTGCCGGCAAATTAAATAAATACAAAAAAGACCTGAAAGAAGATATCGATGCGCTTAATGACCTTTTCACGAACATGCAACGCTTTGAGAAGGAATTGGAGAAAGAAACCATAAGACCGAATAATCTTAAAAGTGCTGATGATAAGCTGGAAGAGCTCATCGAGAAGATAAACGAAAAGCAAAGGTCAGGCGCCAATGAAAACAATCAAAAGGTTGTGATTTTTACTGTTTATAAGGATACCGCGCAATATCTTTTCGACCAGCTTAAAGCACGGGGTTTTAGCAGAATCGCTCTTGTCAGTGGCAGTGGTTCCAGAACTGACGATTCGAATTATGAAACAAAGAATTTTGAGCCAATCCTGGAGCGGTTTACTCCTTTTACCAAATTATTTAAAGAAAAAGAGTGGGACTTTGAACCAAGCTCTACAGGTATTTCTGAGAATGAAGCTTTTGAAGAGTGGATAAGCTGGATTTACCAGAATGACGAGAAAACCTACAAGCAAATCCAGAAACCTATCGATATTTTGATTGCTACCGATGTTTTAAGTGAAGGACAAAACCTGCAGGATGCCGATATGGTTATTAACTACGATATACATTGGAATCCTGTAAGAGTTATCCAGAGAATGGGGCGTATTGACAGGCTTGGCTCTCCAAACAGCAAAATATTCGGAATCAATTTCTGGCCTTCAAATAATATTAACTCTTATTTGAATTTGCAGGGAAGAATTGAACAGCGTATGGCAGCCATGAAACTGGCAGGTTCGGAAGTCAATCTGGAATTCTCTGATACGTTTGCCGAAATGGCAAAGGACGAGAATCTTGAAAACAAGATGAAAGCAAGAATGATGGAACAAATGCAAACATCATGGGAAGACATTGAAGTAAGCGAACAAGGACTAGGATTTGATGACCTTTCGCTGGAAAGGTACAGGCAGGATTTGCTGGAAGAACTGAAAGCGGATCAAAAAAAATATGAACAAATGCCCAGAGGCGTTTACACAGGCTTCAAAGCTGAAAAAGAAGTTTGTCCTGATGATGGAATAATTGCGTTATTGGGCTATCCTGCAAGACCATCCAAAGTAACAGAGCATAATTACCAGACTTATGACTTAATATATATCGATATGAACGGGAAACCTGTTTTGCTGAATCAGAAAGAAGTTCTGGATGCCTTGACTGTACATAAAGAAAAGAACAGATATGTGCCGGAGGCAGTGGAAAAGGGTGAAGGACAGGCTATTGAAGGACTTGTAAATTCGGTAAATAACTGGTTGCGAAGTCAGGCCGTTGAAGATGAGCAACAGGAAGACGGCACAGTAAAAACCCGTATGGGTAGCAAAGCAAAAGACCTCCTCTCAAAAATTAAAAGTGGGGACACCTCTGCGATAAAAAGGGTAAAAGAAAATATAAAGGTAGATGATAAATACAAACCGGATAATTTTGACCTGATAACATGGTTTCTGGTGAGTAAAAGCGAGGGGTAATATGCGCCTGGACTACTTTGAAAATATTGATA
Organism: uncultured Syntrophales bacterium; assembly: GCA_964650385.1. Lineage (GTDB taxonomy): Bacteria > Desulfobacterota > Syntrophia > Syntrophales > JADFWA01 > JAUSPI01. The sequence goes on along the minus strand of CAZYTP010000007.1, from coordinate 5,102 downwards.
ATTTCTACCCGGCTTTAAAAACATTATTTGAAGATCTGAATATCCCTGTAAATTATATAGCAGAAGAACCCGCAAGGCCGCGGGACATTCTCACAAAGACATTCCCGGCATTTAAGTTGATTGAAGATGTTTACTTCCTCGGAATGGTTGATGACGCCGCTTTTGAAGGAAACAAAAGCATCGATACTTCGGAAATAAAATCGGATTACGATGGTCTTTTACTTTTTGGCGTAACGCTGAAAGAGCGGGGAAACGGCTTGCTTCCCACCAGAGCACAGCTTGCCGAAATTACCCGTGCGTTCAACAGGGAATTCCACTACACGCCTGTCGTGGTCGTTTTCCGATACAATCAATATATTGCTTTTGCGAACGCGGAAAGACAAAAATACAAACATGAATGGCTCGAAGGTGAAAAGGCAGGGAAAGTTTCACTGCTCCGAGACGTAAAAGTAAACAATCCACACACCGGTCACCTGAAAATCCTTCAAGAACTGGCAATCGCCCGGACCGGCAGGAATGCTGTTAATTCTTTCGATGGCCTTTATAAATACTGGCAGGAAGTATTTAACGTAGCTGTCCTTAACAGGGAGTTCTATAAAGAACTTTCCAACTGGTATTTCTGGGCATTAAAGAAAGTAACATTTCCGGGCGCTTCTCTTAAGTCAGATCAGAATGGATTATTCAAGGAAGACGAGAGAGTTAAGGAGCATAACGCGAAAAACCTTATTCGTCTTTTGACCCGTCTCCTGTTTGTCTGGTTTGTGAAAGAGAAAAATCTTATACCGGAAGAGCTGTTTGATACGACATATATCAAAGAGGAGTTGTTACAAGAGTTTCATCCTCAAAGATTGGGTGATCTCTTTGATGAACAAGCCAAAGGCAGTACATACTATAAGGCTGTTTTGCAAAACCTCTTCTTTGCCGCTCTTAACCAGACAATGGGTAAAAGGGAGTTTCGCAAAGACAAGCAGCATATGAATGTTACAAACTTGATGCGGTATGAAAGCTGTTTTAAAGATCCCGGTAAGTTTATAAAACTTGTTGAAGATATCGTCCCCTTTATGAATGGAGGATTGTTTGAATGCCTGGATCAACCTGATCCGGAATTGAAAGGCAAGCGGGGTGGAGATGTAATTATATATCAGGATGGTTTTTCTGACAGAAATGATAATAAGTTGGTGGTTCCCGATTATATATTTTTTGGAACCGAAGAGCATGTTGATTTAAGTGAGGATTATGGAAGTAACGGCAAAACAAATAAAAAGGCCTCAGTTAAAGGACTGATCAAAATCCTCAATTCTTATAAATTTACCATTACTGAGAATACACCCATTGAAGAAGATGTCGCTCTCGACCCGGAACTGTTGGGCAGGGTATTCGAAAATCTACTCGCAAGTTACAACCCCGAGACTAAAACCACGGCCAGAAAACAGACCGGCTCTTTTTATACACCAAGAGAAATTGTAAATTATATGGTGGATGAAAGCCTGATAGCCTATTTCAAGAACAAACTTTCCGGAGACATTGAGGATACTGACGAATTAGATACAAAGCTGCACCAATTAATCTCATTTGATAATATTCAGCCTTTTCAGGAAAACAAAATCAAAGAAAAGATTATCACAGCTATAGACGCTTGCTCAATCCTTGACCCCGCCTGCGGTTCCGGCGCTTTTCCCATGGGCATCCTACAGAAAATGGTTCATCTGCTTCACAAACTCGATCCCGGCAACGAGAGTTGGAAACAGCGGCAGATTGACAAGGTAAATGAAGCTATTGAAAAAGCGGAAGAGGTTGAAGACAGCGCACGAAGTCAAAGCATTGTAAAGGAACTCAAGGAACAGATAAAGGATATTGAAGATTCGTTTGAAAACAATGAGCTGGATTATGGGCGAAAGCTTTATCTGCTTGAAAATTGTATTTATGGTGTTGATATTCAGCCAATTGCAACCCAGATAAGCAAACTGCGTTTCTTTATCTCTTTAATAGTTGACCAAAAAGTAGATAAAACCAAACGAGACTTCGGAATCAGACCACTCCCGAACCTTGAAACCAAATTTGTAGCAGCTAATACCCTTATTGGAATAGAGAAGCCCAAGGAGCAGGGAGAGCTGTTTGAAAATCCCGAAATAAAAAAGCTGGAAAACAGTCTTAAAAAAGTACGGCATAAACTCTTCAGCTCAAAATCTCCAGGACGGAAACGAGAGTTAAGAGATGAAGATAAAACACTGAGAGAACAAATTGCAGAATTATTGATAGAAGGAGGCTGGGAAAATAAAACAGCCCGCCAACTGGCAAGCTGGGACCCTTATGATCAGAATGCTTCGTCTCCTTTCTTTGACCCGGAGTGGATGTTTGATATCAGGGATGGATTTGATATTGTGATTGGAAATCCGCCGTATAAATTAATTGGAGCAGACAAGCCCCAAGAGCAAAAAATATATAAGCATAATTATAAAATGGCATCATATAAAATTAACACATATGTGCTATTTTTAGAGAAAGGATTAGCATTGCTGAAAAGCAAAAATGCTATCTTAAGTTATATAATTCCCAAATCTTTAGTTTTTAATACCTATTTGAAGCAGACTCGAAATATCCTCCTTTCAAAGTTTGCAATCCCCCAAATTACAGAAATAGTAGGTAAAGTTTTTGAAAATGCTGAAGTAGGTGATAATATAATATTTTTTGCTCAAACAAGCAACAAGCCTCTTGAAAATGTATTGGTATACAACACTGTAAAAAATGTAACCCCTTTTTGTGTTATTGAAAATTACTTTAATGAACAAAAACTGCTGATCGATAATTATGAATCAAATTTTCATAACAAACTTACAATATCAAGGGATTCTAAAATCTTATTAAGCGATGTTGCTTATGTTTCAAATGGGCTTAACCCAGGTAATGTGCGACATATTTTATTATCATCATCAAAAGAGTCTGATAAGCACAAAAAAATGCTATTAGGCAAAAACATTAAAAGGTATGGAATTGAATGGTCAGGAATATGGGTTAATTATGACATTAATTTAAAGAAAACCCTTTCCTTGTCTGATGTTAAATCGAAAAAAGGAATGACAGCACAAAAGAAAGTTGATTTTGCGTTACGAAAGGAAAAAATATTTTACCCGAATAAAATTGTAGTTAGAAAAACATCCGACCATATTATTGCCAGTTATGATTCAGATGGGTTTTATTTTGATTCACTTTCATACGGGATACATTTGAAAGCAGATGTGAAAATATCAATTTTATATTTATTAGGTTTACTTAACTCTAAATATATAAGCTATATACACGAAAGCCTCTCGTTAAATAAAGGCAAAGCTTTTGCCAAAGTACTGTTGAAAAACTTAGCAAAACTCCCAGTATATGAGATAAACTTTACAAATGAAATAGAGAGGGCAACCCATGATAATATAGTGAAACTTGTTCATATAATAATCAGACTGAACAATTCTGAAAATAATATTAAATCACCTTTATTCGACCAAATTATTGACGGAATGATATTCGAACTCTACTTCCCCGACCACATGAAAGAAAAAGAAATCGACATTCTAAAATTTGTTGAGCGGGATTTAAAAGAGACATTGGGCGAAGACGATTTTGAGCAGTTGCCGGACGAGCAAAAAGAAAATGTAATTAAAGAACTCCACAAACGCTGGTCAAACCCTGACAGCGAGATTGTAAAACGAATGAACAGCTTTGCAGAAAAAAGCCCGGATATTTTAAAACCGATTCTGGAGAGTAAATAAAAGAAGGGAGGGTCACATCTTAAATATTAAGCAATGGTATTACGGCTGTTCAGTTTAAATAGTGAATATTTAATATTTTAAGATGCGACCCAACAAACCACAAGGGGCGGGGAACATAACCCTTCCTACATTTAAAAAGGCTGATATCATTACAAAGGTGATGATATCCATATCCGCATAAATACTGATTATGTTTAAAGGCAATGAAACTATATAGATACAGACCATTAAGTGAAATTCTATTTAAGGAGTTGCTTTATAGTGAGGTCTATTTAGCATCACCAATAGAATTAAATGACCCTCTTGATTTAAACGGGCAACTGGATTTTTTTTCGGAAAATAAAGCCGAGATAAATAGACTTGTTCATTTCCTTTCTAAACAAATGGGTGTACTGCTTCTGTCTGATGATAATTATGTTTTAGCAGCGAAATTGATGCATCCTATAATCTATGAACAGCTTGGTTCATATATAACTGCCGACTTTTCTAATCGTGATACCCATATTGTCACCACAAAAGATCTATTTGAAATTCTTTCGAGATTTTATCGCGAAAATCCCTATGCAATAGAAGGGTTAGAAGAATTAAAAGCAGAAAATTTATTTTCCACCTTAGAAACGCTGTTTGCTCAATTTCTTAATAATAGCTCTGTTGCCTGCTTTTCTCAAAACTACAACAACTTTCTAATGTGGTCGCATTATGCGAGTGGCCATACCGGTATATGTCTAGAATTTGAAGTAGATGCTGACCCAGAAAGCAGCAATAAATGTCATTTTCCATTTATAAGTAATGCACCGTTTGAAGGCAAATACATTGAGTGGATGGAAGATATAAATATGGTCAGATACTCTGCTTCATTAACTAAGCCGAAGTTCTATGATTACATACTAATTTTTGATAACGAAGGTGATGTAGATTTAATGACCATATCAAAATCATTTTGGAAACAATATGCGCACGGAGTAAAAAATCTTTTTCTAGAAAAGTTAGCGCCTTGGTCTGAAGAGAGTGAATGGCGTATCGTGCATGTAAGCTTCCAAGAAACGATGCCAGAAGATCGAATATTGAAGTTTAATAGTAGTGCGCTAACAGGGGTATATTTCGGAGCAAAGTCTTCAAAACAAACCCAAGAGCGAGTGCGTAATATTACGGAAAAAGGCAACAGCAACCCTGTGTTTTATAAATGCAATGTAGATGGAACACGAGGAATTGGTGTTGAAAAAACATAACAAGGCAAATTCACTCGGACGCTAAAAAGCGCTGCTGCGCTCTGCTTATTGGCACCGGTGATTTGCAACGAACCCCGCAGTGAGATGAAAAGTTAGGCGCAATTAGATTGCTCAA
>CAZYTP010000006.1:0-56097 GCA_964650385.1 uncultured Syntrophales bacterium | reverse complement strand
TCACATTTTGCGAGGATAAATCATTTTTCCTTGCCACGGGATAGTTTTTTCTCTTGACTAAATGCCTTTTAATGGGTGCTATCTGTCTTGCAGAGTCGGCCAGAGACATTTTTCCCTCCACTCACAGACTCCACATAAGTTCTCAATATCTAAAGAGTTGCTTAACTTTGTATTTACAAAAGTAAAAATGCCTTTGGCTCTGATTTTTGTTCCCCTTTTCAGACCCAACTTTCTCAAGACATACAGGTCCATTTCTCTAATACTTTGAGCGGAACCCAGGTTTTTACAGATTCCCTTTACATTGTTAGGACAACAAGCACAGATAACGTCACATTTCGTGACTATCTCTATCTCCAGATCGGGATTTAAATCTATGTACCTAACTATCTCACTCATGTTTTGTGCAAAGGCCTCGTCATATCCATGTCCCTGGAAGCCCTGTAAACATAAAAGGTGATGTGCTCTAATTTCAATAATATTTGAAGTAGTATTTATGTTTTGCGCTTCTTTCTCAAAGTTCATATATTTGCTATGTCCTTGATAAATACCGTCAACTCAAAGAGTTTAAACAACTCAATCATATCTTAATCAAAATTTTCAAATCAAAAACTGCATACAGCTTTGTTATATTGAGTGCTTATGCCACACATTTGCGTGGTATAAGCACTCAATTTTTTTATATTACACGAATGAATGCCTTCGCAGGCGTGTTTGACGGCCTCGTCGGGGCCTTCCATGTCAGTCTTCACGGCACTTGTGGGCGATCTGCAATCAGTGAAGCTGCAAATAGCTTGAGTGTACCATGATTACAGTGTGTACGGGCACAACGATGGGTTCGATTCCCATGCACTTCCGCCAATTTTTTATTCAAGAATTGAGCCCGTCCCCAATTTCACAGGGATGCAACCATTTGCTCTTCCCCTTGCTCTTCCCCTATTTAGCAATGCTCTGGGAACCAATTAAAAAGTATCTTAGCGAGAAGGTAACAAATATTGACGGCGCAAGCGTCCCCTGCACCAGGGTTGCCCTTGTTCAACAAGACAACAATGGTTGCGTTTCTTGAAGGCAGGTGAAACATTGCACTGTTATAACCAAGGATGGTGCCGCTGTGGCCCACAAGCCTACCCATGCAGGTAATGCCTAATCCATACGCCCCGTTCATACCTTCTAATGGCAGCTGCGGCCAGTCAACCCAGGTCAATCGCTGTTGCTGGGTGGCTTCGCTCAGGAGTGAGCCTTCAGCCAAAGCCTTGGCCCAGACCTTCAGGTCGTAGAGGTTGGAGATCATCGCTCCACCCGCCCACGGTGCCGACGGATCGGTTTCTGTAAAGTCTTCTAGTGCTCCCCCTTCCTGCTTCTGCACGTATCCACGGCTGTAGTTCCCGGTCATCTCCGGTCCATATGGAAAGCTGGTGTTTTTCAATTCGAGTTTGTCGAGAATCCGGTTTTGAATCTCATCGCCGATCTTGTTGCCGGTAACTTGCTCAATAATCATTCCGAGCAGTTCATATGCTGTATCAGAGTAGTGGATTTTCGGATTTCCGTTTTCATATGTATCTCCAGGTTCAAAATAGCATGGAACTTTATTGCCTTTAATATCAAGCTCGAGCGTATACTTCATTACTTCTTCGAGTGTCCACTTCTTGAGAGGATCTGTGATAAGTATGTCGTGAACCTCCTTATTTTCGGTAAAGCTGTAGATACCAGCTGTGTGGTTACAGAGATGGCGGATGGTAATCTTTTCCGAATATGATATTTCAGATCCTCGCGGTATTTCAGGTACCCATTTGTCCAGTGTGTCTTCCAAGTTCAGTGCCCCCTCATCGACCAACTGCAATATGACAGTGGCGGTAAATGTCTTGGTGATACTGGCGATTCGAATCTTATCTTCCGGCTTTATTTTGCGTCCGGTTGTCAAATCGGCGGTACCTTGCGTATGGGTCCAGGTCTTCTCTCCCGGCACCCAGACACCGACGATTGCTCCCGGGATGTTATTTTTCATCATATACTGCGACACAACCTGCTCCATGGCGAGCTGTACATCAGGTTTGGAAGTCGAATTTGAATTTTTACATGCTGCCCACATGCAGCAAACCAACACCAATGCGATGATTATACCGCTCCTGCTAAACTGCCTGCTGCTCCCTGTCATTATGGTGCCTCCTTTCTGATTGCAGAAATGTTAATTTTGTCACTCTCAAACCTTTCACTCATCTTTATTTGTTCCCTCGCCCTCCTCAGGAGTCACACCTCCCGGCACTTCCGGCCGGTCTGCAATCAGTGCAGCCGCTGAACAACTTGAGTGAACCGTGATCACAGTGCGCATGGGCTCAACGATGGGGTCGATTGCTATGAAGAGGATGAGCACTGCCTCCAGGGGCAGGTTAAGGGGGTCAAGCACAATGGCCATCATGGAGAGTATGACAATGCCGGTGGCTCCGGATGTTGCCATACCTGCTAAAATAGTACAGATAAGGGCCACCATAATTCCTGACAGTCCCAAGGAAGCGCTATATAATTGGGCAATAAATATGATAGCGACCGCAAAATAGAGAACGTTTCCGTAACGACAAATGGTGAGACCCAGCGGTACCAGCAGATTCGTCGACGTCTGGTCGAAGTTGAGTTTTTCGCGCATTGCATCCATCGCGGACGGGAGCGTAGCAAAACCGTTACGAGTTCCAAAAGCAATAATGACCGGTTCTTTCAGGGCGGACAGTACATGCGTGAAGGATGATCCTGATTGCTTCCAGATGATGACGGTATTTATAATGAGTACGAGTATAGCGCAGATGTGGAATACAACGATAAATTTTATCATAGAAAACAGAATGTCTGTTCCGATTCGTGAAATAAGATCGGCCATAAGGCAGAACAGGCCAAACGGAAGTGCATATATGATCCATCGAATGATTTTTGAGAAAACCTTGAATATGGCGTCCAGCAGGATAAGTAAGTCATCGGAAGCTTTAGCATGTACCAAACCGATGGCACACCCGAGGATTATGGCAAAAAGGAGAACCTGTAGATTTCTGTCATTCGTGAGAGAATAGAAAATATTAGCCGGAACGACGCTCGCAAAGAATTTCAGCAACTCCGGTAGCTGTTCGGATGGGTCGTTGGGCTGGTAAAAAAAGATTTCCAGATCGGGCGTCAGAGGAGAATCGTTAATGATCTCTCCCAGAATATCCTCATTGATTCCTACTCCGGGTCTGCCCACGACGCCGGAGGCAAGGCCAAGAGCGCAGGTGATTACAAGTGTGAGCGAAAATACTATGAGCATCCGTTTCAAGTATTTTTGTGCTCTATGGGATCTTAACAATCCCCCAAGGCTGTACGAAACCGCTGAAACAAGAATGGGCAAGACACACATTTTCAGCAACGAGACATACATGTTTCCGAAAGGAGCGAGATTTACGGCAAGTCTCTTGTAACCGGCACCGATATACATACCCAGGATCATTGAAACGATAACGACCCAGGGATTAAGAAGCAGATTCCATGAGAGCAGTCGGTTAAGGTTTTTTTCTTTTGACATTGGCTTTGGTCGTTTTATCTATTTCCGGATATTGGTTCAGGAGTTTGTCGGCATCCAGATTGAAATTCATCAGTTCCAGGTATTCATTCAACCAGTACAAAAAAAGAGTATTATCTCGGGATACGGCCATGGCAATCGAGTCCTTCGTATCTTTAAAAATAACGGTTTGAACATCCAGGCTGATGTGGGGCTTCGCGCGAATAATCTTCTTAATTTCCAGTTCGTCACGAAAAGCAGCCAGAATATCGCCCTTCTCGAGCGCTGCTATGACATCTTCCCAGGTGTCAAATTCTTTAATGGTAGCCTTTGGAAATATGTGTTGTGCAAATTCCACGTAGGAAGTAGAAGCGATAACCCCGATATCGCCTCTCAGATGCGTGATAAATTCGATGGGGTCTTCGTCATCTTGTATCCGGGCTAACTTGAGACGGTCAACGAGGAGTCCTTGTCTCAGAATAATGTAAGGGTCAGTAAAAAGAATTTTTTCCGAACGTTTCAGGGTCTTGCTGAGCTTGGAGATCGCCACGTCGGCCTCTTTACGGACAACCATTGTAATCACTTCATCGAAGGTTTTCGCTTTTCTGATAAACTCGACCTCTACACCAAGTTTGTTTGCTATGTTTGTTCCCAGTTTGACGTCCAGGCCGTAAAGCTCACCCTTTTTGTTAACCATAAAGAAAGGTGGGTAATCTTCATTCACCATGGCGACGATGAGCTTTCCCCGTTCCTTAATTTGCTGGATACCCGGGTGACAATCCTGGGATAACGCACATGGAACAGAAAAAATGATTGCCAATATTATAAGAAATACGATGCGCAGTTTCGAAGCCATACAATTACTTTCTATTACACGAATGTCTTTAATTAAGCGGTGGCAATTTCTATGACAGAGTTGGCCACCTTCATTTTTCCGTGTCTGACCGCGATGAGGACGTCCTGCAAATCTTCAAAGGGGAAGACCCCTCTTTCCGGTTTCATCTCAAGCCTGTCCGCGATTTCGAGGAATTCATCAGCCTCAGTTTTTTTTACGTTATAAAGGGTCTCTAAGGTGCGTCCCCACAGATTTTCGCTGTAATTTTCAATAACAATAGGAGATGAACTTACAGGCGCCAGAACCACAATTCCTCCCTTATCAACCTGAGAGAGGGCAGGTTCAACCAGATTCCCTGCCGGGGGAAAGACAATTGCCGAATCCAGTTTGCAGGGTATCTTTTCTTTTGATGTGTCCGCGGCCCAGTCTGCCCCCGCGTTTAATGCATCTTCGATATTTTTCGGAGACCTGGTAGCCACGTATACCTCTATGCCCATCGATTTTGCTACCTTAAGGACGCAAAAGGCTGTCGGGCCGAATCCGTAAAGGCCCATTCTGCTGCCCTTCGGGGCTTCCGTCAACTTGAACGCCGCGTAGCCTGCTATGCCCGGGCACATAAGAGGGGCGATGTCGGCGGGTTCTAATTTAGAATCATTTAAAAGCAATGCGGTATCTTCTGAAATCGTTATGTATTCTGCAAAACCGCCGTCCTCATCCCATCCCGTAGACTTGATATCGGGACAATAGTTTTCCCTGTCGGAAAGACAGAATTTACATTTTCCACAGGTGCTGTTTAACCAGCATACGCCTGCCTTGTCGCCTATTTTGAATTTTGTTACGTTTTTGCCAATTTCGTCAACGATACCCACAACTTCATGTCCTAAAATCAGAGGCGATTTTCTTAAAGGGAGGTCCCCTTCTGCGATATGGATATCCGTCCTGCACACGCCACATACCAGGACTTTAATCCTTATTTTTCCGTCGTTTGCATGAGGTGTCGGAACTTCCGCCAGTTTCAGTGGTTTTTCATCAATCTTTGCCTGTTTTTCAAGAATCCATGCCTTCATTTTTTTCTCCTATATAATATATAAGCCTTCGTAAGCGTATTCCAGGGTCTCGTCGAGGCCTTCCCTGTCAATCTTCACGGCGAGGGGCAGATAATCGAGTATGTCCTGTGCCGTTATTCCGTCTTCTCCTATATCTTCGGCTGCGAGATCGCCGGCGAACCCATGGATGAATACACCTTTTCTTACCGCGTCTTCAATTGTAAGCCCGAGGCCGAACATCGCGGCGATCGTTCCCGTAAGGACATCCCCCGATCCTGCCGAAGCCATGCCGGGGTTTCCGCTCATGTTGATGTAAACCTTCTCATCGGGATAACCGATAAGCGAGTGGGCTCCCTTCAACACGATGATTGCGTTCAGCTCCTTTGAGGTACTCTGCAGGACATCTATTTTATTTTTGTCAAGATCAGTTACGCTCATTTTTGTAATTCTCGACATCTCGCCCAGGTGAGGTGTCAGTATTGTAGGCCACTTCCTCTTTTTTATTATACCTAAGTCTTTTGAAATGGCGGTGATACCATCCCCATCGATGAGGAGCGGTTTTTTGATTTTCGCTGTGAGCTCTCGTGTCAACTGCTGCGTCTCTTCATTTAACGATAAGCCGGGGCCGATTACCACCATGTCCATTGTTTCGGAAAGCTCGAGTAGTGCGTTTTTGTTTTCCAGTGCTATACTTCCCGAGGTCGTTTCTTTCTGCGGGACAAAAACTATCTCGCTTCCCTTATTGGCAATAAACGGTGTCACTGAAACGGGGGCTGCAAGGCGGGAATACCCTCCGCCTGCCTTCAGGAATGACAGGGCGGAAAAATAGGGGGCTCCGAAGTAACTTGAAGCGCCTGCTATAAAAAGTGTCTCACCAAAATCCCCTTTGTGGGCTTTTTTGTCTTTTGGCGGAAGTTTAATATAATCGTTGATTGCTACCTTTATTGTGTCTTTATTGTAAAGGGAGGGAGGAAAGGATATATGTGTGACATATAACTTTCCGCAATATTCATAGCCCGGGAAAAGCATATTCCCTATCTTGGGAAGGCCGAAAGTAATGGTATAGTCTGCCTTGACTGCGGCACCCATAATCTCCCCTGTATCGCCATTGATACCGGAGGGAATATCGATACTGAAAACTTTCCCCCCGCTTTCGTTGATCAACAATATAACATCTTTGTAAAGACCTTCTACATTCCTTGACAATCCCGTTCCAAAAATTGCATCAACGATCACATCGCAATGCAGGACATCGCTTTTTATCGATTCGATAGATTCAATGTGTCGGATTTCTATCGGGAGTTTTGATATTGTGTCAAAGTTTATCTTCGCCGCACCTTTAAATTTGTTCACGTCACCGAGAATAAAGACTTTTGCATCTCCACCATTTGAGAGGATTTTTCTTGCGACAACAAGACCATCTCCACCGTTGTTGCCTATACTGCAGATAATCACAAACTTCTTATCTCTTATGCCAAACTCATTCAGTATAACAAAATATGAAGACAACCCGGCATTTTCCATTAATATCTCTTGCGGTATAGCGAGTTTCTCTATGGCGTAGCGGTCCAGAGACCTCATCTCGGTTACTTTGCTTACCTTCATTTAAAATCCCCCTTTATCCCCCTTTAGTAAAGGGGGATTTCTTCAATACCTTCTAATAAAATCAAATCGAAATTATCTTTCCGACTCCGCCGTCTATACATTTTTCCGGATATAAGGACTTTATCTCTTTTATATGTTTTGTGCAATGTGTGGGACAGACCAGATCCAGATCCATGAGAATGTCAAAATCATCAAATCCGTGCAGACCACCGATGAGTGCGCAGACTTTCCCGAATTGTGAAGCAGACTCAAGTATGGTTTCCACACCCGGATGAGAACATCCTGCGATCACGACGACTCCGGTTTCTGTTTTGATTGCCATCGATTGTTCCCCCTCATTGAGCTCACCGGTGGAAAAAACCTTTTCATTAATTTGAATCGGACCACTTACGCTTATTACCTCTTTAACGCCGGGAGGAGGGGGACATGATGCGGGAACATATACTTTAATATTTTTATTCACTTCGAGTAATTGAGGAAGTCCGCCGATATGGTCCCAGTGATTATGGGATATGAAAACTTCCTCGATTGAACTCGGATCGATAGAAAGCTTTCTCATGTTCGATAGCAGTAAAGTGCCCTTTGCCCCTGTGTCAAAAAGAATTGGAGTGGTGTTCCCCGCTTCTACCAGGCAGGCAAATCCAAAATCCGCTTTCAACCCTTTTTTGAAAACATAGTTGTCATAGATAAGTGTAATCTTCATTTTTAGCCTCTTAATTTTTTTACCAGCAGCGCAACTCTTTTACCCTGTTTTGCGGCATTCAAAGCAGTTTGTTCATCCGGTGCTCCGGTACACGATACACCGTAGTGGCCGGTTGCGTCCAGAGGATCTCCGACAACGATCATTCCATATATCAGCATGACCTGTATGATGGAGATCAGCGTTGTTTCTTTACCCCCCGACGGGTCAAAACAGGTCGCGAAAGCGGCGCCTACCTTGTTTTCCATTTTGTTTCGGGTGCCGACAAACTTATCAAAAACCTCTTTCATCTCAGCGGCCATCACCCCGAAGTATACAGGTGAGCCGGCGATAATACCATCAGAAGATAAAAAATCGTCTTCTGTAACTTCAGATACCGGCTTCAACACACATTTTACACCCTCAACTCCCTGTACACCTTTTGCTATTTCTTTAGCCATTTTTTCAGTATTCCCTGTTCTTGAATGGTACATTACTAAAACCTGCATGTTTGCCTCCTGAATTTGATAGTTTGTTAAAAGGTTGTTTAACGATCCCTAAAAACATCTATTCCTTTTTAAGTTCATCACTGAGCCATTTAAGATAGTCTTTACTGCCGCCAACAACAGGTGTAGCTATAATTTCCGGTGTCTCATACGGATGCATTTCTTTGATTTCTTTTTCAAGTTCCACATATAGATCTTTCCTGCTCTTGATAAGACATAGCCACTCTTCGGATGTTTCTATATTGCCTTTCCAGTGATAGGTACTCGTTATGGGTCCAATTATCTGGACGCATCCGGCCAGTCTCTTCTCAACCAGGACACCGGCTATACTTTCGGCATCCTTCTTTTTTTCAGTAGTCATAGTGATCTGGATATATTCTTCCATCACGGGTCACCTCGCTGGAATTACGTTCCACCGGGAGCGCACCCGCAAGCCCCGCCTTGTAGGCGGGGTAAGGGGCGCAATATAAAACAAACATATTTCCTTACCGGGAAGCTCAGCCCTGTGAGGGGAGAGCTTCACTCTCTGTCATTTTATACATCATAATTGCTGCCGCATGTGCAAGGCTGAGTGATTCCGCACCACCGGTACCGGGAATATACCATTGCTCAGCAGCTAAACTTGTCAATTTTTCCGGCAGCCCGTGACTTTCACTGCCAAGCAGAAGTGCCGTTTTATATGTACAGCTGTGTGGTGTAACTCCGTTTTGTGCGGTACTGCCAACTAAAAAATAATGTTTTTTTAATTCCGGCAAGACCTTATCGAAATCTACTTCGGGGATAATTGTCAGATGAAACAGACTTCCCATGGAACTTCGAACGACTTTTGGATTGGTAAAATCTGCCGAATTGGTGCTAAGAATGATGGTTTTGATGCCAAACCAGTGGGCCGTACGCATAACGGCACCAAGATTATTTGGATTGTTTACTTCATAAAGCAGTAAAAGATGATTGTCCCCCTTCTCCAGAGCCGGGGGAAAATTTTCGGAATGAGGCATCTTGACAAGTGCCATAATTCCTTCCGATTCGCTGTCCTGACTCAATCTTTTCCATTCACTTTTTTTCAGGGTATAAATCTTAATATGACCCGGCAGCGTTGATAAAAAGGACTCCAGATGTTTCTTCTTTTCTTCCAGTGTGAGCAACGCCGTCGTATCGTATGTGCTTTTCAACAATTCCTGCACAACCTTGATGCCCTCTCCCAGAAAAAGTCCCCCCTCATGACGATACTTTGCCATATTCAGTTTTGACCATGATGTAAGTTGTTGTCTGGTGGGTTTAAGGGTCGTCATAGCTATCTTTACATATTGTTAGTTCTAATTAGACCCCTATTCTTATAAGTGAAATCATTAAGGAAACTGAAGTTATAGAGGACTTCGGTTTCCTTATAAATAAGGTCTGGAAAGCAGATTATTTATAAAATATTTTCTATACTTTATGAAATCACATTTTTTCTATGTCTACATAATTCTTAACCAGTTGTTCCACCAAATCTATTTTTTCGGTGTCATCTTTTGTTAATACAGGTTCTATTCTTTCTATCTGTTTTGCTATTTGATACATATCTTCGGATACAAGCAGGAGCGGAATATTTAATTCATTGGCCTTTGAGATTACACTTGTAGCAGGCAGAATATTGTTTGTAAAAACGATACATGCAGTACTGCTTTCCATAGCTGTAATGACCATGTCAGTCCGGTAGCCACTGGTAATAACAACTTTGTCCTCTTTTTGAAAAAGAGGATCTTGCAGCGCAGCATCGGCACTCATAGCCCCTGCAAAGATATTTCTTACAATATTATCCAATCCCTCTTCGCCGGCAACAACCTTGGTAAACAGACGATCGATAAGGGTATTTACTGAGAAGTATGCAAGCTGATGCCTATGAGGAATAATCCCTATTATATTAATCTCCATCTCGTGAAGGCTGTTAAGATATGTGTCTTTGAAATAATCAATATCCTTAACCTTGTTTATAATTACCCCCCTGAAATCTACATCCGTCATGTCCACATACTTTTTCAAAAAAGAAAGGTCGTCCATAACGGTCCTTTCATCTCCACTAACGACGATAAGCAGTTTAGCATTTGTATATTTTGCCATGGAAATAGGATCAAGATATACAGATGCACCATACCTTAAACTTTCCGCACCTTCGATAAACAGCAAATCCTTGCCACTTTGCACTTCGGAAATCATTTCAGAAAGTTTTTGCTTTATCGTTTCCTCATCATACATATACCTGATCCTGGAGTGCTCAAAACCTATGCTCATATCTTCGGGATTTTCTTTCAAACCGAAGATATGCGTCATTAAGGAAGAATCATGATCCCAAAGCCGTTTTTTTCGATAATACAGCCTGTCACCAAAAGGTTTTAAGTATGCAAAATTTTTCCCCAGCGTTTTAGCTAATCCGACAGTGATACTGGTTTTTCCGGAGTTTCTGCGTGTTGATGCTACAACCAACTTATCCATTTGTATGTCACCTCTCTAATCATTTATAATTAGTATTATTATTGTATCCACTGCCAGTGGATTAATTTTTATATTTTTATATCGTAACAATTGGCCGAAAGAGCTCCACGCGGCTACCCCCTGGGGACGGGGTGCTTCGTCTATCATATCGTACTACTCTATAAAATTGAGCCTGAGCTCGTAAACACCGGCACTGATTCTTCTTTCAATCGCAAAGTCCATTTTTTCAAAGACATGTCGCATTATGTTATTTTCCACCAGTACGTCTGCCATAAAACCGTGAAGTCCCTGTTTCTTTGCCAGAAATGTAAGATAGGAAAGTATCTCTGTTGCTATCCCCCTGTTCTGACAATCATCTCTTACCACCAATGCCACTTCAGCGGTATGCGTTGCTTCATCTATTCCATACTGACCAACTCCCAGAATTCTCTCTCTCTCTTCCTCTTTTGAGACAGCAAGAATCACCATATCCTTCGTATAATCAATGACCACAAAATCCTGAAGGAGTTCGTGCGGCATATCTTTCCGTCTCGAAATAAACCTTCTGTAGAGACTTCTATCTGACAGGGCATAGAAGAAATCTTTTAACAGGGGTTCATCACTGATCTTTACCGGTCTTAAAAAGATATCAAATCCCGTTTTTGTCGTCTTATACGTTTCCAGACTTTCTGGATATTCCCCCCTCTTTCCAGGGATAAACGCCTGATCTTTAAAAATAATGTTTGCTTCCTTTGCTTCCTTTATCAGCGAGGATCTGAATTTCGGATGAGCTATGGCGATCAATTCCATTGCCCTTTCTCTTATGTTTTTCCCGTGCAGATATGCTATCCCGTATTCAGTCACGACATAATGAATGTCACCTCTGTTGAGAGTTACCCCCGCCCCCTCTTTAAGAAAAGGTGATATCCTTGAAATTTCCCCATTTTGTGCAGTTGATTGAATGGCGAGTATTGTCCGCCCATTTCGTGCCATCACCGCGCCCCTCATGAAATCAGCCTGTCCCCCTATCCCACTATAGAAGACCTTTCCCAGGGATTCCGCACTTGCCTGGCCGGTAAAATCTATCTCCAGGGCTGTATTGATGGCCACCATATTGTCATGCTGAGCTATAATCAAGGGATCGTTTGTGTAGTCGATTGTTCTAAGCTCGATCATGGGATTGTCATGTAAATATTCGTAAGTTTCTGTCCCCCCCATACAGAATGTCGCGATTGTCTTTCCACGATTAATACTCTTTTTTGAATTATCTATAACCCCTTTTTCCATCAAATCCACTATACCCTGACTAAGAAGTTCCGTATGAACACCAAGATGTCTTTTTCTATCAAGGTTAGACAAGATTGCATTAGGAATGGTTCCATACCCCACTTGAATTGTATCTCCGTCCTTAATCAGTCGTGATACATGCTTGCCAATCTGTTTCGTCGCCTCAATATCGGTATCTTCCACTTCGTATTTGAGAAGAGGTTCATCATGAACAACAATAAAGTCAACATCATTTATGTGTATAAAACCATCACCATGTACCCGGGGCATATTAGGATTAATCTGAGCTACCACTATTGAAGCTTTTTCCGTCGCCGCCTTAACAATATCAACACTGACACCGAGACTCATATAACCATGATTATCCAGGTAAGATGTTTGGATCAAGGCAATATCAATCGGCAGCGCTCCGCTGAGTATCAAGTCCGGAATTTGAGACAGAAATATCGGCGTATAATCGGACATCCCTTTATTGACAGGTTCCCTGGTAAGGTCAGAAACGAAGAAAAAATTATGCCGAAAATTCCGCTTGAATTTTTCAGCCATATATGGAGAAACACCGAGCGACCATACATGGAGAACTTCAGCATCGAAAAAGGCTTTTGGATGGGATTCCACATAATCTGTGAGGGCATTAACAAGGTATTGGGGTTTTCCACAGCCGGTACCGATAAATATTCGATTACCTCGATTAATATGGCTGAATATTTTATCTTCACTTACAAACTTCCGCGGACATAACTTGGCAAACTTTTCTATTCTCTTATGGTATAGCTGGGACCTGAGAGACAAGAGATCCGGTCGATACTCTTTACTTATATCTATATTACTATCTGGAGCCATCTATATTACCCTTCTTATAGGAACCTCTGTTTTATGTTTTACTTACGGTCTGAACATCTATTGGCTGTTTTTAACAAAGATCTAATGTTTGTCAAGTGACAATTGTTTTTGATCATTTCCATAGTATCAAGCTGATAAACAAGAAAAAAGATCAGCTTTGATGCGAGCGCCAAAACAGGTTTGATGAGAAGGAGAAAAAGGCTATTAGAGAGAAGTGTTCTCTGAAACCTGAGTTGGGGAAGTCGATTCGAACAAGGTCAACAAGATAAAGCTGATGGTCTATGCCCTCACAAAATATTGGAAAGACGTGTTGATATATTACACGATCATCTAACCCTGCGTCACTTCAAAACAGTAACATTCGAAAAGCTCCATAATAAACAGAATAAAGATTATGATCAGACCTTGTATGGTGTTAGGGTTATGAATACTCAGGGCTGGAATTGCTCAATATCTGATAACTCCGGCCCCGACATCTTCCCAATGACTAAGGTTGCACAAAAAAGAGTGAGTCTCGCTGTATTCCTTTAAGTCGTTAGTGTACCTACTTGACCGTAATAACCGGGCATGTAGCTTGTAATATTACATACTGTGCATTAGAACCTAAAAGTAGTTTTGCTACTTTGGATGTTCTTAAAACTCCAATAAATATTGCATTGGCTCCCTTTTCTTCGGCAAATTCAACGAGATCTTCCCCGGGATCCATGCCACGAATCAACAGGTGCTCCTCACAGGAAATTCCATCGTCTTCAACAAGCTTTTTCGCAGATTCCAGGGCACTTTTGGCCTTATCTATATCTCCCTGACTCTCCCCTGGACCCCCTTTCAGGGAAGTAACCAGGTGAATTTTAGCGTCAAAGGCTTTCGCATGTGTCCTGGCCAGACTCAATGCCTTCATCGCCGGACTTGACCCATCGAATCCTACGACAATATCCATTTTACTCTCCTTTCATATCTTGAAAGCTTTGAAAAACCATATTTTTCAGTTTTTCAAAGGTCTAACCTTCATATCGATGCCGAAACTTGTATCGTTTTGCATGGTTTCGGTAAGTATCTTCTGGTGGAGATGAGGGGGGTCGAACCCCTGACCTCGGCATTGCGAACGCCGCGCTCTCCCAACTGAGCTACATCCCCAACCCGTTTATCTGATAGCGGAAGTATTCTATTTGCTTATTGCATTTGTGTCAAGAATTTTATAGTATAGCGGGCATTGAAGTGCTGAACAGTTGCTTTGAATAGAGTTATTATCACTTATAATTGAAGGGGTAATACTATGGCAAAAATAGACGCTTTTTTTAATTTAATGCACGAACAGGGCGCATCAGACCTTCATCTCGTTGCCGGACAGCAGCCGATTATAAGGATAAGAGGCGAGATGGAACGAGTAAAGTATAATGTACTTGAGAATGATGATCTGAAAGGCATGCTTTATGAGATAGCGCCTGAACATAAAATCAAGCAGTTCGAAGAAACGGGGGATATGGACTTTGCATATGAAATCCCGGGGCTTGCCAGGTACCGGGCTAATTTTTTCCAGCAGCAGAATGGTGTTGCAGCAGTTTTCAGAGAAATCCCCAGTAAGATATTAACCATTGAACAATTGGGACTTCCACTTATTGTTGCCAAGCTGGCATCTCTGCCCCGGGGACTCGTTCTGGTAACCGGACCAACGGGAAGCGGTAAATCGACGACCCTTGCAGCCATAATTGATGAAGCAAACCGTACCCGTAAGGATCATATTATCACCGTTGAGGATCCTATCGAATTTGTTCATGAGAGCCAGGGTTGTATAGTAAACCACCGGGAGGTTGGTCTCCATACTAAAAGTTTTGCTGCAGCACTTCGAGGTGCTTTGCGGGAAGATCCTGACATTATTCTGGTGGGAGAGATGCGGGACCTTGAAACAATATCACTTGCAATAGAAGCCGCATCAACCGGTCATCTTGTCTTCGGGACCCTTCATACATCGAGTGCGGCCAAGACAGTTGATCGGGTTATCGAGGTTTTTCCTGCGAACGAGCAGGCACAAATCCAATCCACACTGGCCGATGGCCTCCGGGCGGTATTATCACAAACCCTGTTTAAGCGCATTGATAAAGAGGGGCGCTGTGCTGCTCTTGAAATATTGATTGCTAATCCGGCAGTTCGTAACCTGATCCGGGAAGGGAAGACTTTTCAGATTCCATCAATGATACAGACCGGGAAGAAGTTTGGAATGCAGTTATTGGATGACTCGATTATGGAACTTGTCAATCGGGGTTGGGTAAGCGTTAACGATGCATACAATAAGTGTAACGACAAGGCCAAGTTCAGCCCTCTTTTAAAACATCCCCCAACAGATTTTACAGAGGTATAAATATTCTATTGTCGGAGGGAAGTAATATGAGAAAACAGGAAATAGATTATATCTTGGCAAGGATGCTTGATTCACATCAGAATGTCTCTGACCTGAATATTACCGTGGGCAAGCCATTACAGGTGGAAAGTTCCGGCGAGCTAACCAGTGTTAGTATGGATCCTCCTATTACTGAACTTTCTCCCTTCCAAACCGAGATCCTTGCTATGAATCTTATAAATCAGGATCGTCGTATGACAGAGACACTTTTCGCTGAAGGGTCCTGCGATTCTTCTTATGAACTTCCCGGCAAGGCCCGTTTTAGGGTCAACATATTCTCTCAGCGGGGAAATTACTCAGTCGTACTGCGAAAACTTGAGACCAAGATTCCTACTTGCGAGGAGCTAAATCTTCCCGAGGTCTTTTACAAGATAGCAGAGGAGAAAAACGGGATTGTTTTGGTAACCGGTGCAACCGGTAGCGGGAAATCGACATCACTTGCTGCAATGTTAAATGATATAAACGAAAAAAAATCTGTTCATGTTGTAACCTTGGAAGACCCTGTTGAATATCAGCACCAGCAGAAGAAAGCCACATTTAACCAGAGAGAACTGGGTACAGACTTTGACGGTTTTGCTACCGGTCTGCGTGCCGCTCTCAGGCAGGCGCCAAAGATAGTTCTGGTTGGTGAAATGCGTGACAGGGAAACGATCGAGATTGCACTGAGTGCCGCAGAGACCGGGCATCTCGTAATGAGCACTCTTCACACAGTAGACGCTGGTCAGACCATCAACCGAATAATAGGTATGTTCAATTCTGAAGAAGAAAACCAGATTCGCATACGTTTAACTGACACAATACGATGGATCGTCTGCCAGAGACTCCTCCCCAAGGAAGGGGGAGGGCGGGTTGCTGCTTTTGAAGTTATGGGGACTAACCTGAGAGTTAAGGACACGATCCTCCACGGTGAATCGGAAGGGAAAACCTTCTATGAAATAATCCAGGCGGGCAAACCCTTTGGCATGGTGACCTTTGACGATTATATTGTTGAATTATACGAAAAGGGACTCATCACCGAAGAAACCGCAAAGGCCTATGCCTCCAACAAGAGTATTGTCGGCCGTGGCATTGATGCTATAAAGAGTGCCAAAGGAGAGACAACAACTGACATAGATAAACTTGAAGTAGACATGGACTACGGAAACTCTGGAAAAAAACAGTAAGAGTCTGTCATGTAGCAAGTGTTGTAATTAGGCGCTCAAATTTGGGTCAGGTTTAGTCGATACGATTGAGTAAAACCACAGGAATAGCAGGGTTATTTCGAGGATTTTGCGATTGAGAAGCGGCTAAAGATGGCCTGAAGATGAGATGTATAAATATAATACTTACTGCATGACAGACTCTAAAGGAAGAAAAGGAAAACATCATGGAGGAAAACAAAACACTTGTTGATGAGGTAGCATCAGACGCATACGATCCTTCAGACCGGCCATTTGACTTCGTTGAGGAAGGTGCAGAAACTGCCCTGATCTGCGAATCTGACCCTTCAATAAAAGCAGAAATGACATCTATTTTAAAAGAGATGGGCTATCAAGTCACGGACACCGTATCTGCACGAGACGCGCTCAAGGCAATGAGGTTTCATGTATATGATATGGTTGTGCTGAATGAAAATTTTGATACAGACGAGCCTGATGCCAATAATGTACTCAAATATCTTGAGCGCCTTCCGATGGGCATCAGAAGGAACATTTTTGTGGCACTGGTAAGTAATAGATTCAGAACCATGGATAACATGGCCGCGTTTAACAAAAGCGTCAACACTATTGTTAACGTGGAAAACTTAGGTGATTTCAAAACGATTATAAAACGGGGCGTGGCCGACAATGAAGCCTTTTATCACGTTTTTAAAGAAACGATGAAGAAAACAGGACGGATTTGATTACTGAAAATCAGGGTGTCTCTTTTAGTAATCCAGCCTTTTGCAGGGCTTTTTCAGCTGCTTCAGTAAAACCCTCGGTCGTGCAGGATTCAGCAAGTCGTAGATAATAGAATGGGTTTTGTGGATCTGCGATGATTGCCTTTTCGAAAATATCTATTGCCTGACGATGATGCATCTCCGTTGCCAGTGTGTTTCCGAACCTGTTATAGAAAATAGCTGCTGATTCAGGATTTATTCTGATGGCATTTTCGTAAGCAGTGTTCGCCTCCTCAAATTTCCCCTGCTTAACCAGTACATCACCGAGATCGCAGTAACAAAGTGAACTGTCAGACCTATGTTTCAGGGATTTTCTGTAAGCCTTTTCAGCCCTTTCATACTGCCCTGCCTTGTAATAGACATTCCCGAGCCTGTTATAAAAAAGAGGAGCCTCCGGGGGGTCGATGGCAACAGCCTTATTGTAAGCGTTCTCAGCGCCGTCGAGGTCTCCAGCGGCAACAAGGACATTCCCGAAGTTAATGAAAAATGCGGGAGAATCGGGTTCCATACGAATGACCTTTTTGAAGACCTCAACGGCCTTATATGCGTGATCAGCCCTCAAATATGCATTGCCGAGAGTAGAGAGCAGATTAACATCCTCTGGCTGGGCAGCAACTGCCTTCTCACAGACATCGACAAGTTTGTCATGTTTTCCTTCATGCACGAACATTCTAACCAGTTCGTCAAATGCAAACCCGATAAAAACCTTCCCTCTCAGTTCTTTTTCAAAAAGTGTCTCGAGACATCCAACGGCATCTTCCAATCTCCTGCTTTCTCTGTATGCCCAGGCCAGAGACATGATAAGGGAATTTTCACCGGGATTCATATCCACCAATTTTTCATAGAGGACAGCAGCATCTTCATAGCGCTTTTCTCTCATGTATTCATCGGCAAGATCGTAAAACTGATCTCCTGTCGCTTTCTTGGTCATAATTCCTTTTATTGCCAGGTCTTCTTTCTTATTAATGATTACCCTTGAGGTAATCCACTACCATATTTACAGTTTCACCGGTTTTCGCTTGTGCATCTGCCTTAATCTGTAGAGCCTTCTTCTTTGAATCCTCAATCTGTTTATCTGCTTCTTCTTTAGCTGAGTTAATTATTTTATCCCGTTCCGCTGTGATTTCATCCATAGGAAACTCTGAAGACTGTATTTTGCCGGCCTTTTTTTTGGCATCTTCCAGCACTTGTCTGGCTTTAACCCTGGCTTCATCAAGGAGCTTCTCAGCTTCGCTTTCAATCTCTCTTATCGTAGTTTGCATTTCTTCGGGCATAAGAAAATCCTCCGGCCATTGATTTTTTTATTTCATCTTTTCAGCAGAAATCCTCAGGGATTTTTAAAAAGAAAGACATACTGTGTAGTTGTTTTTAACACCTTTCTAACAATCGTTAACTGAGGTCTAAATATTGTTATTAAACCATCTTTGCAGACCACATTCATGTCAAGAATCTTCGAAAATATCTTTGCTTCTGCTTCCCCTTTTGACCTTACGGTCACCCAGCCTTGATCCGAAATAATTTCTATAATTATTGGAAGTAATAGAGAAGTTTGTTCATTCTCGTATAGCATTTGCGAAAGATACTCAAGTTCCTTTTTCTTAAAAAAATGTGCGCTCCCGTCATTACATGCCACGTGGGGGTGTTCTTCCTTCAGGAGTTCGGTGAGCGATTTCCGTTTACGCGGGATCTGTGCATTTAAAGCTTTGAATTCGTTTTTCAGGTATCCCGCAACGAATCCATCGGGAGATTGATCAGTAGGCATAGGCTTCTCTCTGTTCGATAAGTAACTTTACACGTTTGAGACGAGCAGCCTCTTCCCTGTCTCTTTCTTCAAATTTCATGGTTAAATACTTTATGGTCAT
Source organism: uncultured Syntrophales bacterium (assembly GCA_964650385.1). Taxonomy (GTDB): domain Bacteria; phylum Desulfobacterota; class Syntrophia; order Syntrophales; family JADFWA01; genus JAUSPI01. Next base: position 37,153 of record CAZYTP010000006.1, on the reverse strand, counting down.
ATCAAGGCCCGGGACTACGACATGCTCGAGGGCATTGTTTATTCTTTTTACCTTGTTGATCTCCATCCCTAAAAGCTCCATGGATTTTTGAAGTTCGGCCAGTTCAATGATGGTCTTCAGGCATTTTTGGGAAAGTTCGGTGCTGTGATCCAGAAATGAGGAAGTATCTGCCATATTCTTCGTCTCTGCTTTCATTGCATCCGCTTTCTCAATTTCTAAAAATGGCATTCTGACCCCGGCGACATTTCTTGATCCGGCGTTAACCTTCAGGGCCATTTCAGTTAAAAGGAGGTCCTTTTTTAGAGATGTGTATCCGTGATACCCGGCAGTTAAGGACAATGCTTTATAAGCTTCTGAGAATTCTACGAGGAGTCTGTCTTTAACAGATGCGCATTCTCTTACTGTTTGAAGCAGTTCCATGATTAATATTGAGAGCCTGTCCTTGATAATCTTTTGGATTCTTGTAGCCAACTTGAACCGGTGTTTGAGACGGGCAAGTTCAATCTTGGTCGGCCTTGTAATCTGTACTTTTTTAGCCATAGCGTACCTTAAGTAAGGTGAAGTTTTCTGCCCGCCTAATTTGCTGCACGGTCAAACAATACAGGGGCAAATTCGGCAGACGGTCTATTTATTCTAACGTCGGGGTGTGGCATCAAGGTTGTGATGTTTCGGGCAGGTATTTTCCGATGAACTCTTCGCTTATCAATTTCAGATCTTCAACGGGAATCATCGAAAAAATTTTCCATGCCCTCTCCAGCGTTTCCTCAACTGTTCTTCTTTCATTTTCACTCTGGGAAATATATTCCTCCTCGAATCTATCAGCAGCGGCAAGGTAAATTTTATCCCTGTCGCTCAAGGATTCAGCTCCGATAACAGTTGAGATTTCCCTTAGATAGTTCCCCTCTGCATAAACTGCATATGCCTGCATAAATACATTATTATGGTCTTCTCTCGTTTTTCCCTCCCCTATCCCCTCTCGCATCATTCGTGACAGGGACAAAAATATATCGATCGGCGGATATATTCTCTTTCTCTCAAGAGCCCTGGAAAGGACGATCTGCCCTTCAGTAATGTATCCTGTAAGGTCAGGTATGGGATGGGTAATGTCATCGTCGGGCATGGTCAAAATGGGCAAGATCGTTACCGACCCTTTTCTCCCGGTGATTCTACCGGCCCGTTCATACATGGAGGAAAGATCTGTGTACATATATCCCGGATAGCCCCTTCTGCTCGGTATTTCCCCTCTCATAGCAGCAAGCTCGCGAAGCGCGTCACAATAATTCGTGATATCGGTGAGTATAACCAGCACATGCAGGTCATGTTCCCATGCAAGATATTCGGCTGCAGTTAAGGCAAAACGGGGGGTCGATAATCGTTCGATTACCGGAGAAGATGCCGTATTGATGAATCCAACCGATCTGCTGAGCGCGCCGGTCTCTTCGAGATTCGAAATAAAATAGGCGGCATCGTCATAACTTACTCCTATTGCTGCGAAAACAATTGCAAAATCCCCTTCTTTTCCTTTTAAGGAAGCCTGCCTTATTATCTGAGCTGCGATCTTATTGTGAGGCAAGCCCGATCCGCTGAAGATCGGCAATTTCTGGCCCCTGACAAGAACGTTAAGACCGTCAATAGCGGAAATACCTGTTTCGATGAATTCTTCAGGCGGCTGCCGGGATGCCGGGTTTATAGGTACTCCGTTAATATCAATGTAGTCCTCTGGTACAATAAGAGGACCACCATCAATGGGACTCCCGCTTCCATCGAACAACCTGCCCAGTATGTCGGCAGAGACGGGCAGTTTCAGGGTTTCACCCTTGTATCTTACTTTGCTTCTTAAGAGGTCAACCTCGCTGACGCCGCCAAATACCTGGACTACTGTCATCTTCTTGCCTACCTCGATGACCTGCCCACTTCTCATTTCACCGGTACCTAATTGAACATCGACAATCTCATTGAATCTGATACCGGGGATACTCTCAATGACGAGGAGTGACCTTCTTGCAGTACTGATCGCTTTTGTCTCCCGTGTAAACAGTTGGAGGGATTCCATCATATCATTCCTTCTTCAACCTTCGTAGTTTCTTCTATTTCAGACAATATGTTTTTCACATAGTCATCAAAATCCTCATTCGGGACATCCTTCATCCGGGATATTCTCTGCAGTGTTTTTGACGAGGCGATATCGCTCACTAACGTACCCGATGCAGACATTTCCCGGGCTAATTCGTAAAACTTCATAATCGTACTCAGCATCATATGAGCCCTTTGGGGGGTCGTATAAGTGTCAACCGGATGGTAGGCATTCTGCATAAGAAAATCTTCCCTTATCATCCTTGCGGCAAGAAGAACCAACTTATCATCTTCAGGTAAAGACTCCGGGCCAACAAGCCGCACGATCTCTTCCAGTTCTGCCTCTTTCTGAAGTATTTTGAGTGCCATGTCCCTTGTTTCTGACCAGTCAGTGCTGATAGAGCTCCACCAACTGCTGGTTGCATCAGCATAGAGACTGTAGCTGGTAAGCCAGCTTATCGTGGGAAAATGTCGCTTATTTGCCAGAGCGACATCCAGGGAATAGAGTGCTTCAACGATCCTCAGGGTACTTTGGGTAACCGGCTCGCTGAAGTCAGCCCCCGGAGGACTTACTGCCCCGATTACAGTAATCGAACCATTCCTTGAAGGACTTCCCTTGCATTCGACCCTGCCCGATCTTTCATAAAATGACGCAAGTCTTGAACCCAGGTATGTGGGGAATCCTTCTTCACCGGGTGTTTCTTCGAGTCTTGCCCCAATTTCTCTCATTGCCTCAGCCCACCGCGAAGTTGAATCTGCAACGAGGAGAATATCGTACCCCATGTCTCTGTAATATTCAGCTAAGGTAATACCTATGAAAATGCTTATTTCCCTTGCCACAACAGGCATATTGGATGTATTAGCAATGAAAATTTCTTTCTCCTGCAATAATTTTCCAGTGTTAGGGTCTTTCAGTTGTTTGAAGCTATGGAGGACGTCCGCCATTTCGTTTCCCCGTTCACCGCAACCTACATAGATATTTAACTGTGTTTGAGCCCATCTTGCCATCTGTTGAAGGGTTACTGTTTTACCGGTACCGAAGCCCCCCGGTATAGCTGCCTTGCCCCCTAATGCAAGGGGAAAAATGTAATCTATAATTCGGGTTCCTGTGACGAGCAGATTCTCGGGATCCAACCTTTGCTTGTAGAGCCGTGGCTTCCTTGCCGGCCATCGTTGCATAAGTGTAATATTTTTTCTTTCTCCGTCATATTCTACAACTGCAACCGGCTCTTCTATCGTGTAGTCGCCTTCAGATATCTCCAGCAGTTTGCCCTTAATACCTATCGGTATCATTATTCTGTGTTCTACGAGCCCCGTTTCGGGAACTGTACCGATAATATCACCTTCTTCGACCTGATCGCCGGCCTTTACTGAAGGTGTAAAATGCCATTTTTTGTCCCGGTCAAGGGGGAATGTGCGTGCCCCTCTTTCAAGGAAATCACCGATATCTTCCATCATCGTAACAAGAGATCTTTGAACACCGTCAAAGATGCTCCCGACGAGACCCGGGCCGAGCTCCACCATCAATATCTCCCCGGTTCCTTCTACCGGTTCTCCGACGCGAAGCCCAACGGTATCCTCATAGACCTGGATAACCGCCTTATCCTGTTCAAGTCCGATTATTTCTCCGGTTAGCCTTGCCTCGCCCACATCAACAACTTCGTATACCTTGGATCCTCGCATGTCTTCCGCGATTACGACGGGTCCTGAGACTCTCCAGATTTTACCCATTGGTCATGCCTTTCTTGTTTGGTTTGTCCGATTAATCAGATAAACCGGACAAATCGCTTTTTAGATTTCTATGGAAAATCCTAATAGCTTTTTAGCATAAGATTTATAAAATTCTCTCACATCTTCTTTTTCTGTTGTAAATTTTGAAGGAATTTCAATTATAATAGGGGTTATCTTCTTACTTTCGCCGACGTATTTCAGGATATCATCTACATAACTTTTCCAGTCGTCCGGTATTATAATTATTCCGGTCGAGGTATCGTCAATAAATTCCTGTAACGCCTCTCGCACCTTTTCACGAATCTGCGGATCATCTTCTATTACCTGATACTTTTCAACGCCGGCGAGCCGCATAAGCGCGACCTGATCTTCATTTCCCACAACGGCAATATCTAAATTTTGCAGTGACATCATGATGCAATTACCAGATAATTTCTAATGTCTGATGACGGTATGCCGGCTGTCAATGCCTTCAGGATAATCCTTAAATTACGCATTTCCAGCTCCTTTAAAATTAAATACCAGAGCATGTTAGAAGTAGACAATATCCTCGGTGACAGCAATTCTCTTAACAATGTAAGCTTATGCTTTTCTATGACCTCGTCTACAACCGTAACGACTTTTTCATTTTCATAGTTTTTGTGAACCTCTTGGGCCATCAGGTGGTATTCAGTATTCTCCAATCTGGATATTGTTTCGGGTATTTTCAACAGAAGCAACTTTTTAATGGTATCGCCTGAAAGCGTGTGTCCTCCCTCAATGACATAGTCATCAGCTACAAATTCGATCTTTCCTGTGGCGAATCGAAAAACCATCTGAAGATTTACGAGATCAATTATTATCCCCATGGCTTTGGCAAGTATATACCCGTCGTTCATTTTCTTCATCGCATCTAACATACTGCCGTAGTAATTTCTATTCATGGCGATTTCCGCCTGAAGCACAGATGCCCTGTCTTTCTCTTTAGTGTCCTTTATAGCTGAGGCATAATCGTTCAGGCCGCATTTTCCAAGAACGACAACTATTTCACTGATACTTTTTGTGCCTGATAATTCTTTTATACATCCCTTATCATGAATGGTACCCAACGGTACCAGGGGAGAGGTTTTTTCCATTAAAATCTGCCTCAGGGCGATTTTTATGTTCAGGACATCGTATTTTTTCATATATACATCGGATAGACGGGCGATGTCATAAGGAATTTTAAACCTTTTAATATCTTGCAGACATTCACCAAGATATTTCCACAGGTATTCATCGGAGTCATCAAAGGTTTCAATTGGTTTTGTGTGTAGATAATCACCAATGTCGGTATTTATGATAACTTCGAGTGCGTCCTGAATGGTCGTCTTTTGGAACATGCTGTCGATATGGCCGACGGACATGCATTTTGATTCCTTGCCCTTCAGGTAGGCCGATGTAAATGCATAACTGGTGCTCACCAAATTCAATTTTCATTAACTCCAAAGAGGTTTTTGCCGATTTCCGGCAAAATTTTGGGCATTAGCATCTCAAGCCTGGTATCGAAAGTGTTATCGATACTGACCATACCGTTGATAGTCTCAATCATAATTCCGCCGATACAATCAATACCTGCAAGTTCAGCTATTTTTTCTTTTAAACTGCTGTTCTCCTCAATAACTTTCCGGACAATGTCAAGGTCTTTATGAGAGACAAGAAGTCTTATTTTATCTTCACTTTTTAAGGCATCAATCGCTTCTTCAATAAGATGAATAAATATTTCACTACCCTGTTCTTCCTGTAATAATTCGTCCTTTACCATTTTTATGATTTTATTGATAACAGCATCCTTTTCCTTCAATATTTCCTGCCGGGACTTAAGAGAAGCCTGGGCCAGGATCCTGGACGCCTCTCGACGGGCTTCCGATATGATTTTTTTCTTTTCATCCTCGCACTGTTGCTCCTTTTGCCCTTCAGCTTTTTCAATTGATTCTTTCGCCTTAATCTCAGCGTCGCTTATAATTTTGTCGGCATCTTCTTTTGCCTTGTCAAGAATAGCTTTCCTTATTTTGTCAGTTTCCATAATGTTTACTCCTGCATCCCGCTACATTAGCTTTAGTATGCTCAGCGCCATGATGGTGAACACCAATCCCAGAACACCAATAAGTTCTACAAACACGGCCAACATCATCGATGCAGTTAATATTTGTCCTTTTGTCTTCGGCAGGAGAGCTATCCCTGCAGCGCAGACAGATCCCTGGAATACCCCTGAGAAGGCTTCAGCAAATGCTCCGATAACGCCGATGGCGAGCACCGCAATTCCGGCGCCACCGGTTGCGGGCAGGTTTGGAATAACCACAGTGAGAATAATAATGAGAATAATCAATCCATAAAAGCTTTGTGTCATCGGTAGAGATGCCAGTACTATGACATTTCTCAACTGACCGGGTTCTTCAGATAATGTTGCTACCCCGGCAGATGCGGCTGTGGCAATTCCTATTGCCGATCCTGTCAGACCTCCTGCTAATGCAATTGCACCTCCAAGTGTAGCTAATGCTTGTAACTCATTCATTTTTCCACCTCACTTTAAGATTTTGTACCTACCAACACGTGTTTCCGGAGTCTCAGATGAAACGGGGCATATTTTTCCCCTCCCCCTTCATAGAATTTCAGTAAGAATTCTACGAAGCATAGTCTCAGTGAATGTATGAAAGCAGCCAGGCTGCTGAGAAGCAAATTAAAAACATGGAAGATGACAAGTATTACTACTGCTACAAGAAAAGCAAGGATATGCCCGACAATGCCCGGGATCAGATTTGCCATAATGGAAGAGAACCAATCTGAAAGGAGATTAAAAGATGAGGCAAGGTAAAATGTAGCAAGACCCACTCCTGCCAGTCTTGAGTATGACATGATATCTCCCATAATACCAGTCAGTTCAAAAATCCAGAAAATTCCGCCCAGGCCGCCCATCTGCATGAAGCTGGCTATGACAATTAAGGTCAGACCGAAGGACAGGGGATAAATAAGGGCAGAATATGCTCCGGCACTCAGCGGGATAAGTTTTACATGCAGCAGGGCATTAAAGATATAGGGAATACCGAAAATTTCTAAAATAAAAAGCCCGATCTTACTCAGTATTAATCCCCTGTTTTTTCCCTTTACTCCTCTGATCAGAGAGAGCATGTGAGCCGAATTTACATGAACAAGCCCTATTATGAGTGAAAGGATAATAAATGAAATGGGATCTGAAAGGTGTTTTTGCACGTGCGACACCAGAGCGATGTTTTGCAGCTCGACGTTGAAAAACATCTTCAGGAAATCACCAAGATAGGTACCGGAAAGTGATCCGAATATGAAACTCGCACTGCCGCTAATGTATAAAACGTTTCGGAACAGATAAAATTCCTCAGAGGTTGGATCATCAACGAGTTTGTAAAGTAAAAATCTGGCCAGCAAAATGAGGCCGACGGCATATACGACATCATTGAGCATCAAGCCAAAGAAGAGGGCAAAGAAATAAGCCACAATCGGCGTGGGATCCCAATCGTCATATTTGGGCAGACTAAAAAGGTTTACAATAACCTGGAATGGTCGAATTCCTGGGGGATTTTGGAGCTTTGTTGGAGGCGTATCCGCAGGATCGGGTTTCTTCGTATCAACAAATGCATAATCTGATGTTTCTTTCAGGCCGGCAGTTACTCTATCAACATTGCTTAGCGGCACCCAGCCCTCGATAAAGGTAACGTACCGAGCCTTCCATGCCTGCTCAAGAACAGACAACCTCTCGTTTTCCGCAACGAGTACTTCCCTGAATAAGACAATCTGGTCTAAATTCTCTTTGATCATTTTCTGGAGTTCTTTTTCAAATTCATCACGATCCTTTTTCCGGCTGCGAATTGCTTCATCAATTTCTTTTATGAACTCCCTCAGGGATAATTCCATGTCCGGTATCTTCAGAGTTACTGCACCGATGTTTTTAATGAGCGTTTCTATCGTTTTTCGATTTTCAGTTCCGGCTACTAAATAAACTGCCACCTCACCTTCCACTGGAACGGCAATATGCTGGAACAAATACTGACCGGCTCTCTCACTAAATACCTTATAAGCATCCTCGGAAAAGGCCAGGACGTTAGTAAATAAATATGTCCCGGAATATTGCAAATCCTTCAAAGACACATTTGTGTGGCGTGCCAGGGGACCCAGATATTTATCAAGCTCTTCAAAATTCGCAATTTCCTCTTTTAAATGGGCGGTTTTTCGGGTGAGTTTAGAAAATCTATTATGAACTTTGTCCGTCTGGTCTGTGATTTCATCGAGAGAATGAGGTTTAATATCTTCAGGTAAAAGAACTGCTATTTCTTCTGTCAGGTAGTTTAAAATATCGTGAATAGAGGAGAGCGCCGTTTCCACACGATTCTTATCCCTTTCGATAGCTGCTTTATCGGCCGGTTCCAATTCCTTTGATTCTTCTATGTGAAGGAGTCCGATTTCCTGTAAGTGTCTGAGAGCCTTTTCGGACGAATCCTTGAGGGTTATTACTCTCACCTTCACCATTTCTTCAGGAGTGTTTATAAAGATTGGCATCATTTTAAAAAGCTCAAATAGTTTTCAAGAAAAAGGTTTAATTAAAAATTAAATACTATTATAACTCTCGTTGAGGTGGTACTACACTGAATTCATAAATATCGGAGAAGAAGTGAAAAATATATCTGCTCAGAACTCGTATCGTTATGCTTATAAATAAGACAACTTCTTTAAATTATACATAAAACAAATATAAAGGCAAACTTTTTTTCTGTAATCTCCAGATCTTGAAGCTCCTATAATCTTGCTGAAAAAAATCCTTGAAATGTCAGGAACAATACCCACAAGTTAATTACCTGTAACATCTCATTATTCCACTGAAAAGGTTGAGAAAACGATTGACAAAATTCACACATGATAATAGTTTTTGGCATTGTAAGAAGTGGCTGTTGCCAACTTCATAAACTTGACGACGGGGGGGGTAATATGTTGGAAAGAACCTTGATTACAGGAGGAGCAGGTTTCCTCGGAAGCCATCTTTGCGATTATTTTATTTCAAAGGGACATTATGTGATTTGTATGGATAACCTCCTGACGGGGAATATAGACAACATCGCTCACCTCTTTGGAAATGATAAATTTACCTTTATAAAACATGATGTAACCAATTTTATCTATGTGGAGGGAAAGGTTGATAATATCCTCCATTTTGCATCTCCTGCGAGCCCGATAGACTATCTTAAGCTTCCCATTCAGACCCTTAAAGTAGGGTCTCTCGGTACTCACAAGACATTGGGCTTAGCCAAGGAAAAAAGAGCCAGATTTCTCCTTGCTTCTACCTCGGAGTGCTACGGAGATCCGTTGGAGCATCCACAATCGGAGGATTACTGGGGGAATGTCAATCCTGTTGGCCCGCGCGGGGTATACGATGAGGCAAAAAGGTTTGCAGAAGCGCTGACAATGGCTTATCACAGGTACCATGGCATGGATACTAGAATTGTAAGAATATTTAATACTTATGGTTCAAGGATGAGGGTGGATGATGGACGAGCACTTCCCACGTTCATGGTGCAGGCACTAAAGGGAGAAGATATGACCGTCTTCGGTGACGGCAGTCAGACCCGCAGTTTCTGCTACGTTGACGATCTGGTTGAGGGAATTTACAGACTTCTTTATTCTGATTATGTTAATCCGGTCAATATCGGCAATCCTGGTGAAATAACAATACTGGAATTTGCAAGGAAGCTGATCGATACATGCAAATCAAAAAGTAAGATTGTCTTCAGCGATCTTCCGGAAGATGATCCGAAAGTAAGAAGGCCTGACATTGCCAGGGCGAAGAGATTACTCGGATGGGAACCGAAAATACAGCTTGAGGAAGGTTTGAAACTGGTCCTGGAATATTTCAAGGGGGAAAAGGTATAATATTAATTACAGGTGGAGCGGGCTATATTGGTTCCCATGTGGTCAAGCTTCTCGGAGAAAGGGGTTATGATACAATAATATACGACAACCTTTCCAGGGGGCATAGTGATATGATTTTATCCGGCAAGTTTATCAGGGGAGACCTGTCGGACAAGGATCTGTTAATAAAGACCTTTAAAAATTATGATATAAAAGCGGTAATCCATTTTGCAGCGTATAGTCTTGTTGGTGAATCCGAAATTGATCCACACAGTTATTATAGAAATAATGTTGCCAACGGCATAAATCTTCTTGGGGCGATGTTGGATGCCGGGGTCAAAAAAATCGTTTTTTCTTCCAGTGCGGCGGTGTACGGAGAACCGATAAGAGTGCCGATTGAAGAAGATCATCCGACTGTTCCGACGAACGTGTACGGGAACACAAAGCTTATTTTTGAAAATATTTTAAAAAAGTATTATTCAACCTATGGTCTTGGCTTTGTTTCACTGCGATACTTCAATGCTGCGGGAGCTGATCCCGAAGGCATAATCGGTGAAGACCACTCTCCCGAGACTCATTTGATACCTCTTATCCTTGATGCGGTCCTGGGAAGAAAAAATAATATAACGATTTTCGGGACTGATTATGATACATCAGACGGGACATGTGTCAGGGACTATATACATGTAAATGACCTGGCGGAAGCTCATATACTCGCCCTGAGGCAATTAAAAGACAGTTCAACAGAAGCCATCTATAACCTCGGAAACGGAGAGGGTTTTTCGGTGAAAGAAGTTATAGGAGCGGTTAACAGGGTTACCGGAGCGAAAGTTTCTGTTGTAGAAGGTGATAGAAGAGAAGGAGATCCCGCCCGGTTGGTGGCCAGTTCCGAAAAAATAATAAAGGAATTGGGGTGGAAACCGGCGTTTGCTGATCTGAGTGTAATTATTGAAACAGCATGGAAGTGGCACAGTAAGAGGTTCGAGAATAAATGGTAAAGAAACTTGTGAGTAAAAAAAGATTGCTTGAAATAATTGATAAATTTTCCAGATCAAAGGTTCTTGTGGTGGGAGATTTAATGGTTGACCAGTTTATTTGGGGAAGGGTTTCCCGTATATCTCCTGAGGCACCAGTTCCCGTCGTTGAGGTTACCTCGGAAAATTTTCTCCTTGGTGGTTCGGCCAATGTTATGAATAATATATTTTCCGTGGGAGGGAAGGTCAACGTAACAGGCATTATAGGCTCCGATGATATGGGGGATTTATTGATACGCAATTTCGAAGAGATGAATATTGATACGACGGGTGTCATGGTGGAACAGAGCCGTCCCACCACTGTAAAAACAAGAATTATAGCACAGAGCCAGCAGGTGGTAAGATTTGACAGGGAAAACAAGGATTCTGTAAGTTTGAGCAGCATTGAAAAGATGTTAGAATATATTGAAAGTATAAGGGATGACTTGGGTGCGGTTGTTATTTCAGATTACAGCAAAGGGATCATCTCGGAAAGACTGCTGCAAGGAATCCGGGAGGTGACAGCCGGAAGGGATATTATCGTTTGTATTGATCCGAAGCAGAATGATTTTTCCCTCTACCAGGGGTTTGATGTAATAACGCCCAATCATCATGAGGCCGGTCGTGCTCTCGGTATGGAAATTGCCTGCGAGGATGATCTTATTAAAAGCGGAGAATCTCTTCTCGAAAGGTTTGGTTTCAAAGCCGTTCTTATCACAAAAGGTGAGGAGGGGATGAGCCTTTTTGAAGATGGAGGAAGCATTACTCATATTTCAACTGTTGCCAGGGAGGTCTTTGATGTGACCGGTGCAGGAGATACGGTAATAGGTGTCTTTGCCCTCTGTATGGCTGCCGGGGCAACATTTAAAGAAGCCGCAGTGCTCGCGAATTATGCTGCCGGGATTGTGGTGGGTAAGGTGGGGACTGCTGCTGTTTCGCAGGAAGAACTCAGAAAAATGTTATGAGCAAGCTTAAGAGTCCGGAGCCGGCAAAGCTGATATCGAGCATATTTTCTGCAGACAGAGATCTGCTGGGGGAGATACTGGGAGAGCTGTCGGAAAAATATGGAAGAACTGACTTTATAAGTGAGTTTATACCTTTTGACTATACCGACTATTATACGAGGGAGATGGGGCAATCCCTGGTCAGGAGATTCGTTTCGTTTGAAAATCTGGTAAGACCTGAATCCCTGCCGGGAATCAAGATTTTTACCAACAGTCTTGAAGAGAAATATTCGAGCAACGATAAAAGGAGAACAAATATAGATCCGGGCTATATGTCCAAGCATAATTTAATACTCGTAACAGGGAAGAATTACACGCACCGCCCCTATCTGGGGAACGGCATATATGCCGATTTGACGTTGATTTACAGGAATAAAACCTTTCAGCCGCTCGAATGGACATATCCCGATTACGCTGCAAAAAACGTCACGGAAATGTTCAACAGGATAAGGAAAAAATATCTTGTTCAATTGAAACTGGAAAGATGAACTAACAGGAGAAATTTTTTAAATGATAAAAAGTATGACTGGCTACGGCAGGGCGGAATCCACTCTGGAAGGTAAAAAACTGGTTGTTGAGATAAGGTCTCTCAACCATCGTAATATGGAGATATTGTCTCGTCTTCCGGGTATGCTTTTTCCGCTGGAGGCGGAGATCAAAAAGAAGATAAGTGAAAAATTATTCAGGGGAAGGATCGAGGTAAGTGTTCAGCTAAATTCCAGCGGTTCGAACCTGGAAGATGAAGGGAAGTTCGAGCTGAATCTTCCTCTCATTCGTAATTACCATTCTTTATTAATTGATTTGCAAGAAGAACTCGGACTTAAAGGAGAAATACCTTTGAATATGATTGCCGGGCTTAAGGGTGCCATTGTTCCTTCAGAAATCGAAATGGAGATGGAGGCCGCCTGGGAAGAACTTGAAAAAACCCTTGATCATTCTATTGAAGCCCTCATTGAAATGAGAGAGAAGGAAGGGGAAGTCATCTACAGAGATTTTCTGTTACGGCTTGACACTGTCAAGAAAAGTGTCAGTTCTATAAAATTAAGGATACCCATGGTTCTACTCGAGTATAAAAAGAGACTTTCAGATAGGGTGAAGGAATTAACAGATGGTATAGAAATTGACGAGACAAGGTTGTGTCAAGAGGTTGCAATAATGGCTGAAAAGAGTGACATTACTGAGGAAATTGTGCGTTTTGAAAGTCATATCGGTCAATTCTATGAAATGCTGGAGAGTAGTGGGGCTGTGGGAAGAAAAACAGATTTTCTGCTCCAGGAGATGAACAGAGAAGTAAATACCATAGGATCCAAGAGCTCTGATGCAGAAATATCTTATAATGTAATAGAAATCAAAAACGAAATTTCCAAATTAAGAGAACAGGCACATAATATTGAATGAAAACAGGTGCTCAGGGGTAGGGGATCAGTAAAATTAAGAAGAAAAAAGGGATGAATAAGCTTGCAAAGAAGATAAAACATAAAGACTTATGCGAAAAAGTTCGTGACAAAAGCTATGAAATTGGAAAAGCATGGGCATTAAGTAAAAACCCCTAAAATCCGAGAGGGATTTTGAAGATGCAAAAAAGGAACTGCATTAATTCGAAGAAAAATATTGCAACGAACAGCAATGAACAAGGATTATTTATTGTAGTTTCTGCTCCTTCCGGTGCCGGTAAGACTTCAATCTGCAAAGAAGTTTTGAAAATATTGCCGAATATGCGGTTTTCAGTATCTTACACCACCAGACCTCCTCGCCCTAAGGAAGAGGATGGCAAAGATTATTACTTTATTTCCGATTTTGAGTTCAAGAAGCGGATAGCAGAAGGGGAATTTGCCGAGTGGGCCGAAAACTACGGGTATCTGTACGGGACATCCGGAAAAACAATGAAAGATTTTTTAGAAAAGGGGTATGATCTCATATTGGATGTCGATCCACGAGGTGCAATGGAATTGAAGGAAAATTACCCCGGGGGTATCTTCGTGTTCGTTCTTCCCCCTTCAATTGATGTCTTGAAGGAAAGGTTGGAAAAGAGAGGGTCTGAAAAAGATGATATAATGAGTACCCGTTTGAAAAAAGCAATGGATGAAATAAAAGAAATTGTCTGGTATGATTATATTGTTATTAATGACAGTCTAAATTCTGCCATTGATAATTTAAGGTCAATATATGTGGCGGAAAAGAGCAGAAGGGAACGATTGACAGAAAAAATAAAAGGGTTTATGGAGGGACCTACTTAAACCCTTATTGTTTCAACATCGAAGCAGTTTACCAACATGACAGAATCTCTGTAATTATTGATTAAGAATGAACTAAACTTTAAATTTATTGGAGGTAGTAAATATATGGCAAGAATTACCGTTGAAGATGCATTGCAAAAAACAAAAAACAGATTTGCCCTCGTACTACTGGCAGCCAAAAGGGCAAAACAGTTGCTTAAAGGTTCTAAGCCTCTTTGTGACACTAGGGGCAATAGGGAAATAGTGAGTGCCCTCAGGGAAATTGCTGCTGGAAGGGTCAAATACGCGCACCCTGAATTTATTGACAGGAAGAAAATAGAAGTAAAACCGCTCGCAGATGAAAAACAAATTGAACAATAATGCGAAGGAAAGGTTAATATTCGCTCTTGATATTGGAGAGGATATTAACAGGGCATTGGAGTGGGTTGAACTCCTTAAAGATCATGTGGGAATATTTAAGGTCGGCAAGGAGTCCTACACCCGCTTCGGTCCGGAACTTGTTTTAAAGATACAGGAGATGGGAGGAAAGGTTTTCCTCGATCTGAAGTTTCATGACATTCCCAACACCGTTGCCAGAGCTGCCGAGGCAGCGGTTAAACTGGGTGTTTCCATGTTTAACATGCATGCACTCGGTGGAAAAAAGATGATGGAGGAAACGGTCATTGCAGTTGAAAAAATGGCAGAGAAGTCCGGTACTTCCATGCCATGTATCCTTGCTGTAACCGTTTTAACCAGTCTGAACGATGACGATCTTGAAATGTTAGGGTTCAACGAGACGGCAGAAAAGATTGTTCCAAATCTGGCAAGAATTGCCCTCGATGCTGGTGTCCCCGGGGTTGTAGCGTCTGCCCGTGATGTAGTTTCTATAAGAAAGATGTGCGGAGAAGATTTCATAATAGTGACGCCCGGTATCAGGGGAAGTATGAAGGTAGCGGGGGATGATCAGAAGAGAATATTAACTCCCGGAGAAGCCATAAGAAGGGGGGCCGATTTTATTGTCGTTGGGAGACCGATACTAATGTCAGACGATCCTGTAAGTGCGGCTGACGAAATCTGTAAAGAGATTTCCGAGGGGCTTGAACAAATCAGGGGTCAGAACAAGTGATCTACCGAAAGCTTTGAAAAAATGGTTTTTCAATGCTCAGAACATTTTTTCGACTATTCTATGTCTCGCTTCGCTGCAAATCCAAAACTTGCGCTTCGCGCTCAGACATTGGATTTGCGGGCGCTACGCTTCGATCAAGAATGGTTAGCGAAAAAATCTTGATTCGCCTTCTCAAAACCATATTTTTCAGTTTTTCAAAGATCTAGTACCCTGTCTTCCGGGTTGGAGAACTATGTCATGCAGGTTATCTATGGTGTTAAGCCCGTTATGGAGGCTCTTCTAAGTGATAGCGGTAAGATAAAAAAGATAGTGGTAGCCAGTGGCAGAAGTGGAAAAAATGTTCGGAATATCTTAAAACTGGCGGAACAGAATGAGATAGAAATAGAGTTTAAAGATAAGAAATATTTAGAAAGACTTGCCTTGGGAAGTTTTCACCAGGGCATTGTCTGTTTGTCTGAAGAATATTCTTACGCCAGCATAGATAAGATTATTAATAATTGTTGTGAGTCATTAAAAGGAAGTTTGATTCTTATTCTTGACGGTATTACCGATCCCCATAACTTTGGTTCTCTGACAAGAACAGCTCATTGTTGTGGTGTTAATGGCATCGTTATTCCAGAAAATCGCGCAGCATCAGTTACTCCGACCGTCATGAAGGTATCCGCAGGGGCTGCTCATCATATTCCGATTACCAAGGTTGTAAATATATCGAATACTATTGATTGGCTGAAGGAAAAAGGATTCTGGATATATGGTGCCGATGCAAAACTTGGCCGGGACATTTATTCTTTTGATTATGATGGTCATATTGCCCTTGTTATGGGAAGCGAAGAGAAAGGAATCAGGCCACTTGTCAGGGGAAAATGTGATTTTTTTGTCTCGGTACCAGTTTTCGGGAAAGTTGATTCCCTTAATGTATCAGTTGCGGCAGGGATTATACTCAATGAAATGGCTCATAAGAGGTTTATAAGAAAGAAGTGACTAAAATGCCTAAAGTTAAAAAATGCGCTTTCAGCGCAGCTTGTTTCGAATTTGACCGCGCCGAAGGCGTGTACATTAACTTTAGTTCACTTTAGGCACTTTAAACTTTAGACACTTAAATTTGAGGTTTGAGCATGCCGATATATTTATGGGAAGCGCGTACAAAAAAAGGGGAGTTGAAAAAAGGCGAATCAGAAGCTGCTGATGAGTCTGCTGTCAGGGCACAGCTTCGCCGACAGGGTTTCAGGCCCGGCCGTATAAAGAAAAAGCCTAAGGATTTGCTTGAAAGTATTCCTTTTTTTCAGCCTAAAGTTAAAGAAAAGGATGTTGTAGTATTTTGTCGCCAATTTTCTACGATGATCGATGCCGGCCTTCCTCTTATTCAGTGTTTAGAAATACTCGGCTCTCAGGAGCCGAACAAGACCTTCGCTAAAATTATAATATCGATAAAAACAGATATAGAAGGTGGCGCGACACTTACCGATGCACTGAGAAAATACCCCAAGGTATTTGATGATCTCTTTGTAAACCTGACTGCCGCAGGGGAAGCCGGAGGAATCCTTGATATAGTCCTTTCTCGTCTTTCGGCCTATATGGAAAAGGCAATGAAGTTAAAAAGTAAGGTTAAGGGGGCGATGACCTACCCCGCCAGTGTTCTTGTGATTTCGTTTGGAGTTATTACGTTACTTCTTCTTAAAGTGATTCCTGTATTTCAGGAAATGTTTACGAGTATGGGGGGTGCCTTGCCTAGCCCCACTCAATTCCTTATTAATGCGAGCGAATTTATGCAGCATTATATCCTGCATATGATAGGTGTCTTGGTTGTCTTGGTATTTGCCTTCAGGAGATATTACCGCACCGCACAAGGAAGGCTTGTAGTAGATCGTATGATACTGAAGGCACCAGTTTTCGGTCCATTATTGAAAAAGGTTGCTGTGTCAAAATTTACCAGGACACTTGCTACTATGATGAGCAGTGGTGTCCCGATCCTTGAAGGACTTGATATCGTGAGTAGAACGGCTGGAAACAAGATAATAGAAAACGCTTTAATAGAAACAAAAAAAAGTATAAGTGAAGGCAAGACAATCGCCGAACCGTTAAGAGAAACTGACATATTTCCTTCCATGGTGGTTCAGATGATAGCGGTGGGTGAAGCTACCGGGGCACTTGACACGATGCTTCTAAAAATTGCAGATTTCTATGATGATGAGGTAGATGCCGCGGTTGACGCAATGACGGCATTACTCGAACCATTTATGATGGTTTTCCTTGGTGGAGTTGTCGGGGGGATGATAATTGCTATGTATCTTCCTATTTTCGAGATGGCTTCGGTAGTTGGCTGAATAAAGAATGGTCGGGATGGCGAGATTCGAACTCGCGACTCCTGCGTCCCGAACGCAGTGCCCTACCAGGCTGGGCCACATCCCGATTAAGATTGGACAATATATATAATCTCTTGACAAAAGTCCACAATTTTTTGCCGTGTCTGAACTGAACAGTGAGCACATTATTCTTCGAATTACTTCGTTCCCCGCTGCTTGCGGCGGGGTTAGCGAGCGAATAAAAAATTTCCTTACCCCGACAAACGGGATAAGTCCCACTAAAGGGGATAAATGCGTTAACGAATTTGCTTTCTACCAGAAAGCAAATTCTAACTTACTAAACAGTCGGAGACCCCCCGTAACAAGTTACGGGGAGCTTCAGTTGTTGTTTTTGATTTAAAGCAGTGGTAAAGTGAGAAAAAAATTTGAGCCAGGATTTTGCAGTAGGTGGCTGATGGAAAATCCCGGGTTGCGTTAAGGGGAAAAGTCCAGTGATAATTTATGACCTTAAATGTGAAAAAGACCACAAGTTCGAGGGGTGGTTTAATGACAGGACGGCTTTTGAAGATCAGAAGACTCAGAAGTTGATCACCTGTCCCATATGTGGAAGTTCTGAAGTGGAAATGCTTCTCTCGTCTGTAATTGTAATGGGGAAGGACCTTGGGGAATCTAAAGAAAAAAGTTTAAAAGATATTTCTCCGATAAAAGCACTTCAGCTATTTCATGAATATCTCGACAAAAACTTTGATGATGTTGGGGATAAGTTTGCCAAGGTAGCCCTGAAAATACATAGAGGCGAAGAGGATACAAGAAATATAAAAGGGACTACGACTAAAACTGAAGAAGAAACACTGAAAGAAGAGGGAGTCAAGTTTATAAAGATTCCCATACCTAAATTCGACAGTTAAGAAAGGGGGCAGATCTTGATATTTGATATTTTACATGAAAGTAACTTTACTTATAAGTTGAAGAAATGTGAAGCTCCCTGCCCACAGGGCAGGGCTTCCCGGTAAGGCATATGTTTGTTTTATATTGCGTCCCTTACGGGTGCGCTCCCGGTCAGTTTTCTAAATCTGACCCTCATTTTAAGAACCCGTTACAGTAGAAAGTTAAGAGTTTTTAGATTCAGGGGTCGAAAGATTGGCCCTTTTTTTGTAGGTGAAACTTAATGCGAGATAACTATAGAAATATCTTGGATATGATAGGGGATACTCCTCTTGTGGAAATCCGAAAATTGAATCCCAACAAAAATGTAAAAATTTTTGCAAAAATGGAAAGCTCTAATCCGGGGGGATCGATAAAGGACAGAACTGCCCTTTACATGATTGAGAAGGCTGAAGAGAGAGGAGAGCTGACCAAAAACAAGGTAATTTTGGAGGCTACCAGTGGAAATACCGGCATCGGTCTTGCCCTTGTAGCTGCAACCAAGGGATATGGGCTATTTCTGACGATGCCGGAATCTGCCAGCGAGGAGAGAAAAAAAATATTAAAGGCGATGGGTGCAGAATTACATCTCACTCCAGCGAATCTTGGTACAGATGGCGCTATAGAGGAGTCCTATAAATTGATGCGTGAGAATCCGGAAAAATATTTTTGCACGGATCAGTTTAATAACGAAGATAATGTGCTGGCTCATTATTTCGGTACTGCAGAAGAAATATGGAGGCAGACGGAAGGACAAGTAACCATGGTGGTTGCCGCAATAGGAACCTCCGGTACCGTCATGGGAATTGCACGAAGACTCAGGGAATATAACAAGGATATAAAAATAATAGGGGTAGAACCTTATTTACGGCATAAAATACAGGGACTTAAGAATATGAAAGAGTCCTATCAGCCGGGGATTTTTGATAAAAACCGCCTGCATGAAAAAGTAAACATTCTCGACGAGGATGCCTTTGAGATGGCCAGAAGACTTACCCGGGAAGAGGGAATTCTCGCCGGAATGAGTTCGGGAGCCGCGATGCATGTGGCCCTGGAGAAGGCAAAGGAAATGAAAGATGGAATTATCGTGGTGATTTTTCCCGATAGTGGAGAGAGGTATCTCTCTACGGAACTTTTTACGGATAAAGAAAAAACATCACTCCGTCTGTACAATACGCTAACCAGGGAGAAGGAATTTTTCCAGCCGATAAATTCCGAAGAAATCCTTATGTATTCCTGCGGTCCGACTGTTCACGAAGTGCCGCATATCGGAAGTTACCGTCGCTTTGTTGTTTCAGATGTCATCAGAAGGTACCTGGAATTCAAAGGTTATAAGGTCAAACATGTCACGAACATTATTGATTTAGCCGACAGGTCCATAAAGGGGGCTGAACGGCTCAATATGGATCTGGGGGAATTTACAGAGTCATATGCCGCAATGTTTCTCAAGGATATAGCCTGGCTTAATATTAAAAGTAAGAACGATTATCCGAGGGCAAGTAAAAATGTTAATATTATGCTTGATCTTGCTGAGAAACTGGTGGAAAGGGGATATGCCTACGAGAAGCTGAAATCTGTTTATTTCGACATATCGAAACTTGATGATTACGGTAGCCTGTCCAACATTGACCTGGAAAAGGTCAGGCATGGAAAAACAGTAGATATTGACTACTATGAGAAAGACAGCCCCATAGATTTTGCCCTCCTCAAGAGATCGACGCTTGCCGAGTTAAAAAAGGGAGTATATTTCAAAACCCGGTGGGGAAATGTCAGGCCGAGCTGGCATCTTATGTGCGCGGCAATTTCCCGGGAGCATATGGCAGAAACCTTTGATATTCACGCAAGTGGTTCCGATATTGTCTTTCCCCACTGTGAAAATGTTATGGCTATAGGGAAAGCAGCCACAGGAAAACGTCCGGCAAATTACTGGGTCAACACCGATCTTGTAATGATGGAAGGGAAAAAGATGTCCCGCTCTCTCAATAATTTTTTTGCCATGGAAGACATAAAGAAAAAAGGATATAAGGGAGAAGATGTCAGATATTTTCTGCTCAGTTCCCATTACAGAAAGCCGCTCAATTTTTTCTTTGGAGCACTTGATACGGCAAGAAATACTGTTAAGAACCTAAATAATTTTATCCAGAGACTCATTTGCTTTACACCCGGAGAAGGCTATCAGGATGTTGATCAGTTTATCTATGATGTGAAGCAGGGATTTACCGAGGCGATGGATGATGATTTTAATATCTCCGGTGCCCTTGCCTCCATTTTTGAATTTGTCAAGAAGGTCAATCTCCCACTGGCCAGAGGTCAACTGGACAAAAAAGGGCAGGATAAAATCCTTCAGGTAATGCAAGGAATAGATTCAGTATTGGGAATCATGGAATTTGATGAAGAAACAGTAAGTGATGATGTCAAAAGGCTTTTGAAAAAAAGGGAAGAGTTTAGGATGGCCGGGAACTGGAAAGAATCCGACCGGATAAGAAAAGAATTGGAAGAGTTGGGCATCATTCTTATGGATACCCCTGAAGGAACGATAACAATAAGGAAAGACCTTTGAAAAACTGAAAAATGCTGGGTTTTGAGGGCGAACCAGGTTTTTTACACACCACTAAAGCTCGTGGCAACAGGCTGCGGCGGAAGCATTAGTCACTAAACCATCTCCGACATCAACTCCGGTCTGGGTTTGGGGATGACGACATCGTTGACCAGCAATCCTTTGTTAGAGATTATTCGAACAGCAGCATCCACAGCGCTGCGCACTGCTGCCACATCACCGGTGACGGTGAAGAATGCCTTGCCGCCTAAAGCCATGGCCAGCCTGATTTCCATAAGCTGAACGTTGGCCATTTTGACGGCCGCATCAGCCCCCTCGATTAACGAAGCCACTGAAAATGATTCGACGATACCCAGCGCATCCATTGTCTCCACCTGACTATGACCCGCCATAGCCTTGAAAACTAACGGATGAACGTTGGGGATGATAAAAGAATCAATCAGCGAGTGATTGATTTCGCTTTCCGCAGCCTGAACCGATGACTTGACAGCACCAACCTCCCCGGTGACTAAGACCATGTATTTACCGGAACAGATCGTTCTTGCCAACATCAACTCGACCCCGGCGGCTTTGAGCATAATATCCGTCGCCTGTATCCCGGAGGCAACGCTGCTCAATTCTAACAAACCGATAGCTACCCTTTTTTCCATCTTGTCTCCCGCCCCTACCTTTTTTCGATTTGGATATAATCGGCAGTAATTTTAGATACCACACCCGAAATTGAGGCATGGATTTTTGCCCCTAACTTACCCGCTGCCGGCTTGCCGATCACCTGTCCCGCGCTAACAGGCAGACCCTCTTCCACAATAGGCCTGGCCGGTTCGCCAATATGCTGCTTTAATAAAACCTTGACCAGTCGAGGATGCGGTTTTTCGGAGATATAGGGTGTCGGGACATCAAATTGTTTTAAATGTAACCGTTTGATCAGTTGCTGCAGCGGGACGCGTCGTGCCTCTTTAAGCGGATGTTTTTTGACCGGTTTGGTCTGGACATAACGAATCTTTTCTTTTTGCATATCGATTTTGGCCCGGTCGCAAACCTCTTTTGGGAATAAATTCTCCGGGCAGGCATAAAGAGTGCACAACCCGCAGCCGCTGCATAACGCCGCCGATTGATTCCAGACGCTGGCCCCGGTTTTGGTAAAGCCGAGTGAACGCATGACCTGGTGCGGCTGGACATCGTAGCCCAACAAATATCGAGGACAAAGCTCAGTGCAATAACGGCACTGATCACAGGCCGATCTGCCGATCTTAAGCCGTTGATGCTCGGATTTTTCCTTCATACCAATGAGATAATGATTTTTTGGTAGAATGATCACCCCGGCAGTAGTCTTTGTGACCACATCGTTGCCATCCAAAGCTAGCGCGCCCATCATCAGACCGCTGATGATGATGGAATAATCGTCGACGGTCGTTCCGCCGGCATGTTCGATAAGCCCGTCTAAAGTAATCCCGATCGGCGCAAAAAAAGCGCAGGGGTTATTGACTGCTCCGTTGATACTGACAAACTTTTCAGTGACCGGTTTATCATTTTCGGCCCGGGCAATATTATAGCAGGTCTCCACATTTGACACTAAGCAGCCGATATCGATCGGAATGCCGCCAGCCGGAAGCAACCTCCCTGTTACCGAATGCACCACCTCGAATTCATCGCCGGACGGGTAAAAATCACCTAACCCGAATATTTTCTGATTGTCCCCGACAATACATTTTTCAATGGCTTCAATCGCTCCTTCATTTTTGGATTTGATGCAAAAATAACCGTGTTTAGCTTTAGTCGCTGCCATCAACAATTCCACGCCGCGAACAATCTCTGCCGCATGTCCGACCATCAGTTCATAGTCTTTATGCACTAGGGGCTCGCATTCGGCGCCATTGGCTAAAAAGTATTCAACTTGCGATTTCGCCTTAATATGGGTCGGAAACCCGGCTCCGCCAGCCCCAACCACACCGGCATCGTATATTTTTTCGGCCAGATTCATGAAGCGTTTATCCTATAGCCATGTATCGCGAATTCGTATCATTTACGATAAGCTGCTTGAATCTTATCCAGGGCAGCCTCTACCTCTGCTTGCTTTCCAAAAATGGCAAGCATCTGGATATGCTGGGGACAGCTGCCAAAAACAAGTGCAGTCTTGACCTTGCTTGCCTTTTCGGCTAAATCAGCAGCCCAGTACAAGTTGATAAGCTTTGCCTGAACAAGACCGACTGCTCCCCAGTGAATGTTCTCCAACCGTTCCCTATCCGGAAAGCGAACGTTAATCAGTACCATCTCCAAAAAGGCTTCAGTCGGAGCTTTTATCAGTTCGATTTTCATGGATCAGTCCTATTACAAATCTTTAAATCGTTCAAGACCGGATTTTGCACACTGAATATCTTCTTCGACGCTTCCACCACTGACACCAATGGCTCCAACGATTTCACCATTGTGTTCCAAAGGAAACCCGCCTCCAAAAATTGTTATACGGCCCCCATCCGCATTGTGTATGCCAAAAAGAGGCTGGCCGGGTTGAGAAACAATTGCCAATTCATGGGTAGGTATTTGAACAGCTACCGCCGTGTAAGCCTTGTTAAGTGAGATATCGATACTGACCAACAGGGCACCATCCATACGCTGCTGGGCCACCAGGTTTCCGCCGGCATCCACTACGGCAATGACCATGGGAACATTGATTTCCTCAGCTTTTTCCCGGGCAGCTGCAATTATCTCTAATGCTAAATCAAGATGACTACTCATTTTTGCTCTCCTTTTTTTACATTCTGCAACTACTTGATTTAGGTTACATTAAATTCTTTTTATAGAAAGTTCCTTATTTCCTTAGCCTTACTTTTTAGCTGTTATAAAATTTAGAAAATTGCCAACATCTATATAATCCGGAAAGATTCTACCAGCGTGCAGCGCCGCTGCCGGGTGAATGACTTGGCTGATGTTAACCCTTCTCCTGTTGGGCCAGCAATGGTAAAGGATGTATGGCCTTCACCACCGAGGCCAATGCCCGAATAGGAAGGACCATTCTTGACAAATATAGTGGTTTGCACCGCCCGGGCGAATGCGGTCATATTATCGACGTTAGTAGAATGCATTAAAGCAGTATGCCTGTTGCCCTGCTCGACCTCGACCGCAAAATTCATTCCTTCCCGAAAGTCCTTGACACGGACAATAGGCATGATTGGCATCATTTGTTCTAACCAAACAAGCGGATGGTCTTTCGGTGCCTCAAAAATGGCCAGTCTATATTCTTCACCTACATCGATGCCGACCGCCTGCAAAATCTCCTGCACGTTTTTACCAATATATGAGCCATTGATCTTTCCTTCCGGAGAAACAACTAGATTGGTGACATTTTCAGCTTCTTCACGATTGAGCAGGTAGGCTTTTTTAGTTTCCTGCATAAACTTGATTAATGAGTTGGCTACTTCATCTACGACGATAACTTCTTTTTCACAGGTACAAAAGATATTATTATTTATACTTGCTCCATTGATTATGCATTCGGCAGCCTTCCTGATGTGTGCCGTTTCATCAACCAGTACCGGTGGATTTCCGGCCCCGGCTCCAATAGCCTTTTTGCCGGAAGAAAGGACTACTTTCACTACGGGACGGCCACCTGTTGCCACCAGCATGTCAATCTTCGGATGATCGATAACCTGTCTCGCTGTATCTAAGGTTGGCTCACGGACTGCCGAAATAAGACTTGGCGGTCCTCCGGCATCGACAATAGCCTGATGTATGATTTCTATCGTCTTTGTACTGGTTTCCCGGGCACTGGGATGTGGATTGAATACCACTGCATTACCTGCCGCTATCATACTGATGCCGTTGTGGATAAACGTTCCAGTCGGATTTGAAATGGGAGTAAGTGCACCGATAACACCTACAGGTGCGTACTCAAGCAACATTAGGCCATGATCGCCTGTTTTTGCGATGGGTTGGATGTCTTCGACACCCGGAGTCCTCGTGGCACAGAGAATATTTTCCCGGATCTTATCTTCATAACGACCGATCTTTGTTTCCCGTATAGCCAATGCGGAAAGCATTTCATTGTTATCCAGGATGGTCTTTCGAATAGACTCAATGATTTCACATCGGCGCTCAAGAGACATTGCTATCAGTTTTTTTTGCGCTTCCACGGCGTTTTCCACCGCCTCGTCCACAGTTTCATAGATTCCTTTAAAATCCTTAGGTCTATCAACTGTATCATTGGATAATACAGGATCTGCAATATGGAGCTTTTCCCCCCTTGATAAATCCTCAAGCACAACTCTGACCACATCCTCGATTATTTGTTGTTTGACTCCCATATATATTCCTCCTTCCTATCGACTTTGCTTATCTAGGCCGAAGACATCTTTGATTGATCAAAAAACAATGTATTATAAACTTTTTTCAAAGCTCTCCCACGGCATAAAATTGCTTTCTTGTTCTTAGCCTGAATTATGTAACAGGGTCAATATTCCTCACTTGAAGCCATGAGTATCGCACCGGCCAGAAAGGAGGGGGCACCGGCAGGAAGAGCACAATTCATTTGTTCAAATACCTCCTTTAATCTGTTTTCCAGTTGGGAAATCCGGATATTATCCAATGGCTGTGATGGCAAAAACACCTTGATACGTTTTGCCCAGTATTCCATTTCCTCCAAGGCATTGACGACGTACTCAGCTACCTGAACATCTTCATTTACACTACCCCCACTGATGCCAATGGCACCCACGACTTGTCCATTCAACTGCAAAGGAAGACCTCCTCCAAACAGCACGATCTTGCCGTCATGGGTGTGTTGAATCCCGTAAAGTTCGCCTCCAGGTTGGGCGAGTTTTCCCAACTCATGAGTGGCCATGCGTAATACCGCAGCTGTATATGCCTTGGAAATGGCAATCTCCGTACTGGCCGGTAAGGTGCCATCCATACGACCAAAGAATAATAGTCCGCCTTCCCCGTCCATTAAAGCGATAGCCATAGGTACAGCCAAATCTGATGCCTTACTTTCAGCGATGGTACCCAAAATACGCGCCACTGGATAAGTGATTTTCATGGGTGATTTCCTTTTCTCGCTTCACCCTCAATCAAATCGCTCACAACATCTTTTACAACAGAATTGATCTCCAGAGCCCATGCCAGTACAAACAATAGGTCACTGAGCCGGTTGAAATAAACCGCTAATTCATCATGCCCACCCGTTGTTTTATTTAACATAACAATCAACCGCTCACAGCGCCTGCAGACCGCTCGTGCAACATGCAGGGCCGCACTATCTGGAGATTTCCCCGGCATAACGAAATGACGGGGTATGCCATACAATGCAGTAAACTCATCAATCCGCCTCTCCAACCTGCTGATATCTTCATTGCCCAGGCGCCGCTTCAATCGATTCAGAGCATCGGGCGTTGAGGCTAACTCAGAGCTTGCCACAAAAATGTCTTCTTGAATGGTGACGAGTACGTTTCGCACTGATTCCTCCCGTATCAGGCTTCGGGCCAATCCGAGGTGAGACTGGAACTCATCCAGACCCCCATAGGTTCTGACACGGGAATCATCCTTTCCGACCATTTCTCCACTCAAAAGACGAGTTTCACCTTTATCGCCTATGCCGGTATAAATTTTTTTAGACGGACTTTCCATTTTGATCTCGGCCCTGTGATCTTAAGCGAATCGTTTGCCCAAAAAGTTAGATTCCCTCTTCAATATCGATTTGATCGATGATGCCGATAATGGTGGCATCTATCGGGCATTGATCATTATCGACTGCCAGCCGGGCGCCACTTCCCCTGACCACGAGAACATGTTCGCCTGCACCTGCTCCAACGGCATCCACGGCCACAAAAGGATCACCTTTTGGTTTTCTACCACGGCATTCAAGGGGTTGAACCACCTGGATCTTACTGCCTACCAGATGTTCATGTTTGCGAGTGGCAACCACAGTCCCTATGACTTGCGCAACTAACATAACAAATTCTCCTCTTTATTGGACCTCATTTTCCGTTCTTTTTTAAAAGAACCACATCATATTGCATAGCCAGATCACGTGCCAATGGCGTAATTAAAGTTGAAGAAAACAGGGTCAGATCCGCCCCCAGGCGATGGGCGTGACGAACATCAGCTGCCGTCAGTATTTTTCCCGAATGGTTAAGCGTTGAGTGGGCTACCCGAATGGCATTGTCGGACAGTTCTACGGTTGAATCCTTTGTATTCGTATCTGTCAGGAAAGCATTCACTGCTCTTCTTAGCTCCCGGATGTCGGTCAGATGGCAACCATAATTATCAACCACTTGCAATCTTTTCAAAAGAGCCTCCCGAATCGCCGGGCTTTGCGTGTGAGCACCATTTTTTTTTTGCCAGTGATCTCCATCGGGATCTGCACCATTTCGTGCGGCAAAGACCGCTTTTCCCATAAAGAGACTATGCAGGATAAGATTGGTTGGTAAATTATCTGCAATGAGCATAGACACCTTTGAAACCGTATTCATACTCAAAAGGGGGACAACAACGGCCTTGGACTCCCTTAGTGCGGTGAGCCACCTTTTTGTCTCCACCATAGTGATATAAGGGAATCCATCCAGCTGGTCTCTCGCAACCTGGCCATAAAGATTTTCGGCTGCCTGCGAAAAAACCAATTGTACCTGGTAGCCATCCAGGATAAGGGAACGAACCTGTTGGATAGCTTCTATAAAAGCAACGGTTGCTCCGGTAAATACCGCGATTAAAGTACCACGGCTACCGTCAGCGCCCAGGCGAACTGCTAACCTGCGAATGACCTCTGTAATGATATGCTGAATCTGTTCTTCCTTCATAATCTTTCTTGACCCATGGCAGGTTGTTTTCTTAAGTTTTCTTTCACACAGCTTAAGGCAATACCCAGGGGAGTTACGAGTAACGGGTTATAAGGTTTGACAACATCCAATCCGGTTTCGTTTTCCATCACGTCCTCGATACCGGGGAAAGAACTTGTTCCCCCAACCAGATAGAGGGTTTTAACAGGATGTTCTTGCAGGTGCCGTCGCACAATACTTGCCATTTTCTGGAAAACAGGTCGCACCAGAGGAAAAATCTCAGGTTGGCGGGTGGAATCTGTTTTAATGCTTTCCGCTTCTTGCGTATCAATCCGATAATGACCCGCAAGGACAAGATCCAGATGGATACCACCAGTGGGTTCATCAGCGGTGTAAACAACCTGGCCATTTTTTATGACAGAAATGCCTGTGGTTCCTCCACCAATGTCCACCACAGCCCCTTCAGCGATCTCTAAGACCAGAGAAGCCGCAGAGGGTTCATCAATTAATCCGGATACCTCCAATCCAACACTCTGCAAAACATTTGCAAATGCATGGTTGTTTCGTCCGATCGTCCCGGGCGGAAAAGCAGCCGACGCAACTTTAATCGGGAACCCGGCACCGTGAAGCAGTTCCACCTGTTTGCGCAGGAGTGTAATGGCGCCGACATAATCCAAGACCAACCCGTCCCGGATGCTGGATTGACTGCGAGTAAGTACCCCGGCCACAGGTATTCCCTCACTGTCCACAACCGCCGTTACTATATAGGCAGTCCCGAGATCCACTCCAGCAAACAGAGGTTGATCGGAATAACCATTGCCATTTAATTTCAAGGCGGCTTCAAAAGCTGCTATATGTTGATTTGCCGATTCGCTTATCTTCATTTAAATTACGATTCTTTACCGGTGATCTTTTTAATTGCCACTTCCGCCGCACTTGCGGCTCGTTCAATATCCCCCTGTTTACCCCCAAGGGACAATCGACCCACCGCACCATAAGTCCTACAATCTACAAGGGTAATCGGCGAATTTTTCTCCGCTTCATTGGCTGCCAGTGAAATATAGGCAGCAGGCTGAACTTCCAAAATGTAAAGATCTTGATCCGGAAGTAACATGGAGGCCAGCCGGGAGACATTTACCATTTGTGCATGATATGCATTAACCTTGTGTATGATCTGAGAACTCAAAATCTTTGGCTTGATACGATCTTCAATTATCATCCCCAAAACCTTGAGTACTGCAGCGCCGGCATGTTTAACATCAGCCTGTGCTTCAGAATGAAATTCCAACACACCAAAGTGCCTTTCAACCACCATGAGTCCCGGTCTAATGTTGGCTGCTTTCACGGACGCATCGATTACTCTATTGATAAGCACTCCTGGAGATATTTCTACAAGTATTGCGGCCATGCCCGGAATAGGAATATAGCCTCTGGCGTTAGCGCTCATATATGCGGTAAATTGGGGTTGAATACGATCCAAATATACATATGCACGAAGCTCTGCCATTTCACACTCCTTTACAAGGTTAAGCCTATCTCTACACTCCTGTTCATTGAGATATAAATTACCTCAAGCTTTATTCTAATTACTAATTGCTTTTCTACTTTGTTTTCTTACTCTTCTTTATTGGTTTTGCTCTCTTGCTCTTCTTCTCTTTACCTTTAAGAGGCGGTGGTAACTCCGGTTTTGCTTTAATTTCTTTTTTCTTGGGAAGTCGTGGCTCCGGTTGTGCTTCAACTTCTTCTTTCTTAGGAGGAATATATAATTTGTTTTCATCAGAAGGTGGTTGATCCAATGGTTCGATACGGAGTTGAGGATCCGGTCTGGGAATTACATGGACGGACACCACTTTTCCAACCTTCTTTGCCGCCTGCTCACCAGCAGAAACCGCTGCTTGAACTGCAGCCACGTCACCGACAAATTTTACTGTAACCAGGGCTACTCTCGTAATTTCATAGCCAAGAAAATTAACATTAGCTGCTTTTGTGCCGGCATCTGCAGCCTCTATGGCAGGCGTATATCCCCATGTTTCTATCAATCCCAAGCTTAGTTTTTTCATAGGCTTCCCCTATAATCTTATGTTATTTAGAGTTTCCGTCACCACCATGGAAATCAATTTCTCTAATTGATCCGGGGGTAGCTGGATTAAATTTCCTGGTTGATCCTGCTGAAGTTGAGCCGCTCGTTCAAGATCAACATGATATACAGTGTTATCCTGAAAAATAAGTGGATCTCCCTTAACTAAACGAGCTGCATTGGCCCCCAGACGACGCAACTGTGTTGATTGAAATTCCTCAGCCGAGAGTGAAAACAAAGGTTTCTCACTCGGCAGGTCTCTATGATGTAAAATAACCTCGCGCCCACTTCCATCAACGCCGATTCCTACATTGAGATGTGAGCTATCAGCAGCCTGTTTGGCAATGATTACTGCCGAATCGTTTCGTACTTCTTGAACTTTGGCAGGGATTCCTTCCTCTTCTAATCCCCAAAGAATATGTCCAATTTCCTTTTCGGGGACAGGCTTGGTTGCGAAGATTTGTACAGTCGGTTCCACACTATCTATATGAAATTTTTCATCCACCATCGGATTATCCTTTTTCTTCTCCCACATGAGCAAGAACAAGACCCGTGGCAACGGCGTTTCTCGGTCCTTCAACGCCACGGATATTGGCTCTGCCAGTGACCACCCCATACTCATCCAGTGCATCAGAAATCATCCGGGGGATTTCAAAATCCAGTGCTGAACCTCCCACCAGAACTACAAAGCTGATAAGTCGGATATTGTTAGCCGGTGCAACTCTTTCTAACGCACGAAGGGCGTTTTGCACGAAAACTTTTTTCTTTGACCTTTGTCGAATTTCAGCAATTCTTGCCACAGATTCGCGGGTTTCCACCGGCATTGGACCGTTTTCAGTAACCACTACCACCCGCCCAAACAGGCTCGGATCAAGGTGCTCGTGGAAAAACCGGACCGAGCCGTCTTCATTTCGCATATGGTAAAGCGTTTCAACTTTGGCTAGAGGATAAAATTTGATATCTTCGGCGAGCTCCAAGTTTTCAAGCCCTAGTTCCTTATCAATAAGAAGTCTTACCATGTCCCCGGCCCCGGCAAGATGTACACTTTGAATTTCTCCATTTTCATTAATGATTGAGGCGTCGGTGGAACCGCCTCCCAGATCCAGTATAGCAAGAGGGGGCTGTGTGCCTGGAGTAGTCATGGCACCACGGATGGCCATCTCGGCCTCAACACCGGCAACAATAGTGTGAACCATAATTTCATTTTCCAGTTTCTGGGCCAGCCGCTGCATTGGCAGTTTGTGAGTTTCTACCATGGCAGCCAACCCCACTGCGTTACCCATAGAATACTCTCCTGCAAGGCTACCCAGTACTCTCTGTGGAACTAGAGTGTCCACTGCGAGAATGTCCTGCACCCGGATCGCGGTCACCGGTTGGTCCGTGAGATCGGCCATTACCGTACGAACCGTTTCGAACATTCCCCCGACATTGGTTCCGGGTTCAGCCTGAATTTCTATTAAAGGGTGCACTTTGGCAATTTCGTCCATTATGGCCTCGGCCCCTTCCTCAACGGGCACCTCTGCCTTTTGTCGGCCAATGAGTGTGATTTTCCCCGCCGGGATCCTTCGTTCTTGAATGTCTCCTTGTGGTGTCTTGATAACTACGGCACTTCTGGTTCCCGTGAGCGCCCGGGCAATGGGAACAATGTTTTTTGTTTCCTCCGGTCCCAAATTGAATAGAGTGGCGATATCATAGGGATTGGATAGTTTTTCAATAGTTTTTCCTATTGTTGCCACCTCTATCGCTGCCGGCATTCCCATGGGAACGCGTTCAATGTGTAATACTTCATCAACAATTGGGATAGGGTGGTGTAACCGGTTATAGATCAATACCGCCTCATCCTTCCTGACTATTGCACCTTCAATCTGTAAATTCATAGAAGTTGCTTCATTCAAACGTGCGGCTGCTTCCCGGAATTCAATGGAACCGTCAATAACCACAATCCACCGTTCATCAGGAGAAACAGACTTTAAATCTTCCAATGAGATGGTGGTCCCGAGCCCTAATCCCATTCCTGCAGGCGTGGATGGGTTATGACCGATCATAGCTGATTCCGTTATGACAGTTTCTGTAATTGTTTCCATGGCAACATCGCCGATAACCGGAGTTGCTTTATTGAGAAGAACCAGACTAATATCTTTGCGTTGTATTTCCAGCGGTTCTATGGCGATATCCAGGGCATCAATAATCCCCTGCACATTCCTGAGTGTCCCCTTTATACCCGTGGTTTTCACCATAGCACTGGCAAGGAAATCTATATCACCCTCTAATGAGACCTTAGCTATGGCAACCTCCGTAGTATTATTGCCAACATCGACACCGGCAATGTATCTCATATATACGTAACCCTTAACGTTTTAAACGACCGCGTTTTTCATAGACTTCGGCAGCTTCACGAACCAAATCTGCACAGATCTTCGCTTGAAATTTCGATTCAAGTTCATTAGCTATATCGAGTAGTTCCTGCTTTGTGCACCGGTATGGGCGTAACGCATCATACATTTCCAAAATGCGTTCATCGGGAATTCGCGTCATTTCCGCAGCCCGGCGCAGATTTGCTGCAATATGCGGCCGATGGATATTTTCAGCAATCTGTGCTTGATACTCCAGCGTCTGCGGCCGAACCTTGATGTCATTAAAGCTGATTTTGCCATCTATAACTTTATCCAACGTAATCTCATCAAGGGATAATCCAGTTTCCGATTTAACCAGGTCGGGACGTCTGGCGGCGAGTGGGTAGTCCTTCTTAGCGTCAAGTGTACCTGTCGGATCATTTTTTATAGCTCCCTTTTCACGCTCTTGGCCAAGTTTGTC
The DNA here is from genome assembly GCA_964650385.1 of uncultured Syntrophales bacterium. Classification (GTDB taxonomy): domain Bacteria; phylum Desulfobacterota; class Syntrophia; order Syntrophales; family JADFWA01; genus JAUSPI01. The sequence continues at coordinate 4,656 of CAZYTP010000006.1, read as the reverse complement.
CATAGCCCGTTTTACCGCCTCAGCAATCAAGTCGGGAGAAATATTCAATTCTTTTGATTGAGCCATGTTTTCTGCCTCCTTGGATAATGGTTCTTTGATATTTTATTGTTCTTAGATTATAAGGACTTAAAATAGTGTTCTTGCAGCTATCATAGATCCAACTAAAGCCGAACAGTCATATCCATGCTCGGCATATCAGGTTTCACATATTGAACTTCTTTGTTGTGGAGCAATGCCGCCAGACCTTGATATTTAGGTCTGGCCATGGGATCGTTGCGCACAGGAACCGGTGACGGGCTTAATCCCTTGGCATATTGGGCTGCGTTACGACCAATGGCACGAAAGGTTTCCCTTTCTACCAGCGGTGATTGTGAAAATAACTCTAAGTTTTGAAGCGGAGCCAAATCCCGCTGGTGGATGACGGTGGTTCCCCTTGAAATGATACCAATACCAATCCCTGACCCGCTCAATTTGGCGGCCTCGTGAGCAATAAATGCAACATCTGCGGTTCTATTGACCTTTACTATCCGGGCTTTGAGGCCTTCCTCTTCAATACCTGCCATCACTTCGCTTAATACATCTCGATGCGGGATGTTGATAATGGTTTGGGTCATGGCCGTTCCAAATGCCGGTGGTATGCCAATAACCACCTCATTTACATTAGTTCCGGGTTTTGCCTCCCCAATCTCCTGGAACTGAAGCGCGCGGGCTTGCTCTTTTACCTGGGTCGTTGCCGGTTCTCCCTCTCCTTTCATTTGCTGCAAAACCTCGATGATGATTTCTTTAACCATGTCTTCAGAAATATTCATTTTTCAAATTTCCTCCCCTGAACAGCCCTATACATCCTCAGGGCTAATAGCTGCACGAATATCTTTTAAGAGTTCCCATCTTTCACCTTCCAGGCGGTAACCCGTACCAGGACCTTCATAATCGTTCAGGTCATTGATAGCAGCCACCACATTGAAATTTTCATCAAAGATGGCCGATGTTTGCAGGTAATCTCCGCTTACCTTTCCCTTGAGCATATTGAGAACACTCTGGGCAACATCATTGAACCCATGTTTTGCTAAGGCGAGAACAACATCCAGGCCAGTGATTTCGCGTTTCATAAGTTCGTCTATAGACCTAAGATCTTCGGGAACATTACGGTCGGGCATATCTTTGCTACCATGAGCATAAGTTGCGGCATCAATCTCATCATCTGTGATGAGTGGAAGTCTCAGCTCATCAAAAACCGCCTGTAGTGCCATGGCACCCTTGTTACGGATAGCGATGACATCTTCTTCTGTTACCGGGCGTAAGGACATGTCAACCTGAAGGTCCCGCTGTAAGACGAGCATGTCGTCATAATCGTCAGAGTCATGGGTGGATCCTGCAAACATATTGTCATAGTTTGGCACTGCGCTATAGCCCGAGAAAATCAAATCGGTACCGGGGAGAAACTGCATGAGCATGCGTGCAGTATTGCGAATTGGAGAATGTGTGAAGGTCTGATCATTGCCCGATGCAACTTCCATATCATTAAGAACCGTGGCAATATTTTCCGCCAGCATGGTACGAACTCCTGCCGGCACTGCTCCCGGTACGCCGACGACACTGATGGAGCCATTCTGCAGGCCCTGTACACCAGCACCCTTTGTAATCATCACACACCGGGTTTCCAGATACAGCATTGATTTTCCTTCAGCGTACCCCATTTGTACCTCAGATCCGGTACCGGAAGTAAATCTCATCTTAAGCCCTCGTGATGCGTAAGCAGAGGCCAGAAACGCCTTGGACCATGGAGTGTCATCCCCGTCAATAAAGACCTGTTCGGTTCCATAAACGGAAACCGTTTCAGCATAGGCCGTAAGCCCACGCATTCCCATGGTAAGTTCTAAAGATTCTTCCACCGCACACTGGGTGAGGACCCCTGGCCGACCTGTTTGTGAACCCACTAAAATAGAAAGGGCATTCATTGGTGCGTAACGTACTACGCCAACGGTGGTCTCAAGCTCGCTGAATCCCCGATAGGCAGCTTCTGCCGCATCAGCAGCCAGAAGAGCAGGAGTGTCTTTGACATTAGTTACATGGGCTTGGTTGGATGGAGTGCGTCTGGGACGTAATTTTTGCATGGCCATCATCAGTTCGACTACATTCATCCTTTTAAGAATATCCACATATTTGGCTGGCGTCATGCCGACAGCCAATCGCACGATTTTTTCTCGCGGTACATTAATATCTACCAACATGCGTGCAATATCCAGTGAATCCAAGGCCATTGCTTCTTCAGCCACTTCGGCATCAATGGTATGATCCGCAATCCATGTATCGATCATGTCGAAATCTTCACGGGATTTACCGTCCATTTCGATGACCTTGCCATTTGTTATTTTAATTGATGGTTCTGGATCATTGGGACTGTCCATGGCAACCAGACCCACATCGATCCACTCTTTAATAAAGCCGTCCTGATTAACGGCACGTTTTTCCAGTACTTCGAAGCGTTTTTGCCTTCTCACCATCTTCTTTCACCCCCCAACTATATGTATGGAGTACCTAGCGACTTGGGTTTTTCACCCCATGCGCTCAGAAGCTTATTTCCAACTTCCCTGCCGGCGATCACGGCTTGGCGAACGGCACCCGAATCACCGGAAACCATGATAAATACCTCGTTGGTCAGGGACGTTCCATGCGCAGGTGAGGCATACCCCAGAACTTCAACATTTGCAGCCTTGACTGCCGTATCAATCATGAGCATACCAATGACCGCGGGAGCGCCAAGAATCAAACCGAAAGCCCTACCTTCATGTGCACCTACCGCCTTTTTCAAACATTTGCTTGCCCGGGCGGTGTATTGATTTTCAGTATATCCTTGATCATTTGCATACACATCCCCAAAATACTTGGGCAACGTATCAATTGTAACTTCCACTGCACGGCGTGCATCCGAAACATCCTCAGCACCAAATATAATCAAATTACCGTGGCCTGCGCCACCTTTGCAATCTCTGGGCATTTCAATGAGTATGACTTCGGTATTAGTCGCCTTGACAGCCTCATCCGCCGCCATGAGTTGAGGACCAGCACCAATACGACCGCCAATAACGCCAATGGCACGGTACTTTTCATCAAACCCGAAAAGCTTATGAATGACGGGATCCAGGTTTGCGATAACAATCCCCTGGGTATCCCCCATGCTGACCCCAACGAACTCGGTTATCTGCACCAGATCTGCGAGCATATTAGAATTGTCCTTTTTTGCTTCTGCAGGTTTCGTCTCGGCAGGAGAGCCGGAACTCACACGCTTCATTACTTCTTTCATAACTTTATTGATTAATTGTTCTTCCATAGGACATTTCCTCCTATCCTAAGTTATGTCCAATAAGTGTGTTCATAATGCTTATCAACTTCTATTCACTTTTGGGTGTTTTTGGCAGAAGCTTTTCCACATCTTCATGCGGTCTTGGAATCACGTGCACGGAGATTACTTCACCGACCTTTTCAGCCGCAGCCGAACCCGCATCCGTGGCTGCTTTGACTGCCCCAACATCCCCGCGGACCAGGGCCGTCACAAGACCAGCACCGATTTGTTTCTGTCCAATTAACACTACATTAGCCGCCTTTACCATTGCGTCCGACGCTTCGATGTTGGCGACTAATCCTCTGGTTTCAATCATTCCTAAAGCCTCTTTAGTCATTATTTATTCCTCCTGTGTATTAAATTCAAAACTGAAATCGATATCGGGGGGGCATCGCTGCCCCCCGATATCATATTTTCTTATTCATTAGCATTAGCTGTTTTTTTAAATAAATCAGGCAACATAGCCGATCCATGGAATCAACCGGGGTACCCGGCCGATAACTTGAAACCAGAATTCACACAACATGCCGACACTTATGAAACTGGAAGAAACCTATATTAGCTCATATCCTCCTTATACTCAGATCCTAAGGCATCTGCCGCCCAAATGGCATCCTCTACCATTCCTGCTGTTACGGGAAACCAGGTTGCATGGATGGTTTCACCCTCAGCCGTCGTTGCTTCAGCGACCAGCCTTATTTCTTCGCGTGTCGGGTTTGTAAGACCTATATCTTCCAAACAAACCGGCAAACCCACCTTAAGACAGAAATCCAGCACATCGTAAATGTCTTCTGATGGCCGCCCCTCTAATACTAACTGAGTAAGCGCGCCAAAAGCGACTTTTTCACCATGCAGTTTACCGTGGGATGCCTCCAGAGCCGTAAACCCATTATGAACTGCATGGGATGCAGCAAGGCCACCACTTTCAAAACCCAAACCACTGAGTAGCGTATTGGCTTCCACAACCGCTTCAACCGATGGTGTCACGACCTTCTTCTCTACCGCCAACTTCGCGAAATAACCATGTTCCAGAAGGGTATCATAACAAAGCCGCGCTATGGCAACTGCAGCCAGGGTGGGGGGAGCTTCTCCGGTAAGGGCATTAGGCTTGCAGCTCTTGGCACAGGTGTCTGCTTCCCAGAAGGTAGCCAAAGCATCTCCCATTCCGGAAACTAAAAAGCGGATAGGAGCTTTTGCTATGATTGCAGTATCCACCAGAACACAATCAGGGTTTGTAGGTAACACTAAGTATCGTTCAAAAACGCCTTCATCTGAATAAATCACTGACAAAGCCGAACAGGGAGCATCAGTAG
>CAZYTP010000005.1:0-56835 GCA_964650385.1 uncultured Syntrophales bacterium | reverse complement strand
TGAATATCAGGATAATTTTTGAAGATATCTGCAAATTTATTTTTCTGATTCATTTTGTAATGGGGGTTGTGCAAAGCTCTAAATATGTGTATTATGCAAACATCTCGGTCTGTGGAGACAGCTCCGCCCTCTGGATTACATCCAGGAAAATAACTTTACTAATAAATTGCAATAGTTAAGTGTTTATATGGAAATCCCCTCGTAGGATAATCTCCCCTAACCCCCCTTTACAAAAGGGGGGAAGGAGGAAGTGGGGTTCTCCCTTTATTAAGGGGGATTTTTGCTTTTAATCTTTCATATCGGATGAAAACCCGGTTTCCGAAACCTCTTTCTTCAGCCTGTTAATTTCTTCTTCCAGTTGTTCGTATTCTTTCAACTTTCTTTTCAGGAAGTGATAGGTGATTCTTGCTTTTTCTTCAAGGCCATGTGGAGTTAGAAGGTATATATAAGCATATTTGTTATTGGAATTTTTGAAATTACTTGCTTTGATGAGGCCCTTTTCTGTCAAGGCCTTGATCAAAAAGTTGACCTTGCCGAGGCTGATGCCGAGCCTCGCGGATAGTTCACGCTGAGTCATCTCGGGTGTTTCTTTTATTTCACGGAGTAGTTTGATGACTTCTTCACTTTTGAGGTTGTTTGTTTGCGGATCAGGCATGTTTTGTCCCTCTGTTCATTTCGTGAACACAAAGGTGAATTTAATGAAATGATATTGGAAAGTCAAGAAAAATTTGAGATAAAATTTAAGGAAAACAAGTTGATACTTTTAGGATTGTATGTTAAATGTTCTTAGTTCTGGCTTGAAAATCATATAGTAAGGGAAGGGAAGATGAATCAGGAAGAATCCCGACAAAAGCAATATCCGGAAAATTATCCGTATCAGGAAGATGAAATCAACCTTATCGATTATCTCCGGGTTATCTGGAAGTGGAAGGTTTTTATAGCTTTAGGGGTGTTTTTGTGTATTGGAGTGGCCATGGGGTACGTAATGTTAAAATATCCCACGAAATATATAACCCAATGCATTATTCAACTGAATTTTCCCGGTATAGAAGAGCACCGGAATCCCGATGGTACTCTATTTAATAAAAATCAAATTATTACTCCAGCGATTTTATCCAGGACATCTGTTTTCCTTCAAAAGAAAAATAAAATCCCTCCTTTGGAAAATATAAGGGGAATGATAGACATAAAAACTATTATACCGCCTGAGATTGAAGGAAAAAGGAAAGAGGCTGAAAAGGCAAAGGAAACATATACGTTTTATTCCAATCAATTCAGATTAACCCTTACTACGGAAGAGAAAAGTATTTTTTCGACAGAAGAAAGGAGTCAAATTTTACTTTCAGTAATAGGTGAATACAGAAAAGACTTTGAGAAGAAATACGGAGAAGAACCGTTGGTGGTTATTGACTTTCCTGCCGGTTTTCTTGCAAGTTCTGACTATCTTGATACGATTAATGCCTTTAAAGTAAGAGCAAATAGCTTTATCAAATTTTTAGATTCCAAGATAGCAAAGGCCGGGTTTTTCAGGTCGCAGAAAACAGCCGATTCATTTGTAGAGGTGAAGAATGATCTTGAATTGCTTAATGGTATTGAGATTTCCGGAATAGAAGCAACCATTAAATCACTGAAGCTTACCAAAAATAAAGAGAATCTCATTAATGTATACAGACATAAAATAAGAACAATTGATGTCGAAAGAAAAAAGAAAGAAAAGGAGGCATTAATTGCCAGGAAACTGTTGGAGGATATGAGACGGCCGGGAAGATACGAACCATCAATGGGCGCTGTTAATAAAAAGACAGAGACAGGCCTTCTTCTTGATACTTCTTTTATCAAGGACATGATAAAGGAGGATTCTTCTACGCTTCTTTTAAAAACTGCCCTGGAGGCAGAAGTAAGAGCAAAAAATCTGGAAGTTGACAAAGAATTTCTGGAAGAAGAGATTGCTTTTTTAAGGGAGAAGGAGAAGGAGAAAAATAGGGAAGAGAAAGAGAAGAAGAAGGAGAAGGAGAAGGAGAATATTGCCTATATAAAGACAGGGCTAAGGGACATAGAGGATAAAATTGTTGCCCTGTCAAAAAGGGCAAATGAGTTGAATGTGGAATATCTTGGCAAGTCAGTAAATAATGCTGTGCAGGTGGTCAGGGACCCCGAAACCAACTCAGTCAGGTCAAAAGATATGAAAAAGATCGTTCTCCTTGCCGGAGTGGTTGCATTATTTATGGCTGTTTTTCTTGCCTTCTTCATCGAGTACATAAGAAAGGCACAAAAATCCATTAAATAGGGACAGCGCCCTTTTTTAATGTGTAAAAATGGGGATGTTTCTATTTTTCTCATTTTTTCACGCACGGTCAAACGATACCGGATCAAAGTCCGTTACATGGTTTGTCCATTCCGCCCTTTATAACTACAAGCACTCCTCCACCAGTGAAGAGACGTGCTGTGCTATTGGAATGCACGATGTGAGGCCGGGGGATTCGATCCCGATCAAATTAATCAGGCCGGGATATCCCAGATCACGTTCTTCCTTGATTATAAAGTCCCTGTACGGTTCACCCGGTCCCTGGAGTTTTGGCCTTATACCGCTCATTTCAGGATTGAGTGATTCCATTTTTATTCCAGGCAAGTACCTTCTGATAGACTGGTAAAATGGCTTTTTTTTGTCTTCATCGACCGTATATTCCAGGTTGTCGACATATTCGGTATCGGGGCCGAACTTGACCCGGTTGTTGAGATCGAGGGTGACGTGAATTCCGAGGCCTTCGTAATTGTCTGTGGGGGCAGGGTAAACCAGGTGATTCAATTTCGGGGCAGGGGATGCCGAGAAGTAATTCCCCTTACAGTATTTTAAACGATACCCCTCTTTTTCGGTATCGATTCCGGCAAGGGCGGCAATCCTGTCTGAATGGAGGCCCGCGCTGTTGATCAGTATCCTTGTCTGGAACCTGTACTCTCCATTGTTGATTTCCAGCTCATAGCTGTTGCTGTCAACGTGAATGGCCGTTACTTCTGAACGTAACGCGATGGTGACATCGTTTGACTCGGCATTTATATAAAAAGACCGCATCAGAGAGTGAGAGTCAATGATACCGGTAGAAGGGGAGAAGAGGGCGGCCGTTGCCCTCACTTCCGGCTCAAGTTTGCGGATTTGATTTTGGGAGAGAAACGAGAGATTATTAACGCCGTTCTGTTCCGCCCGTTCTTTTATCTTCCATAATGCATTGATTTCTTCACTGTTTGTAGCAACAATCAGTTTTCCCAGCATTTTGTGGGGGATGTTACGGTTCCTGCAGATTTCATAGAGACGATGGTTCCCCTCCCTGCATGATGTTGCTTTTAAAAAACCGGCTGGATAATAGATGCCCGCATGGATAATCTCACTGTTCCGGCTGCTCGTTTCCTGTCCGCACGAGGTGTTCTTTTCAACCAGCAATATGTTGCTGTATTTTGTGGAGAGCTCTTCCGCGATGGCGAGGCCGATCACACCGGCGCCGATGATGGTTATGTCGAATTGGTCATGGGTCATATATCGCATCCATTTCGACCGGAATTTTTACCGGAAAAATCAAGATGAAAGGTAGGCAGAATCATGATCTGGATGTAAAGACAACAATCTCATCCATTGTCCATCCCGGCAAGCTACTGCCCTAAAACCCTTGCCTGTTCGCAAGCTGTAGAGCCGCTTGCCATGGGGACCTGAACGTGAATGTATTATCTCCCATTTAAGACCACGATCCTGGTAAATCTGGTTCCAATCCATCTTTAACACCCTGCGCAAGGTGTTAAAGACGCTTCGCTGATCTTTTTGTGGTAGATTAAATAACTGTTTTTGAAAGACTGGATTATTTAAATCTAATTTAAGAGTCGGATCTGTTTTGGGCATTTTCAAGTTGTTTCTCAAGATCATTTAGGTTGGTTTCCCCGGGTGGGTTTTGTTCAGCCCAGTCGATAGCCTTATCAAGAGCGCTGGAAACCTCAGGATGGTGCAGCCATCTTTCATCATGGGGCATAAACTGACCTGTTTTTATGATCCAAACTCCGTCACTTATCTGTTCTATAACGACGTCCCGGCCTGCATATTCTTTCCCTAAGGAAATTTGTCCACTACTTCCAATCTTTTTTACCACGGCCACATTAATCACCTGCCTTTCCTTTCATGTATTCATGCGATGATAAAATAACATTACACGAACAAGCGAAAAAGTCAAAGTAAAATATGACAGTCTCGTAAAAAGTCATAAACTGCAACATTTGTCATGCTGAACTTGTTTCAGCATCTAAACAGTTCAATAAGTTAGAGACCCTGAAATAAATTCAGGGTGACAAAAGCTGACTTTTTACGAGTGCCTCAAATATGACCTCAGCCAGCTTCAGCATCTGTATAGAAAACAGGGACAACAAAAATAAAAAATAGGGACAGCTGTCCCTATTTTTGGAGCGAAAGTCTGGTGGAGGCGGCGGGAGTCGAACCCGCGTCCGAAAATATTCCACTGCAGCTTCTACATACATAGCCTCTGCTTTAAATTCGCACCTGAAATCTCCCAGAGGCAGGATTTCTCAGGTACTATCCTGTTTAGTTTTCGCCTTTCTCACCCCAGGAAGATGAGATCGGTTATCCTACCTAAATGACGCCCTCATCTGATCCGATAGGAGAAATCAGGAGAACGTTAGCCGTCTTAAGCGGCTAAAGCGTAATCGTAATTATCTGCGTTTACGTTTTTCCTACCTGTTTAACGAGGCCGATAGGAACCTCGGTATGCCACTACAGCTTCAGTTATCCCCGTCGAAACCGTGACGCCCCCATATTTTTCAAGAACAAATTTACATATATTATGATGACTTTTCGACTTCAAGTCAAGCTCGAAGATGATCCCAAAAATAGACATTGAAAATAAAGATTGATGCACTCGTAAAAAGTCTCAAAATGTGTCATTTGTCATGCTGAACTTGTTTCAGCATCTATTATTTCAGCAAGTTAGAGACCCTGAAATAAATTCAGGGTGACAAAAAAAGACTTTTTACGAGACTGTCAAGACTGTCCTCCCCATCCCGTAGGACAGCCGTCTCGGCTGTCTAAGCGATTCACCATTATGGACAGGCGGGACGCCTATCCTACTGTGTTCGAAGGGTCAATGTCTGTTTTGGGGAGTAAAATAATATTTCTTATACCACTCCACAAATTTTCTGATGCCTTCTCTTAGCGGGGTCTTCGGTTTAAAGCCCACGTCTTTCATTAAATCGTCCACGTCGGCATAAGTTGCCGGCACATCTCCGGGTTGCAGGGGAAGAAAGTTTTTTTTTGCCGTTTCACCGAGGCACTCTTCCAGCAGGTTGATAAATTTCATCAATTGTATGGGGTTGTTGTTGCCTATGTTATAGATTTTATAAGGGGCAAAGCTTGTACCGGGGTCAGGATCATCTCTGCTCCAGCTGGGATCCGCCTGCGGGATATTGTCAATTATTCTGACAACACCTTCTATAATATCGTCTATGTATGTAAAGTCCCTTTTCATCTTACCATGGTTGAATACGTCGATCGGCTTTCCCCGCAGGATGGCATCCGTAAAGAGGAAATAGGCCATGTCGGGTCTACCCCAAGGGCCGTATACGGTAAAGAATCGGAGTCCCGTGCAGGGGATATTGTAAAGATGCGCGTAAACATGTGCCATCAGTTCATTTGCCTTTTTCGTTGCGGCATAGAGGCTGATTGGGTGATCAACATTATGATGAATCGAGAAGGGCACCCTGGTGTTTGCACCGTAGACGGAACTTGACGAGGCAAAAACGAGATGTTTAACTTTATTGTGCCTGCAGCCTTCAAGGATATTTGTGAAACCGACGAGATTGCTGTTGATATATGCGTGGGGATTCTCAAGAGAATAACGTACTCCTACTTGGGCGGCTAAGTGGACAATATAGTCTGGTGAATCTGTATGGAAAAGTCTTTCCATGTCTTCCCGGTTGGCGATATCCATTTGGGTGAAATTAAAGGTCTTGTAGTTTTCGAGAATGGCAAGACGTGCTTTTTTCAGGTTGACATCATAGTAATTGTTCAGGTTGTCTATGCCGACGACGGTATTGCCACTATTTAATAGCCTTTTAGCTAAATGGAACCCGATAAAGCCGGCTGCACCTGTGACTAAGATTTTTCTCATAGAATCCTTACAAGTTTCCATAAATATTCTAAATGGTCATTCCCGCGAAGGCGGGAATCCAGAAATATGTTTAAACTATTTCGTCATATAAATCCCTCCATTCAGAATTCATTTCTTCAATAAGCCTTAGCTTCCATCTCCTATTCCATTTCTTTATCTGCTTTTCTCTTAGAATCGCTTTCGTATGTCGTTATATACCTCACAATACACAAGAGTATGGACATTATATTTTTTTGTGAATCCATCTATGAGATTTTGTTTGTGCGCATAAATCCTTTTGAGTAAATCACTCGTCACACCGACATACAACGTCCCGTTTTTTCTGCTTGCAAGAATATAAATGTAATATTGTTTCATTAACGCACGTCACGCTACATTATTTCACTTCATGTTTCCCCGCTTGCGTGGGGATGGTGTCTGGATTCCCGCCTTCGCGGGAATGACAGAAGGAAACGCGGGAATGACAGAAAGGGCACATTTTTCACAATCTCCAGTAATTTATATTGAGTTTCTTTGCTTCTTCGTGGCTGAACATACCCTTAACATCCACAACAGGTGAATCTCCGTCGGAGCATAACGCAGCGATCTTTCGGAGGCCGAGTTCCTGATACTCCCGGTGTGCAACCGCCAGAATCACCGCATCAACCCCTCTAATTTGATTGAGCGGCTGTAGTTTCAGGCCGTATTGGTGATAGGCTTCTTCAGCACTGGCGTGGGGATCATGGATAATAACGCTGCTCCCGTAATCTTTCAATTCATTGATGATGTCTGCCACCTTTGTATTGCGTAAATCGGGGACATTCTCCTTGAAGGTCAGCCCGAGTACTGCCACCTTTGCATTTCTGACATGCTTATCTGCGGCGATGAGCATCTTGATGGTTTGCCCGGCTATGTATTTCCCCATCCCGTCGTTGATACGGCGTCCGGCCAGAATTACCTGCGGATGGTAGCCTAATGACTCCGCCTTGAAGGTTAAATAGTAGGGATCCACCCCGATACAGTGACCGCCTACAAGGCCTGGCCGAAATGGCAGAAAATTCCACTTGGTGCCTGCCGCTTCCAGGACTTCAAGAGTGTCGATTCCCATCTTGTTGAAGATGATGGAAAGCTCATTTATGAGGGCAATATTGATGTCTCTTTGCGTATTTTCAATGACCTTGGCCGCCTCAGCTACTTTGATAGAAGAAACCCGATGAATCCCGGCATTAACGACCCTGCCGTAAATCTGTGTGAGCAAGTCGAGGGTTTTTATATCGGATGCGGAGACAATTTTGATAGTCGTCTCTAACGTATGGACCTTGTCACCCGGATTAATCCTTTCGGGTGAGTATCCGACGGAGAAATCTTTACCGAATTTTAAGCCGGATTCCTTTTCCATGATAGGAACACAGATATCTTCCGTTACTCCCGGATAGACCGTCGATTCAAAGATCACACAGGAGCCTTGTGAGAGATATTTGCCCACAGTGGTTGAAGTGCTTCTGATATATGTAAGATCCGGTGATTTAGCTTCATCGATGGGTGTTGGAACAGCCACGATGATGAGTCTGCAGGAAGAGAGCGCTTCGGGGCTGGACGTGAAATCCACAGTTGATGATTGTAAATCTGAATCGGTTACCTCTCTGGTACTATCATGGCCAGCCTTAAGTTCAGCTATGCGGTCGGAATTGACGTCATATCCTGTAACAGAAAAATGCCTGGACAGATGGACGGCAAGCGGCAGACCAACATAGCCGAGACCTACCACTGCAATCTTTTCTGTCTTGTTCAAAAAAGACTCGAACGATAGTTCATTTTTCATGGGCAAGACTCACTTTTTCCAGTGCAGCGGCGCAGGCACCAAGAGTTGTTTCGATGTCTTCATCTGTGTGGGCGAATGAGAGAAAGGACGCCTCAAACTGGGAGGGGGCAATGTTTATCATGTTTGCAAGCATTTCTCTGAAATATCGTGCAAAAAGTGCAGTATCGCTTTTGCCGGCAGTTTCAAAGTCGAAGACCTCGTCATCCGTAAAAAATATCGTAAACATTGAGCCGACGCGGTTTATGCTGACGGGGATCTCATTTTGATTAAAGAGTTTTTTCATTTCACGGCATAGAAAGTCCGTTTTCCGGTCGATTTCGTCATAATCAACTTTTTCCTTAAGGATCTTGAGTGTTGTGATGCCGGCTGCCATAGCCAGGGGATTTCCGGAAAGGGTTCCCGCCTGATAGACGGGCCCTGTCGGGGCGAGGGTTTCCATAACGTCTTTTCTCCCCCCGAAGGCGCCGACAGGAAGACCGCCCCCGATTATCTTTCCGAGACAGGTAAGATCGGGTTCGATACCGGCGATATTCTGGAAGCCTCCATAGGTTAGTCTGAATCCCGTAATTACCTCATCAAATATGAGGAGAATGCCGTGGCTTTCGGTTATCTCTCTCAGCCCTTCGAGAAATCCTCTGTGTGACGGGACAACACCCATGTTTCCGGCAACGGGTTCGAGTATTACGCAGGCAATATCTTCTCCATGCATGCTAACAGCGGATTTAACAGTTTCAATGTTGTTGTAGGGGAGCGTTATGGTTAGCTCCGCCAGCTTTTTCGGTATGCCGGGACTTCCCGGAATACCCAGTGTGGCAACACCGGAGCCGGCCTTGACCAGAAGAGAATCTACATGGCCGTGATAACACCCCTCGAATTTTATGATCTTTTCCCTGTTGGTGAAGCCGCGGGCGAGCCTTATGGTGCTCATCGTTGCCTCTGTCCCGGAGTTGACCATTCTGACCATTTCGATCGATGGGAAGGCATTCGAGATCAGTTCAGCCATTTCGACTTCAGCATTTGTTGGGGCACCGTAGCTTGTCCCCTTGTCGGCAGCTTCTTTTATTGCGCGGGTGACTTCAGGATGGTTGTGACCAAGTATCATCGGCCCCCATGATGAAACATAGTCTATGTATTCCCTTCCTTCTACGTCGAAAATCCTGGAACCGGAAGCGTGGCTGATAAATATTGGGGTTGAGTCAACGGCCCTGAAGGCCCGAACCGGGCTGTTCACGCCGCCCGGTATGAGGGTTTTTGCCTTATCGAAAAGAGATGTGGAATCTTTCATCAAAAATACTCCATACTGCTTTTTTTGAATTCTTCTTCAGTTAGTAAGACCTTGAAATCCGTTATGCCTGTTGCTGAGATGAGTTTTTCGATAAATCCTTCCTGGTCGTTTCCCCTGAGATGTATCATCGTATAGATGTTGTACTTTTCTTCAAAGGGGGGAGTTCTTTCATAGCAGTGGGAGATCTCTCTAAAAGAGGCAAAAATCCTGCCCACCTCTTCGCATCGCTGTTCAGGAACCGCCCAGATGACCATGATGTTGTGTGTGAAACCTGCCCTGTGGTGGCGGACAGTGGCGCCGAATTTTCGGATAATCCCCCGTTTCATTAACCCTTTTATCCCGTCAACGACATCCTCTTCACGTATTCCTGTCTTTTCTCCAATACGCGCAAATGGTCTTTTGGTAAGGGGAATATCTCCTTGAATGTGTTGTGCTATTTTTATTTCTGTTTTTGAAAGCATCGTATGTTGATAGAAATCCTGAGTTTAAATTTACCCCTATGTACCACAACAAATATTTCCTGACAATTTTTTTCATGCGTATAACAATTAAAAGACGGGCAGGTGCTTTGCTGATAAGGGGGCACTTAAAAAGAATGCCCGTCCGGCGGCTGCTGTGGATTATACAAAAGCAATTGTTTTGGGTTGCACTATCCTTGCTGCTGGTTTTGGCGCTGTCGGTACCGGCATAGGGATGGGATCCGGAATCCAGGGTGCTACCAATGCTGTTGGTAGAAATCCTGAAGCCCAGGACAAGATATTGATCATCTTAATGGTAGGTCTGGTCATGATAGAGTCTCTCTGTATCTATGCACTGGATATTCCCCTGATATTGTTTTACGCCAATCCACTGTTGAAGCTAATTGGCGGTTAATTAGATTTACGGCCTCATGTGAAAAAAGAGGGGAGGCGATAATACTGGACTTCCCCTCTTTTTTTCGTTAAAAACATATCATGTTTAACGCCTTCCTGATCAATGATCCCTTCGGTGACCCCGGTGTATATGTAGAGTTCAGATACAGAAACAGGGCAATCCTTTTCGACCTTGGCGACATTCACTCCCTCCCCCCCCGGAAGCTCCTCAAGATAAATCATATTTTTGTTTCCCACACACACGTGGATCACTTTATAGGATTTGATCATATATTGAGGGTTTTATTGGGGCGTGACAAGCATCTTTCACTTTTCGGCCCACCGGGGTTTATTGAGAATGTGGAAAGCAAGATAGCCGGCTATACCTGGAATCTTGTTGAAAATTACACGAACGATTTTGTGCTTCTGGTGACGGAAATACATCCCGGTCGTAAAATAACGAGACGCTATCACTGTCAGAATGCCTTTAAACCCGAAACGGTCAGTGACAGTGAGAGCTTTGATGGTACAGTTGTAAAAGAGAGTTTCTTTACCGTTACGGGAGTTTTTCTTGATCATAAGATACCTTGTCTTGCGTATTCCCTTAAGGAGAAGAAGCGTATAAATATCAAGAGAAACAAGTTGGAGGAGATGGGACTTCCCGTGGGGGCGTGGCTTGTCGATTTGAAGGACAGTATCCTGAAGGGTGACCCTGATGATGCCCCGATCAGGGTATGGCGAAGGGATAACGGCAGGGAGGTTCTGGAAAAGATAGTGCCTCTCGGTGAATTGAAGGAGACCATCGTAAAAATCACACCTGGCCAGAGGATATCGTATATAGCGGATGCTGTCTACAGCGAGGAGAACATACACAGGATAGTTGAGCTGGCCCGTATGTCCGATTTTATTTTTATTGAGGCATGTTTTCTGCAGGAGGATGCGGGTATGGCAGCGCGTAAATATCATCTTACCGCCATGCAGGCAGGCAGTTTGGCACGAATGGCAGGGGCGAAGAAGATAGCAATATTTCACTATTCCCCGAAGTATAAAGGGTATGGAAACCTTCTGATGGAAGAAGCTATGAAAGCCTTCAGCGGCAACAGATAAGCCATTCCAAGCAAACAATTTGAGATGATTTACAGGACAAGGGACAACTAATGTAGAAGTGAGCTAAAGTTTGAAGTGACTAAAGTGATCTAAAATTAAGGATAAAATTGCTTTAACTATGATCCCAAGAAGTACAAAGGGGGATTAGAAATTTTGTGGTGGGTGGCATGGACAAACCATGTGCCGGACATTGATCCGGTATTGTTTGTCCGTGTCAATCGGAATACGAATAACAAATTTGATGGTCTCGTAAAAAGTCGAAATATGCACAATTTTGTCATTCCCGTGAAAACGGGAATCCAGTCTTTTCAAGCACTTAGCCCTCTATGGACTCCCGTTTTCACGGGAATGACAGACTTTTTACGGATGCATTAAATTTAAACTTTTGTAATCTGGAATCCTTTTAGCTGGATGGCTACCGCCCGTTGAAGAAGGTCAATAGATACGACGAAGAGTTCCTTTGTATAGTCAGTCTTAACTACAATTCCTTCAATACCTTTGAATGGGCCGTCTATTATCAGGGCGGGTTCACCTGCCTTTGGATACTGGAAGTGCTGAATCTCTACCTTTGATTCAACGAGCCTTTGGATGGAACCTATCTTTTCGTCCGGGACGGGTATCGGTTCATGGCTGTTCGGTTTCCCCAGCATTCTGACCACGCCGAAGGTCTTGAGAACTTCTACTTTCGTCTGATTGTCCATGGCATGTAATTCTGCAAAGAGATATCCCGGAAACATCGGTATCATGATCTTCTTTTTTCGATCCTTTCTTTTACTCCATACCTCGATCTTGGGTAAAAAAACATTGAAGGATTTTTGAAGAAGACCTAAATGTACTTTGTCTTCATGACGACTTCTTGTATGTACTGCATACCAGGGCATCTATAACCTCACATCAATTACGATATCATCCCCTTTTTTGAAAACTTTTCTTGAGGATAGCTTGATTGCATCGTCCATTCTTTTTATTCCTAAGTCGCCCACAGCGGGAGTTCCTGTTCCGATTATCTTTGGAGCCGTGATTATTACAATCCTGTCGGCGATTTTTTCTTTCAAAAAGGAGGTAATAATTTCGGAACCCCCTTCTACCAGAACAGAAGAGATTTCTTTCTTACCGAGCTCTATTAAGAGTTTTTTCAGGTCGACCTGCTTCTGATTCTCGCTATTGATGATAAGAGTTTCTATTCCCGAATCTGTTAAATGTCTCAAATTTTCTTTGTTGCAGCGTTGGGTGGTTACGATAATTGTCTTTGCGCTCTCCTGGTTCTTCAGTACACGTGCGTTTGCCTGTATACGAAGCGTCGAGTCGACCACAATCCGAAGCGGGTTTTTGCCCCGCGCGTGGCGTACGGTAAGTTCCGGGTCATCCGTGAGAATTGTTCCTGCGCCGACCATGATACAGTCGTGAATACTCCGCAGCCTGTGAGCAAACGTAAGGGAAGGTTCTGAGCTAATCCACCTTGAATGTCCGGTTGATGTAGCGATTCTCCCGTCGATGGTCTGGGCAAATTTCAATGTGATGAACGGGGTTCTCGTCTGTATAAATTTTAAAAATGTTTCATTTAGAACCCTGCATTCGTCTTCAAGTATTCCTACTTCTGTTTCTATCCCGTGACTCTTGAGTATGTCTATTCCTCTGCCGGAGACCAGCGGGTTGGGGTCGGCGGTTCCGATAACGACCCTTGAGGGCTTGACCTCGATGATCCTGTCCGTGCATGGAGGCGTCTTGCCGTAATGGATGCATGGTTCCAGTGTCACGTAGAAGGTTGTGCCTTTAATAGCTTCTGAAGCGCTGTTTATGGCATTAATTTCGGCGTGGTTTCCCCCGAATTTCTTATGGTATCCTTCGCCAATAATCCTGCCATCTTTCACTATGACCGAACCCACCATCGGATTGGGGCTTACACGGCCTTCTCCCTTTCTGGCAAGTTTCAGGGCTCTTTTCATGTAGAATTCGTCCGTCAATATTCAATCCCTTTCTTTGCCTTTTTAAATATCAGAGACTAACTTTTGAATCAATGGCAAATATCAGACAATTGTTGTTAAGGGATGAGAAAGTATGATATAAAAACGGAGCTTGCTTGCAATGAAAGGAGAACGTAATGAAAGGTGTTGTTTTGGCTGGTGGTTTGGGGAGCAGAATGCATCCACTGACAAAAGTTACCAACAAACATCTTCTCCCGGTATACAGAAAACCGATGATCTATTATCCGATCAGGACTCTGGTTAATGCCGGTATAGATGAGATATTGATAGTGACCGGTGGAAATAATGCTGGTGATTTTCTTAAACTCCTGGGGAATGGCAAGGAGTTTGGCCTGAAACACATAAATTACACATATCAGGAAGGGGAGGGCGGAATAGCGGCGGCTCTCAGTCTCGCGGAGTTTTTTGCGGATAACGGGAAAATCATAGTTATTCTTGGTGATAATATTATTGAGAATAATATCAAAAAAGCGGTTGAGGCCTTTGAAAAACAGCAGGAAGGGGCCAGGATAATGCTGAAAGAGGTTTCTGATCCACAGCGGTTCGGAGTGCCTGTTTTTGAAGGAGACAGGATTATTGGCATTGAGGAGAAACCGTCAGCTCCGAAATCTTCTTATGCCGTTATTGGTATTTATATGTATGACAGCAGGGTTTTCGATTTTATAAAGACGCTGAAGCCATCGGAGAGGGGAGAGCTGGAAATTACGGATGTTAACAACTTCTATATCGTGGAAGGAAAAATGAAGTGGGATATCCTTGATGGTTGGTGGAGTGATGCCGGGACATTCGAATCTCTTCAATATGCAGGGAATATGGTGGCAAAGACGGGAGCAAACAAGACATGATTGAAGGTGTGATGATTAAGAAATTGAAGGTGATACCGGATGAACGAGGGAGGTTGATGGAAATACTCCGCCGGGACGACGAGATGTTCGCTGGATTTGGTCAGGTGTATATGACAACTGCTAATCCTGGTGTAGTGAAGGGGTGGCATTATCATAAAAAACAATGCGACAACATGACGGTTGTCAAGGGTATGATGAAGATTGTCCTCTACGATAGCCGTGAGAATTCCAGCACTTGTGGTAAGGTCAATGAGTTTTTTGTCGGAGAGCACAATCCTTTACTTGTTCATATCCCGCCATATGTATATCACGGCTTTAAGTGTGTTTCTATCGAGGAAGCCATTGCGGTTAATACTCCGACAGAAGTTTACAATTATGAAGAACCGGATGAATTCAGGGTAGACCCACACAACAATGATATTCCATACGACTGGAGCAGAAAAGACGGATAAAAAGAGAGGGGAAATCATGGCCCCTGAGAAAATTTTAAAAGAAATCACCTTGTTTAAATCTATTGGCCAGGATTATCGTAAACGTTTGAGCAGCGTGCTGAGACGGCGATCTTTGAAAAAGGGGGAAGTGCTTTTTCGTAAGGGTGATGAAGGGAATGTACTCTATATCGTCAGAAAGGGCAGCATCAAGATTGTACTCCCTTCCAAGATGGGGGATGAGGCTGTCCTGGCGGTCTTCTCCGCCGGGGATTTCTTCGGGGAAATGGCTCTTTTGGACGGAATGCCGCGTTCGGCTGATGCTGTAGCACTCGAGCCATCTGAATTACTTGCTCTGAATAGAAATGATTTTATCACATTCCTGGGGAATAATGAAGAAGCTATGCAGGCGATCCTTTCCAATCTTTCAATGCGTTTGCGCAAGACTGATGATTCTTTAGAAGATGCTTATTTTCTCAATATCTCCGCCAGATTTGCGAAAAAGCTCGTTGAATTAGCCAAAACGCATGGTAAACGGGATGGGGATATTATACAGATTGACTTGCGTCTCAGCCAGAAAGATCTTGCCAGCATGATAGGTGCTACCAGAGAAAGTGTTAACAAGGAACTGAGGGTGTTGCGTGAAAAGGGGCTGGTCAGTACTGAAAAGGGCACCCTCCGTATACTTGACCTGGCGCGTCTCGAAAGACGTGCCAAACTGTAATGAAACTTTACCGGATCATCAAATATGGTATTTGGTTTGGTGTGAAATATTTCACATCAAAAGCATGAAACACTTCATTGTATTCGTTCCTGACCTTTTGTAATATAAATCAATCTCATTTTGCTTTAAATTCTGTCCAATTTTAATTGAAACAATATAGAGAATAATCATGGATAAAAAAAATCAGGCGTCTTTATTACCATTAGAAGATATTATTGGGGAGGAACTCGAATATATCGTCACCCTGCTCTGTTCGACCGGCACAGAGAAGAGCAGATTGTACGAGGATATATTGTCTATGGTAGAAAGGGGCATGATTAAAATTGCCTTGAAACGTTCCAGTAACGTGAAGATCACTACTGCAGATTTTCTCGGGATAAACAGGAATACTCTCCACAAGAAAATTGACAAACTCGGGATCGACTGCCGAAAAATCCGAAAATGAGTGATCAGGAAGGTAGTATTTTTGAGAGGACATCTTGTAAGTATCTTTTTTATAGTTTTTGGTGCCTGTGTTGGGAGTTTTTTGAATGTATGTATATATCGAATTTCTGAAGGAAAATCTATTATATTTCCTAAATCCTTCTGTCCAAACTGTTCGCATCCCATCAGGTTTTATGATAATATACCGATAATAAGCTATCTTGTTTTGAGGGGGGAGTGCAGGGATTGTCATAAAAGAATTTCACATCGCTATCCGGTAGTTGAGCTGACAACTGCCCTGTTGTCGTTGCTTCTGTTCTGGAAGTATGGTTTGTCTTTTCAGTATTTCTTTGCATTTTTATTCGTCTGTACCCTTATCATTATAACATTTATAGACCTGGAACATCAGATTATTCCGGATGTAATTACACTGCCGGGGATTCCACTCTTTTTCCTGTTAACGTTCTTTTTTATGGATATCTCTTTTCTTGACTCCATTTTGGGAATTTTAATTGGTGGAGGAGGTTTTTATCTGATTGCCATTGTATATCAGTTTGTAACGAAAAAAGAGGGGATTGGCGGAGGTGATATAAAGCTTATGGCCATGCTCGGGGCCTTTTTGGGCTGGAAATCCCTTCTGTTTATACTTCTTGTAAGTTCCCTGCTTGGATCAATTATCGGTATTTCCATGATGATTATGCACGGGAAGGATTTGAAATATGCGGTTCCCTTTGGGCCGTTCCTGTCTATTGCTGCTGTGGCTTATATGTTTTTGGGGAAGTATCTGAAGGGGATTTTGTTTTTGAGATGATTGTCTGAGAGGCACCGGTATATAGATGAATGCCTGTTTAAAGTTTCGAGTTTAAAGTTCAAAGTTGACGGTTTCGTTCCTCTCTGTCATTCCCGCGTAGGCGGGAATCCAGTTATTGTAAGGTGTTATAGACTCCCGCCTGCGCGGGAGTGACAAGATTTGGACTTTTTACGAGTCCATCAAACGTGAGTGGGAAAAAGTGAGATCACAAAAAGGCTTTACGCTTATCGAATTGATGATAGTGGTCGCCCTTATAGCGATTATGGCCACCCTTGCCTTGCCGGCATATCGAAGCTGGATGGTGAAGAACCGTCTAAACGGAGCTGCAAGGCAGGTCATGTCGGATTTAATGGAAGCAAGAATGAAGGCAGCCAGCCAGAATAACCGCTTTAGGATGTTATTTTTAGATAGTCATCAGTATAAAATATTGGATGACGATAATAATAATAACGCTGAAGATGCCGGGGAGTCATCCCAGACAAAAGATATTCAGGCCGAGTATTACGATGTAACTCTGAGTGCATCTACTAATCCTATTTTCTATCCGAGCGGAACAGCATACGGTACTACTGTTACCTTAACAAATTCCAGTGGGTCGAAATATGTTAAAGTTGCTATTACCGGGCGTGTAAAGATAGATGATTCGCCATAACATCTGCGTTTTTTGTGTGTAGATGTTGGCGCCAGTTCAAACAACAATCTTCAGGAACTTTTTTGGTTATACCAATGGATAAAATTTGCAGTAATAATAATGGCTTTACACTGATAGAAATTATGATTGCCATATTGATCCTCGTTATAGCTCTTTTTGGTGTAGCAGGCGTGACGGTAAGCGTTATAAAGGGGAATGCTTTCGGCAAAGAGGTTACGAGTGCAACAACGTTGGCCCAGGATAAGATGGAAGAACTGAAAAATACAGCTTATGGCAGCATTGCTTCTGGTGGTGATACAGATTCCATTTATGCAAGAACATGGGCGGTTACCTCTGATTCGCCAATTGCCGGCACGACAACTATTGTCGTTACGGTAAGTTGGAACCGGGGCGGCAATACACACAATGTTACACTGCGAACAATAGTGGCACAGTAGCTAACCCTTATGCAAGAAGGGGAGAGAAGTGAGTTGTTTTCCTGAAAATAACAATCGCGGTTTTACACTCATCGAACTGTTGATTGCTATGGCAGTGGGCCTTATTGTTCTTGGTGCCGTATATAGTGTCTTTATTATACAAAATAAGACCTATAAGGTTCAGGAACAGATTGCCGAGATGCAGCAAAACGCAAGGGCTGCTATGGACATGATGACCAGAGAGATAAGGATGGCGGGTTACAATCCAGCAGGTGCAGCTTTCGATGGTGTGACTTACAGCACCTCACAGCTTCAGATACGTGCCGATCTGGACGGCGATGGGACTCCAGATGACGCAAATGAAAATATCATATATTCACACGACACTGCAAATCTCCAGATCGACAGGGACACAGGGGGGGGTGCTCAGCCTTTAATAGAAAATGTTCAGGCTTTTACTTTCGAATATTTGGATGGTGATGGTACCGCGACCACTACTACGGCGAATATACGTCAGGTAAGGATTACCATTACAATGCGGACCGCCAACCCTGATCCGGTTTATACATCCAATGGTGGGTACAGAACATATTCCCTGACGTCTGTTATAACCCCAAGAAATCTTGGTTTATAAAGGGATGATATATTATGAAAATAAAAAAACAGATTGGCACAATATTGAACAACGAGAAGGGAATAGTTCTCGTTATATCTGTTTTGATGCTTGCCGTTTTGGCAGCCCTTGGAACGACGGCCGTCATGCAGACATCGACGGATCTTAAAATCAGCAGTAATTATAAAACGAGCAGACAGGCCTTTTATGATGCCGATGCCGGTGTTCAGTACGCCCTTGCAATGATAGAGGCAGGGCTTAAGGCCAGTCCGCAGACATTCACGCTTCCTTCCGCAGGGAGTCCTGCTACACTTACATACACGACGCCAACCGGTTTTTCTTTTACTATTTCAACCATATCGAAGAATTCAGGTTCAAGTACTTATACCTTAACCAGTACCGGAAATGGCCCGAATAGCGCACAAGCTGTCATAGAAGTCACATTTGAAAGAGACTCTGCGATCAATTACGCGGCATTTGGCGATCATAAAGTAGACGCGAAAAATGGCGGAACCACTCTGAGCTATGACAGCAGCAGCTCCGATCCCACAAAAAACGATCCTTCCGATTCATCATTCCAAACCACGCATGAGGCTGATGTCGGATCTAATGACTGGCTGGTGACCCATAATGGGGCATCAATTGATGGGAGCGGAGTATTGGGCGAACAATCGGATGGCTCTGATACAGTAAATAATATCCATGGCGGTACAACCTTCTATGGAACGACTCCTGTCGATGCGGGAAGGATCGATCCCGACCCTCTGGGTATAAATTCCGGCGGCGTGTATGATCCTTCTATCTACGTTGCCAGCAACGACAATGCTTCCGCCGGAGTCGGCACCACAATAAACACTAACGGGTCGATTACCTTGACTGCAGGAGATTATTACTTCACAAGCGTTATACTAAAAAGCGGTGCGAATCTTACTATCGACGCATCAGCGGGATCAGTTAACATATTTTTGGAAGGCGGGCTTGACGCCAAGAATGGTTCGACTATCAATGTTACAGGAAACCCTACGGATTTTGCCATTTTTTCCAATTCTACCGCCAAGATTGATTTCAAGCACAGCAGTGCATTCAAAGGGCTGGTTTATGCCCCATTTGCGGATGTTGATATGAAAAACAGTTCAAGTGTTTATGGCGCCATATGGGCTGCTAGTGTAGATATAAAAAATTCAGGAACGCTCTATTATGACGCGGCACTGAAAGACAAATACACATCAGATGATCTGACACTGACATCCTGGAAAGATGATAGAAACTGAGTTTATACGGTTTCAATCTTTTCTTTATAGTCACCAAAATTTCTTGACTTAATGGCCGTAAAATTATAGCGTGGCACTCAAAGTTATTGAAAAGCTGAGGTTGGTATTATGGAAACGGAGAAGAGATACTGTTCAATATGTGCATGGAGGGGAAACTGCCGGAAGAGATTTAGTGTTACAACGGATTCTGTAGGTAATGTTCACTGTCCCGATTTTACCAGGGATCTTTCCATAAAGGACAAAGATATTGATGAGGTAGAAAAGAAAGAAAATTAAAGTAACCGTTCGTGGTTTTCCCTTTCTGTGAATGGGAAAACTTTCGCCATTGGTTTGATAAAATCGTAAATCGGAACCTGCACTTAAATCCGGCCTCCCTGAGGTCGGGTGGTTATATTTAGTTTCAGAGAAACGGGTTGGCCTTTTGGCCAACTTTTTTAGTATAAGAAAGGCAAGCTGTCAGCTATCAGCATTCAGCAAAGGGAAGGGCTTTTAGATGAAGAAGAAGTTAATTGAATTACTGGAAAATTCTATTAGAACCTGTTCCGATAAACGGATGTTTGAGATAGGAGGTCTCCCCTTTATAGAAGTGGAAACTCCAAGGGAGGAATCCCACGGCGACTATTCGTGTACTACATCCATGGTCCTTGCCTCAAGCCAGGGGGTGAACCCGCGTAAAATAGCAGAACAGATCATTGAAAATATCGACGATAACGATAACCTGCTGGCTAAGATAGAAATTGCCGGCCCTGGCTTTATCAATTTTTTTATTGAAAAAGATGCGTGGGTTCCCCTTTTGAAAGACGTGGATGAACAGGATGATCGTTATGGAGAATCCGATTTCGGAAAAGGCAAGAAGGTGCAGATAGAATTTGTCAGTGCCAACCCCACTGGGCCTCTTCATATAGGACATGCAAGGGGTGCCGTTATTGGTGATGTCGTTGCCAATATCCTGAAATCTTCGGGATTTTCCCTTGTCAGAGAGTATTATATTAATGATGCAGGCAGCCAGATGGAAGTTCTGGGAAAATCTGTTTTTCTCCGTTATCTGGAGCTGCTGGGAAAAGAGACTGAGTTTCCACCTGAGTGTTACCAGGGAGATTATATTAAAGAGCTGGCCGTAGAAATATTTGAAGAGTATGGTGACAAGTATCTTGAAAAAGAAGAGAAAGAAGCCATTCCTGTTTTTAAAGATTATGCCGTCGATTCTATTTTGACTGGAATAAAGGAGGATTTGAATGCCTTTGGTGTAGTTTTTGATAGTTATTTCAGTGAGAAAGAACTTTATAAAGATGATGGAGTTGCAAAACTGCTCTCAGAACTTCAAGAAAAGGAGTTTGTCTATGAGGAGGGAGGAGCTCTCTGGTTCAAAACAACCGATTTTGGTGATGAAAAGGACAGGGTAGTGGTCAGGGAGAACGGTGAACCGACCTATTTTGCTGCAGATATTGCCTATCACCGCGACAAGTATTTAAGAGGCTTCGATATGATTATAGATGTCTGGGGTGCTGATCACCATGGTTATATTCCCAGACTGTATGCCGGCATCCAGTCTCTTGGTAATGAAAAAGAAGCCCTTAAGATTATCCTGGTGCAACTGGTAAATCTTTTAAGGAGCGGAAAACCTGTAGCTATGTCTACACGAGGCGGAGAATTCGTGACCTTGAGGGAAGTTGTCGATGAGGTGGGAAGAGATGCGGCAAGATATAACTTTCTCATGAGACGATCAGACAGCCATCTTGATTTTGATCTGGAGCTTGCCAAAAAACAGTCGAATGAAAATCCTGTTTATTATGTTCAATATGCACATGCCAGGATATCCAGTATCATGAGGTTAGCACATGAACAAGGTTATAAAATTCCCGGCTTCGGTGATGTGGATTGGCGGTGTTTAACCCTTCCGGAGGAAATTACTCTTATTAAAGAGATTGTCAGATTTCCGGAAGTAGTTGAAGGAAGTGCAAAGGGGCTTGAGCCCCATCGTCTTACATTTTATCTGAACGACCTTGCTTCTGTTTTTCATAGTTATTATAACAAAAACAGGGTGATTTCCGATGACTTGGATTTAAGCATGGCGAGACTTTTTCTTGTTAAATCTGTTCGGATAGTTTTGAGAAACGCTTTAATGCTCTTGGGTGTCTCGGCCCCGGAAAAAATGTAGTATTTTAACAACGCTATTTAACTATTTAAAAATAAACGGAGGAGCTAAGTGCATTAATGTCTTCCCGAAAGGTAAAAGATTTCGAATTCAGACTGGGTAAGCTGGGCCTGGGTTTGTTTGTCTTCGGGACTTCTCTCTCTCTCTTATTTGCTTTTATTTTTGGAGTCATAGTTGGGAAAAATATTGAAAGCTACCCGGAGAAGATTGTAAAAGGTATTCCCCGCATAACAAAGCAAAGGATTATCAGGAAACCGTTAGCTGCTGAGGAGATAGCAAAGGAAGAGAAAAAAGATTTTAAACTTACCTTCTATGATACCCTGGCCCGTAAAAGTGATGAATTGGGGAAAGGTGGAGGCAGAAAAGCTCTTCTTGAAAATAAACACATAATACAGGTAGCCTCTTTTAAAGATAGAAAGAAGGCGGAGACGCTCAATAAAAGATTGTCTGATATGGGTTATGACTCCGCGGTTGATGAAATTAAGTTAAAATTAAAAGGAATGTGGTTTCGTGTTCGGTTGAAGGGATTTGTAAATTATAAAGATGCGGAAAAAGTTAAAGTAATCTTAGAGAAGAAGATTAAAGGCTTGAAGTGCATGATTGTCAAAAAATAGTTCAAAGTTCGGAGTTTCAAGTTTGGGGGAATGAAATTAACTGTGACAGTCTCGTAAAAAGTCTCAAAATGTGTTATTTGTCATGCTGAACTTGTTTCAGCATCTAATTATTTCAGCAAGTTAGAGACCCTGAAATAAATTCAGGGTGACAAAAGCTGACTTTTTACGAAGCCATCAACTTTAAACTTTGAACTTTAAACTCGAAACTTTAAACAGGTATTCATCATGTTTGAAAGTCTGACTGAAAAACTGGAAGGGATCTTTAAAAAGCTGAAAGGAAGAGGCAGGCTTGATGAAGAGAATATCAAGGATGCGTTAAAGGAAATCCGGATAGTGCTCCTTGAAGCTGATGTGAATTTCAGAGTAGTCAAGAAATTCATCGAGGATATCAGGGTGAGGACAGTGGGGCAGGAAGTTCTTGCCAGCATTACACCCGGTCAGCAGGTTGTAAAAATTGTTAATGACCGGCTTGTTGAACTGATGGGGGGGAAGAGCAGCCAGTTAAAAGTTACCAACAGAATTCCTGCACCGATTATGATGGTTGGTCTTCAGGGGTGTGGCAAAACTACTACGACGGCCAAGCTTGCCAGTGTCTTGTTAAATAAAGGAAAGCATGTTTGTCTCGTTCCGGCGGATGTTTACCGGCCCGCAGCTGTCCACCAGTTGAAGATTCTTGGAAAAAAAGTTGGAGTTGATGTCTACGATTCGAAAGGAGTGGAAGACCCTGTCAGGATTTGTGTTGAGGCTGTCAAACAAGCTAGTGAAGGTAATTATGATGCAATAATTATTGATACAGCAGGAAGGTTGCATATTGACAGTGAGATGATGGATGAGTTGGAAAAAATAAAGAATGTGATAAATCCATCGGAAATACTGTTTGTTGCTGATGCCATGACTGGCCAGGATGCGGTATCTGCAGCAGGGAAGTTTGACGAATTGCTGGGTATTGACGGAATAATCCTGACAAAGATGGATGGCGATGCCCGGGGTGGGGCGGCATTGTCCATCAGGGCGGTGACGGGAAAACCTATAAAGTTTATCGGTGTGGGTGAGAAGCTTGATGCCCTTGAAGTATTTCATCCGGAACGCATGGCATCGAGAATCCTCGGTATGGGGGATGTCTTGACTCTGGTTGAGAAGGCGCAGACTGCATTTGATGAAAAGGCAGCCAAGGAACTGGAAAAGAAAATCAGGAAAGATTCCTTCACCCTCGAGGACTTCAGAAGCCAGCTTGTACAGATAAGAAAGATGGGTTCCATGCAGGATCTTCTGGGTATGATTCCCGGATTTGGCAAGATGAAGTCATTGAAAAATGTGAACGTAGATGAAGGTGAATTGGTCAGGGTGACGGCTATCATAGACTCAATGACGAAAAAGGAGCGCCTCGATTACCGGATCATAAATGGACAGAGAAGAAAGAGAATTGCCAGAGGAAGTGGTACAGCAGTTCAGGATGTCAACCGGTTGTTGAAAAATTATGTTGAAATGAGGAAAATGATGAAGAAAATAACAAAGGGTGGCATGAAATCTCTGAGAGGGGGTAAATTCCCCTTTTAATAATATGCAATATATGTTAGAAGGACGAAGGGAATTGGTTGTTGTTGGCTTTTTTTAATAAAAACAAAGACTTAGGAATAATTTGCTTTTCTTGGTCTTGCTGATGAATGGGTATTTATAATTGTTTTAGAATATTTTTCAGGAGGTGATATAGTTAATAAATGGCAGTAAAAATAAGATTGGCACGAATGGGTGCAAAAAAGAAACCTTTTTACAGAATTGTTGTTGCTGATGTCGAATCTCCCAGAGATGGAAGATTTATTGAAATTGTTGGGAATTATGATCCTAAGAAGGATCCGGCAGAGGTCAACTTTAAAGAGGATCGTATTGTCGATTGGCTATCAAAGGGTGCCAAGCCAACATTGACCGTCTCCCAGTTACTTAAAAAAAGGGGATTATTGTAAGCTGAAAAGAATTGAGGCAGTCTGAATTGAATAGTTGCTGAAAATGAATCGCGAGTGGATCTCCCGCAGGTTTGGTGTGGGGATTTTCAAATGATTGCTCGAGTTATCGTCTATCAAACAGTTCATATTACAAATAACCGGTGGAGGGTGTTATTATGAAAGATTTGGTAAAGTACATTGCTCAAGCATTGGTAGATAGCCCGGAAGTGGTAGAGGTTTCCGAAATAGAAGGTGAAAAGACTTCCGTGCTTGAACTGAGAGTCGCAAAGGAAGACCTAGGCAAGGTTATTGGCAAACAGGGAAAAACCGCAAAGGCTATGAGGACAATTTTGAGTGCGGCATCAGCTAAGCTTCGCAAAAGGACAGTATTGGAGATTCTTGAATAAAAAGTACAAGCCTCTTGATTTATGGATTTTTTTGAGATAGGCAAAATTGTTAAACCTCATGGGCTTGGCGGCTGTATGAAGGTGATTTTGTATCTGGAATCGAACACGATACTTGAATCACTGAAGGAGGTTTATGTAGGGCTTGAAAAACAAGAGACTAACCTCAAAAAGATAAAAAATATCAAAATCAACAAAAAACACTTTTTACTTGAACTTGAAGGTGTGGAAAATATTGTTGCTGCGCGCGCACTGGTAGGATGTCAGGTTTCAGTATCTTCTGAAAAACTGGAAAAGTTATCAGGAGATGAATATTACTGGCGGGATATTATTGGACTTGAGGTTGTTACTGAAGATGGTGAGATTATCGGTAGGGTCGAGAGTATTTTACCCACGGGTAGTAACGATGTTTATGTGTGCACCGGCGCAGAAAAAGAAATTCTTTTGCCTGCGATAGCTGACGTAGTCCGGAAAATAGATATAAAAAATGGCAGGATGGTTGTCAGACTGCTTGAAGGTTTGTAACAGACTATGATCAGGTTTGATATTTTTTCTCTTTTTCCCGGAATGTTTGAATCCCCTTTCAATGACAGCCTCTTAAAAAAAGCCCTCGAAAAAGGATTGATAGAAATAAATCTTCATGACATCCGCAGCTATGCTGAAGGGAAGCACAAGATGTGCGATGATTATCCCTATGGCGGCGGTGGTGGAATGGTTATGAAGGTGGAACCGGTTGTAAGGGCAGTAGAGTCTGTTGTCCCGGTGAGGTCAGATGCATCCGTTGTTTTACTGACACCTCAGGGCGAGACCTTCAATCAGGGGGTTGCAGAAGAACTATCCCGGTTTTCTCACGTTGTTCTTATCTGTGGTCATTATGAAGGCGTGGATGAAAGGATAAGAGCGAATCTTGTAGACAGGGAGATTTCGACGGGTGATTATGTCCTGACCGGAGGGGAGTTGCCGGCCATGATTGTGGTTGATGCAGTTTCCCGTTTGATTCCAGGCGTTTTGAGTAATAGAGAATCTGCTTTGCTTGATTCTTTTTCAACAGGCCTCCTGGAATATCCCCATTATACGCGTCCAAGAGAATATAGGGGGTGGGGGGTTCCCGATGTGCTTCTCTCGGGAAATCATAATGAGATTAATAAATGGAGGCGTAGGGAATCCCTTAAGAGGACGCTTACGAGAAGACCTGATTTGTTGACAAATGTGGAGTTATCGGAGGAGGATAGAAAAATCCTTGAAGAACTTAAAGCGGCAGACAGGAGCAAGGAGTGAGAAGATAGAGGGAAAAACATTTCACTTCCGTTCCGGATTCTTACTACTGTCTTCTGTATAGTATAATGGGAAATATTTATATCGCTCTTTTACATTATCCTGTTTATAATAAAAAAGGAGATGTTATTACAACCGCGGTTACCAATATGGATATACATGATATATCCAGATCCGCGAAGACTTACGGCATAAAACGATTTTATATAGTTACGCCGGTTGAAGAACAGAGAGAGCTGGTTAGACGGATAATACGTCACTGGCAAAGGGGGTATGGCGCTTCTTATAATCCATTGAGGAAAGAAGCGATGGATATTGTCGACTTAAAAGGTACCCTCGAAGAGGTATTGGAAGATATCTCGGCAGAATCAAAAAATAAGGTCAGGCTTGTGGTAACGGGTGCAGAGCTTCGGGGAAAGTTGACAAAATTCGCAGAATTGAAAAGAAGTATAGCGAAAAGTCAGAATCCCTGCCTTCTGGTTTTTGGGACAGGTTGGGGTATTGCCAGTGGTGTAATTGGGGATGCCGATTTTTTTCTTGAACCGATCAAAGGACCGTCGAATTATAACCACATGTCTGTTCGATCTGCAGTGGCCGTTGTATTGGATAGATTGTTAGGAGAGAGGAGTTAGAAAGAAATGAATAGACTTGAAATGCTTGAAAAAGAACAGATTAGATTAGATATCCCCTATTTTAAATCAGGTGATACCGTTAAGGTGTATGCGAAAATTGTCGAAGGTCAGAAAGAGAGAATACAGGTTTTTGAAGGAGTTGTAATAAGGAAAAGAGGAGGAAGTAACCGGGCAAGTTTTACTGTGAGGAAAATGTCATATGGTGTAGGTGTTGAAAGAACTTTCCCCCTTCATTCGCCTATAATAGACAGGGTCGAGGTTGTGAGAAAAGGAAAAGTTAGGCGTTCCAGACTGTACTATCTGAGAGGACTTAGAGGCAAAAAGGCAAGGATTAAAGAAGCCGATAGAAGGTAAGAAAGTGAGCTAAAATGTCTAAAGTGAACTAAAGTGCCTAAAGTTAATAATGTGATCCATAACTTTAGCTCACTTTAGGCACTTCAAACTTTAGGCACTTTTAATGACTATGTACAGTTTTGAACTGAGTGCTCATCGTAGCGGCTTTCAGGTTGTGGCTGGTGTTGATGAGGCGGGGAGGGGTCCTCTGTCAGGTCCTGTTGTTGCAGCGGCCGTAGTTCTTCCCCCAAGCTATAAGAATGATGAAATTCGTGATTCAAAACAACTTTCTCCCAAAAAGAGAGAAAGACTATACGAAACAATAAATAATGATGCCCTTTCAGTTGGGTTAGGTGTTGTAGAATCCTCTGTCATTGATTCCATAAATATTCTTCAGGCAACATTAATGGCAATGGAAGAGGCGGTTACAAATCTTTCCCTTGCCGTCGATTATTTTCTAATTGATGGTATCAATAATATTAACGTATCCATCCCGCAGCAGGCCATTCGCAAAGGAGATTCCCTGAGTATTTCAATAGCTTCAGCTTCTATTATTGCCAAGGTATCCAGAGATAAAATAATGGAGATATATCATCGTCAATTCCCGCAGTATAATTTTCTTAAAAATAAGGGGTATGGCACTCTTGAACATCGCGAGGCCATAAAGAAATATGGGTGCTGTAAAATTCACAGAAGATCTTTCAAGGGGGTAAAGGAATACCTCTATTTGTGAAGCTCCCCGCCCACAGAGCGGGGCGGCTTCCCGGCAAGGAATATGTTTGTTTTATATTGCGCCCCCTTGCGGGATGCGCTCCCGGTGAAAAGAATGGCTAATACTAAAATTCAGACAGGTAAACTGGGTGAAAATATTGCGGCTGATTACCTGGAAAAAGAAGGGTACAGAATTGTTCAAAGGAATTACAGGTGCGTTTTTGGAGAGATTGATATTGTTGCAATAGATAGAAATGTCATAGTATTTGTAGAAGTCAGAAGCAGGAGATCGGCTAAATACGGTTATCCGGAGGAGTCAGTTGGGCATAGCAAGAAAATGAAAATTTCAAAAATAGCATTGAATTATTTGAAGGAAAAACAGTTTCAGGACTGCCGCGCAAGATTTGATGTTGCGGCGGTTAAAATTTTACCTGAAGGCAGCGAGGTAAAACTTATTAAAAATGCTTTTGATCTGATGTATTAAACTTTAAACGCGAAACTTGAAACCATGGAAAAAGGAACATTATATATTGTTTCAACTCCTATAGGTAATCTGGAGGATATAACCCTCAGGGCGCTGAGGATACTAAGGGAAGTCCAGCTTATTGCGGCAGAAGATACCCGCAGGACAAAGAAACTGTTAAACGCGTATCAAATTCGTACTCAACTTACCAGCCTTTATGATCATAATGAGTTAGAAAAAAGCAATTTTTTGATTTCCAGGATTAGTGACGGGATGAATGTGGCTTATGTGTCTGATGCCGGAACTCCCGGCATATCAGATCCTGGATATATCTTGTTGAATAAAGCAATTGAAAACCATATCAAGGTTGTTCCTGTTCCCGGCATATCTGCCGTGATAACGGCACTGAGTGTTTCCGGTCTGCCAATGGACCATTTTGTTTTTAATGGATTTTTGCCTTCCAGAGCAAATAAGAGAAGACAGTATTTAGAATTACTGAAGGATGAGAGCAGAACGATGGTTTTTTATGAGTCTCCTAACAGGCTGGTTTCTACACTTCGAGATATAGAAAAAATTATGGGGAACAGGGAAGTAGTTGTTTCCAGAGAGTTGACAAAGGTTTTTGAAGAAATATTAAGGGGAGATGTCAGGAAAATTATGGACTCTCTGCAAGAAAGGGTGGTAAAAGGAGAAATTACTCTTGTAGTTGCAGGAAAAGAAAAAACACCTCGTCAGTTTTCGGATGAAGAGATACGAAGCAGGGTTGAAAAATTGCGTGAAGATCTCGAACTTACGACAAGAGATATAGTAGATGTAATTTCCCGGGAAACAGGCCTTTCAAAGAGGAGGGTTTACGAACAAGTTTTGAAACTGGTTGAAGATGTATAGTACGTGCGTATTCTCCTCAAGATGCGTTGAAAGCTTCAACAAGAAGGTTGGACTTGTCAAAACCATATTGTAAGTAATGAGCTCAATTGGATAAGGGAGAACATCATGGGCAAAGATGAGGAACCGGAAGAAAGGATAGAACCCGTTGTTGAAGGGTCGCCGTTTGTTTATGACCAGTTAGAGGAAGTGGATAAAGATTTATCGTATGAAGAAAATCCTGAGGAAGAAATAATTGATTTAATTGATGAAATTCGTGATGATAAGGAAAAACTTGAAGCCGTTAAGGACAAAGATGGGTGGATATTAAGAGATGATGAAGAGATCTATGATTTGATTGATGTTATTGAAGAAGATCCTGAAGAGGTTTTGGGGGATCGTGAGTTTGATGATAAAATCGCAAAAAAGGTATCAGAGATTACTGAAAAAATTGCCAGACAGATAGTGCCCGAAATTGCCGAAAGGGTTATCAGGGAAGAAATTGAGAAATTGAAGAACGATTAATAACGGTCAGGGAGGGTTCGTTTGAGAAAAGCATCTTTTCTCGCAATTATTTTTTTTATTGTTTGTGGCCTTTGGTATTCATATGCCTATGTTGCCGGAAATGGAGTTGAAATCCGGATGGTCTATGCGGAAGACGGGAGTTTTCTGGTCAATAAGGAGATGCCGAGAACCATGGTTCTTATTGCAGAACAGAACGTAGGGCAGGATTATTCCGGCTACCGTTGGGGTACGATTTGTGATGGTGTTATCAGAGCCAGGTTTTCAGAGAAGGGGTTTACCTTTGTTGATTATTCAATTCCGGCGGGTGCATTTGATTTTGAGAAGTTTTATCAGTTTGGAGATTTGAGTGACGAGGGTGCTGTATCTTTAGGAAACCAGGGAGGTGCCGAACTTATCATTACGGGGAAAGCCTTGGTGAAATGTACGGGGAACGTGGCCGGTACTACCATGAAATCTTTTCAGTCCACCCTTACCGCCAAAGCTATAAAGGTGAATGACGGTGTTGTCGTAGCTTCGGCAAGTGTACAGGAGATAACTATTCATATGGATGATCTGACCGGAGGGTCTGAAGCCATTGAAAAAGCCGCCACGAAACTGGCAAATCTTTTGGAATCACAGATTATAGCAAAGTGGCAAGAAGAAATTAGTTCAACCGCAGTGGTTGCCATGACTGTTCGAGGAATGAAAAGTTGCTCCGATTTCGTTCAATTTATAGAAGTATTAAAGACAGAAGTAAGCGGAATAACAGATGTTTGCCCGCGGAGGATAGAATCGGATGCAGTTAAATTGGATTTAAATATACGTGGAAGTGCCCAATCTCTTGCTGATCAGCTTTCTGCCCAAAAATTTAGTGGCTTTTCACTTGATATAACTAACATCAGCCCAGAAAACATTGAGCTGAGATTATATAGATGAGTTGAGGTGTGCAAATGTTTCTTAAAAGGATAAAAAGTGCTTTTTGTCTATTAGTAATTGTCTGTTTTATTTCCGGTTGCTGGTCAAGATTTTCCTCTCCGGTTGTTCCTCCTTCCAAGGAGAAGAGCCCAAGGCTTGTTGCAGTGATGCCCGTAGATAATAAGACGTCTGATACCCAAGCAGCCCAAATTCTGCGAAAAAAGATATTTGAAGAACTATATTTTAAAGGTTATCCAAAAATACCGTTAGAATTTGTTGACGAAAAGCTCTCTAAAGTTTATAAAAAAAATGCGGAATATGTGGCAGGAAAGATACCGCCTAAAGCAATGGGGGAATTGCTTGGTGTTGGTGCTGTGATGTATTGTACCCTGACTGAGTGGAAAACCTCTTTCGTTTATTTTTATGCCCCCACGGCGGTTTCCGTTTCTTTTGAATTAAGAAGTGCGAAGACAGGTGAGACACTTTGGGGTTCACATTATAGAGTAGTGAAGAAGTGCTATGGATTTTCTCAGAAAGAACTTGAAATGAAATCATGTCAGGTTTATGAAAAGGCTCTTGAGGAAGTGGTAAAAAAGGCAATAGAAACACTGCCTGATGGCCCTGATGCTGTATGAACTGAACAGCGAGCGCATTATTCTTCGAATTACTTTGTTCCCCGTAGCTTGCTGCAGGGGAGCTTCAATAATGGAAGCGTTTAGCTGTCAGCAGTCAACGTTCAGCGATAAGATAGAATCGTATTTCCAAAGCTCAGTATAACAGGGAGTTGATTATGCAAAGCTTTCAGAAAACCACTTTTTTGTGCTGTGCGGTTTTTTTCATTTTTGTCATCTTATCGAATGATGTTTGTGCCAGAAGGCTTATGGTGGTTAAAATCGGCAAAGAAGAGGCAAAGGTAACTCTTCTCGAGGGTACGGCCTTTGTTATTCCAGGGGATGGAAATGAAAGACACTCTTTAAAAGTTGGAGATATCCTGAAGGGTGGTGACCGGGTAAATACCGGGCCTAAATCAAGACTGGAAATTGTTTTGAAAAATAATACTGGTCTCCGCTTTGCGGACAATACTTGTTTTAAAATTTCTCAAATTGGCTGGAATGAAAAATTGAGGGCTGAAAATATTAAAGTGCGTTTACTTCTGGGCAGGACCTGGGCAAATGTAAACAGGACCTTGGGTGTAAAAACTAATTTTGAGGTGTCCTGTGAA
The DNA here is from genome assembly GCA_964650385.1 of uncultured Syntrophales bacterium. Taxonomy (GTDB): domain Bacteria; phylum Desulfobacterota; class Syntrophia; order Syntrophales; family JADFWA01; genus JAUSPI01. The sequence goes on along the minus strand of CAZYTP010000005.1, from coordinate 25,433 downwards.
AATGCTGTTGCAGGGGTTAGAGGAACTGTATATAGAATGAATGTAAAAGATGATAAGTCAGTTCTGGTAAGGGTTTACGATGGTATAGTGTACGTTGCGGGAGGTGGGAAGATTATTAAACCACCAAAAAGAATCGAAGCTCCTAAAAAGATACCGGGACCGGTAGTAGTTCCCGGGCCTGAAAAAGTAACATTAGAAGAGTGGACATACCTCCTTAAATCGATGCAGCAGGTCAGCATAAAGGGAGATGGTACGGCCGAGAGACCGCGGGATTTTACTCGGGAAGAAGATAAGAATGAATGGGTTGATTGGAACAGGTCAAGAGATGACTTGTAGTAGCTAAAAGATGAATATACCAAATTTTTTAACCCTGATAAGAATATTCCTTGTTCCTGTTCTTGTTATATTCTTGATTCAGGGTTTGTTTTTTAATGCACTTATTGTTTTTATCGTTGCGGGCATTACTGATGCCGTTGATGGTTTTCTTGCAAGGATATTGAAACAAAAAACAGTTTTGGGTTCATATATGGATCCACTGGCCGATAAGGCTCTGATTACCAGTTCTTATGTGACTTTAGCAATCCTTGGAATGATTCCTTCCTGGCTTGCCGTGATTGTCGTAAGCAGGGATTTTATTATATTAATTGGTGTTTCAGTGCTGTCTTCTATGTCTATTCCTTTTGATGTTCGTCCTGCTTTTGTAGGTAAGGTAACAACAGTGTTTCAACTTTTATCTGTTTTTTCTGTCCTTGTGTTAAGGTATTTACCGGGAAGTTCTTATTGGCAGTTGATTGAAGTAGTTTATTGGGCTACAGCGTTTTTTACAATTGTTTCCGGCCTGCATTATGTGACCAAAGGGGTGAAATTCATAAATAATAGTACTGGGTAATTGTGAACAATCAGCAGTTAGCATTCAGGGATCGGCACGACAGAGAAAAACGGTCTTCGCCCCAGCTTTTTTACTGATGCCTGACTGCTTTGCTTGCCCAATATTTATCTTGACATAAAAATGCTTTATTGTTAATCAGTGGCGGATTTAATGTAAGATATTTACAGGATCTGCAAATGTCTTGAAACCCATTAGAATTTGAGGGATATCCACTCAAGGTGGAATCTTTTTTGAAAGTCTGTAGGCACGTAGCTCAGGGGGAGAGCATCACCTTGACACGGTGGGGGTCCAGGGTTCAAATCCCTGCGTGCCTACCATTTATAGTTAACAGTTGTAGGAAATGTTTGAGGAACTTTTAGGCGTCTCAGAATTCATCGGCGATGAATCTCGTAAACTATTGAATTAACTAAGTGTTCAGAGGGATATCTCCTCAAGGTGAGACCTTTTTCAGAAGTCTCGACACGTGGTGAATTGAAAGGGGCATCAGCAAGTTTCAAACCAGCGATGCCCTTTATTTAAATACAGGTATTATCAGGTGCCTGTCTGATGAAGAAGGGTTTTTGTCTGTGATATTTGCGTTTTTTGTGTATGTGCGGGTATCGCCTCAAACAATCAGTAAACTTTAGCTTACTTTATACACTTTTTGAACTTTTTTGGTTGTCTGCCTCAGGCAGATCCGTATCAGGTTTAAAATGTGTGTACATTTTTCTGAATTGGGACATTTTTCATGAAGAAAATCAAATTTAGCTTACCTGATGGTTCGGTAGTATCTCACGCTGAAGAGTTGACCGTTAAAGAGATAATTGCGTCATGGAAGGAAGAGTTGTTGCCTTCTGCAGTAGCGGCAAAAGTTAATGATGAAATGGTGGATTTAAGTTATTCTGTGAAGGAAGATTCTTCGATAATAGTTGTTGATGTTAACTCGGGAGAGGGTTTAACCGTACTCAGACACAGCATATCCCATGTGATGGCTCAGGCTGTACAGGATATCTTCGAAGGTGTTAAAGTTAGCATAGGTCCTGCTATTGCTGATGGTTTTTACTATGATTTTGAGTACTCCGAATCCTTTACTCCTGAGGATCTGGTGAAGATTGAAAAAAGAATGAGAGAAATTATATCTGCCGATTATCCCTTTACGCGTGAAGAGGTCTCGAAAGAAGAGGCTATCTCGCTATTTAAGGAAAAAGGGGAATCATACAAAGTTGAGCTGTTGAATGATATGCCGGAGGATGTGGTAGAAGTGAGTCTTTACAGACAGGACGGATTTACGGATTTGTGTCGTGGACCACATATACCATCCACAGGTATGATTAAGGCATTCAAGCTGACAGGCGTTGCAGGTGCTTACTGGCGCGGGGATGAGAAAAACAAAATGTTGCAACGCATCTATGGTACCGGTTTTGCGACTGAGGAGGAACTTGAGGAGTATCTTTTACTACTTGAAGAGGCAAAAAGGAGAGATCACAGGAAATTGGGAAGAGAGTTAGACCTTTTTCAGATGAATGAAGAAGTTGGACCGGGTATGATTATATTTCATCCGAAGGGGGCTATGTTAAGGACAATTATTGAGGATTGGGAAAGAAAGGAACACCTGAAGCGGGGGTATGAAATTGTTGTAGGGCCTCAAATGTTAAAGGAAGAACTCTGGAAGAAATCGGGACATTTTGACCATTACCAGGAAAACATGTATTTTACCGAGATTGAGGGTCAAGTTTATGGTATAAAGCCTATGAACTGCCTTTCTCACATGTTGATATACAAGTCCAAGATAAGGAGTTACAGGGACTTACCGGTCAGATATTTTGAACTTGGTACCGTTCACCGCCATGAAAAAACAGGGGTTCTCCACGGTTTGATGAGGGCTCGTCAATTTACGCAGGATGATGCACATATATTATGTACACCCGAGCAGTTGAATTCTGAGATCAAAGACGTTGTCGATTTTGTCGATTTTGCGATGGCTGTTTTCAATTTTGAATATGAAGTTGAACTCAGCACAAGACCGGGGGACTCGATAGGTTCCGATGAGGATTGGGAGCTTGCTACTTCAGCGTTGGAACATGCGCTTAAAGACAAAAATATGTCTTATGATATTAATGAAGGAGACGGGGCTTTTTATGGTCCCAAGATAGACTTTAAGCTGAAGGATGCCTTGAAAAGAAGCTGGCAATGTGCGACAATACAATGCGATTTTACCCTGCCTGACAGGTTTGATCTCAACTATATCGGGTCTGATGGTGAGAAGCATAGACCGGTTATGCTGCACAGGGTTATTCTGGGTGCTATAGAAAGGTTTATGGGGGTGTTAATTGAGCATTATGTTGGTGCCTTTCCTGTATGGTTGTCACCGGTACAGGCGGTTTTGCTTACAGTTACCGAGAAACATATACCTTACGGTGAAAAAGTTTACAGGCAACTTGTCGATGCCGGTATCCGGGTGGAGAGGGATTTCAGAAACGAAAAATTGGGATACAAGATAAGGGAAGCACAAATGCAAAAAATCCCTTATATGTTGGTAATCGGTGACAAAGAGATCGATTCTGAGAGTGTTTCTCCCAGGCAGAGGGATGGAAAAAATCTTGGATCAACCAGTGTGGCTGATTTTGTTTCCCTGGTTAGAGAAAAGTGTAGTAAGTATGAATAGAGAGTGAACTAAAGTGTCCAAAGTTGAAAATGCTTATCTATAACTTTAGTTTACTAAAAAGCAGGAGGTGACTTATAGCTAAGAATTTAAGAATAAATCGTGGGATCAAGGCTGACAGTGTTAGAGTTATTGATTCTGAAGGGAAACAGTTGGGAATATTACCTTTGGAGGATGCCTTGGTAGAGGCTGATAAGGTGGGTCTGGATCTGGTGGAGGTTGCCCCAAGTTCTTCGCCTACTGTGTGCCGGATCATGGACTATGGAAAATTCAGGTATCAGCAGAGTAAGAAAAATCAGGTAGCTAAAAAAGGTGCGGCCACGATTCAAATAAAAGAGGTCAGGGTGAGACCAAAGATTGAGGAGCATGATTTACAGTTTAAACTTCGTCATATAAAAAAATTTCTCGATCAAAACAATAAAGTAAAGATAACCATGATGTTCAGGGGAAGAGAGATAGTATATACTGATCTGGGCAGGAAGATCATGGAGGAGATAAAGGATGAGCTGGTAGATACGTGTGTCATTGATAAGTATCCGAAGCTTGAGGGAAGAAATATGATAATGATAATATCTCCCAAAAAATAAAAAATTATAAAGACAATTAATATTTTTAATGACTGATATTTGAGTGCTAAATATTCATATAATGAGACAGGGGTGATTTGATGCCAAAGATTAAGACACACAGAGGAGCGGCCAAAAGATTTAGCCTGACTGGAACAGGAAAGATAAAAAGAAAAAAGGCTTTTGCCAGTCATATCCTTACGAAGAAAACGTCTAAAAAGAAAAGGGGTTTGAGAAAGTCTACCATTATGGACAAGACAAATGTAAAGAGTATTAAGAAGTTGATTCCTTATGCGTGACATAAGTGCCTAAAGTTTGAAGTGCCTAAAGTGAGCTAAGGTTATGGATAAGAATTTTCAACTTTAGTCACGTTAGTTCACTCCAGTTACTTGGAGATTCATTTGGGAATTGTTGTTTAAAAATACCGTGCTGGATTCTCTGCTTTAAGTAGATCCGGATTAGGAGATAAAGATGCCGAGAGTAAAAAAAAGTGTGAGTAGCAGGAAGAGAAGAAAAAAGATCATTAAACAGGCAAAAGGATATTTTGGTGCGAGGAGCAGATTATACAAGACTGCTACGGAAGCTGTTGATCGGGCTATGAAGTATGCCTATAGGGATAGAAAGGCGAGGAAAAGAGACTTTAGGAAACTATGGATAGCCAGAATAAACGCAGCCGCCCGTATGAACAATGTTTCATACAGCAGATTGATTGATGGCATGAACAAGGTCGGAGTGGAGATAGACAGAAAAATTCTTGCAGAACTTGCGGTTAACGATCCCATGGGATTTTCAGAAATTGTCAGTATTGCAACGGGTGAACGGGCGACATGAGAGAAGATCTTGTGGGGCTTCAGAAGGAAGCAGAAGCTCAACTCAATTCTGCGAAAAGCAAAGAAGAAATCCTTGAAATACGCACACAATACCTTGGGAGAAATGGTTATCTTACTGCACTTCTTCGTAAAATAGGGAGTGTCTCACCGCAACAAAGGCCGCTTCTGGGAAAACTCGCAAACGAGATAAAAGAAGCTCTTTCCGTAAAGATAGAAAATACCCTGGAAAAAATTTCTTTACAGGGAAAATACGAAGCACTTCTGCATGAGAAAATCGATATAACTCTTCCAGGCAGAGGGGTGAAATATGGAAGAATCCATCCTATAACTAAGGTATCTGACGAAATATGTGAAATTTTTTTTGGGCTCGGTTTTTCTGTGGCAAAAGGTCCGGAGGTCGAGCTGGACTACTATAATTTTGAAGCCCTCAACATTCCCCAAGATCATCCCGCCAAAGACATGCAGGACACATTTTATGTAGAGGACAATATCGTTCTTCGTACACATACATCTCCCGTTCAAATCAGGATTATGGAAAAGCAACGGCCACCTGTCAGGATTGTGTCGCCAGGTAAGGTTTACCGGCACGATTCAGACATCTCCCATACCCCGATGTTTCACCAGATTGAGGGCCTTTGGGTTGATAAAGGGATTACCTTCAGTGACCTTAAGGGTGTTTTGACGTACTTTCTCCAGAAAATCTTTGGTGGAAAGACTCTCCTTAGATTTCGTCCCAGTTTCTTCCCATTCACGGAACCGAGTGCAGAGGTTGATATTCAATGTATAATTTGCGGTGGTGCCGGATGCCGTGTATGTGGTCAGAGCGGATGGCTTGAGATCCTTGGGGCGGGCATGGTTGATCCCGAAGTTTTCAAGTCAGTTGACTATGATCTGGAAGAAATAACAGGATTTGCCTTTGGTCTCGGTGTCGAGAGGATTGCCATGCTCAAATACAGCATATCGGATATCAGATTATTTTATGAAAATGATCAGAGATTTTTGGAACAGTTTTAGTAAGCAACCGGCTGTCAACTTTCAGTAAAAACAATATTTAAACGGAACACTTCTCAAAATTAATGCTGGTTTTCAAGTCAGATTTTTATCTTTCAATCAAAGGGAATAAAACATGTTAGTCAGTCTTAGATGGCTTAAAGATTATGTTGATGTTGAGTTAAGGCCGGGAGAACTTGCCGACAGGTTGACCATGGCGGGGCTTGAGGTGGATTCTGTGAAAGAGGTATGTCCTGAATTTACCAATGTTGTTGTGGCAAAAATTCTTTCCATAAGGCCTCATCCAGGTGCCGATAAACTTTCTTTGTGTGAAGTTACGACGGGAGATAAAACTTATTCCGTTGTGTGTGGTGCAAAGAACATGAATATCGGGGATATCGTTCCCCTGGCTTTGGTGGGTGCTACAATACCGGGCGGTTATACAATTAAAAGCTCTAAAATAAGGGGAGAAAAATCTTACGGGATGCTCTGTTCTGAAGATGAACTTGGGCTCGGGGAAGATGCTTCTGGTATAATGATACTTTCTGAAGGGCTTTCTCCGGGTGAAGATTTAACAGATGCACTGGACTTGAAAGACACTGTTTTTGATATTGGAATCACACCGAACCGTTCTGATTGCCTTGGTATTATCGGGATTGCAAGAGAAGTTGCTGTCATAACAGGTAAAAAACTCAGGTATCCGGGAATAGTAATTTCGGAATCGGAAGAGGATATTACGGACATTACCTCTGTAGAAATACTTAATCCAGACCTCTGTCCAAGGTATACCGCCAGATTAATCAAAAACGTCAATGTCAAACCTTCTCCACGCTGGATGCGATTGAGGCTTGAAGCCGTTGGCCTGCGTGCAATAAATAATATTGTTGACATAACAAATTTTGTGATGATGGAATTTGGTCAGCCCTTACATGCTTTTGATTTTCGTTTTCTCGAGGAGGGGAGGATTAGTGTCCGTGGTGCACGAGAAGGAGAGGAATTTGTTTCTCTGGACGGAAAAGAAAGGATACTGAGGGCCGATACTTTGATGATATGTGATGGTGTAAAACCGGTTGCGGTTGCCGGTATAATGGGGGGATTGAATTCAGAGGTTATAGACGATACAGAAACGATACTTCTGGAAAGCGCTTATTTCGATCCAACCTCGATTCGAAAGACCTCCAAGTGGTTGGGGATGAGCACGGATGCATCTTTTAGATTCGAGCGCGGGGTAGATCCCGAGGGTGTGGTTAGGGCGTCAGCCAGGGCGGCCCAGTTGATTGCTGCCCTTTCGGGTGGAAAGATTTACAAGAATTATATTGACAAATATCCCAAGAGAATAAAACCCGTAAAGAATATTCCTCTCAGAGTAAAGAAAGTAAATGAAATACTTGGAATTAAGGTAAAAGCCAGTGAAATAAAAAAAATCCTTAAAAACCTGGAGATGACTGTAAATAAAGCAGAAAGTGGGAATTATCATGTAACTCCACCTACCTTTAGGGTAGATATTTCAAGGGAAATTGACCTAATTGAAGAAATTGTTAGAATATACGGATATGACAGTATTCCCACATCTCTTCCGGCAGTTTCTATGAGACCTGACATAAGGAGCAAAGAGAGGATTCTTGAAGATAAGATAAGAGATATCTTCAACGGACAGGGATATTCCGAGGTAATAAATTATAGTTTTATTACCCCCGAGTCGGCAAATATACTTGGCCTGGAAAAAAGTGACGAAGGAAGAAAATTTATCATTATTAAAAATCCACTCACAGAAGATCAATCGGTCATGAGAACAGGTCTAATATATGGCCTTCTTGATACGATGAGAAAAAATATAAATGTTGGCTGTTTTGATCTCAAGATATTTGAGAAAGGGAATGTATTTATATTACAAAAGAAAGGAGAGCTTCCTCTCGAAAATGAGAGGATTGCAGGACTTATTACAGGTTCAAGGTATGACAATCTCTGGTACTTCAAAGGATTGCTTTCTGATTTTTACGACCTGAAAGGATGTGTGGAGAATCTTTTTGATGGGCTTATGATAAAAAATGTAAAATTTAAAACGAATGCTAACGTATCGTTCCTCCATCCGGGGAAATCCAGTGCAGTTTTCGTAGATAATAAAGAAATTGGGTTTGTAGGGGAGGTTCATCCGGAAATTCTTGAAAAGATGAATTTGAAGCGAAATGCTGTCGTTTTTGAGCTTGACTTCGACGTTCTTGCAAGCCTTTATAATAATACTGAGAGCGCTGTCTATAAGGAAATTCCCAAGTTTCCATCAATCACAAGGGATGTTGCTTTTTTAGTTGGCAAGGATGTCGAGGGCGGAAGAATACATGACCTGGTTGTTGAGGAAAACGAAGATTTGCTTGAAAAGGTGGTAGTTTTCGATGTATATTATGGGAAGAACATCCCTGATGGCATGAAAAGTCTTGCACTGAGGTTTACATATCGTTCTCCTGATAAAACACTGACGGATGATGAAGTAGATAAGGTGCATAACAGGATAGCAGAAAGAATTGTTAATTTAACCAAGGCTAAGATCAGAGGGAAGGAAGACTGAAAAAAACCGATTTAGGAGGGAGATGTGACTAAGATAGATATAGTTCAGGATGTGTGTAGCAAATTGGGTTTCTCAAAAAAAGATTCGTCGAGAATAGTGGAAGCGGTATTTGATATAATGAAAGAAAATCTCGCGCTTGGTGAAAAAATAAAGATTTCTGGATTTGGCAGTTTTATTGTTAAAGAAAAGAAGGCACGTAAAGGGAGAAATCCCCAAACAGGGGATGAAATTGAGATTTCCGCCAGAAAAGTTTTAGCATTTAAGTCGAGTCAGGTACTTAAGGGAGCTCTGAATGAATAATCTGCTATCGGCTGAAGCTGATAGTCTGAGGCACAAAAAAATTAAAATATCAAAATACAAAAATGAAAAAGTAAAATACCGTGTTAGTTTTAAATTTGTAAATTTGATATGAATTGTGCCTATATCGTTCATCCAAGATCAAACTAAAATCTTTACCTGAAGGCGAGGTTATCTTATTCTCCCCTAGGGAGACAATAATGGACGTGGAGATTCCCGACAAATCGTATTTCCGTATTGGTGAGGTCAGCAAAATACTCGGTGTGGAGCCTTATGTTGTAAGGTACTGGGAGTCTGAATTTAAGACGATAAAGCCTGTTCGGACAACGTCCGACCAGCGGCTGTACAGGAAAAAGGATGTAGAGAAATTAGTGACGATCAGGAATCTCTTATACTCTGAACAGTTTACTATTGCTGGTGCAAAGAAGAAGTTATCCGGGCTGAAGAGGGAAGATAGCAGTGTATCCGAGGACAGCTACAGAGATCGTTTGGTACGTATCAAGAAAGAATTGTTGAAAATAAGAGAGATGGTAAGCTAATGGCCTGTCACGAAATAAGTGGTGCAATTAGGCGCTCAGATTTAGGTTAGGTTTAGTCGATACGATTGAGTAAAACCGCAGGAATAGCAGGGTTCTTTCGAGGATTTTGCGATTGAGAATCGGCTGAAGATGGCCTGCAGAAATGTAGCAGTTATTACAGGCCCTAATTCAGCTGTCAACTGCAGGCTTTCAGCAAAAAGGGGTGACCACATGGTTACCCCCACTTTTTTATTTCGCTGATTGCTGAATGTTTGTAATTACCTTTTTGATCTCTTTGAGGCTTTTAACGGATTAATTTTTTGTGTAACTACTGTTGTAGCTTTATTAAGGTGTGATGCCATAGGACATCCGCCGATAGCCCATTTGCTTACAGGATCAGGATAAATCATGCAGTATTTTCCAGTAGGACACTCTATAATCTTTGAACAACCTTCACACTTATCAATGATTGGATGACAACTACCTCCATTAAATCCACACCCCTTCTTACTCATAAAAGCACACTCAAAACCGACCTTTATACTTTGACAAACCATTTTAACCACCCCCTTTCTTGGATGTTTCGACGTAAAAAAAACCGGCTGACAGATCATTTTATAAACCGGTGCGGCTTCTTAACAGAAAAAAATGTTTTATGTCAAGAAAAAAATTCGATAGATATTGCACAGTGGGGGATTGACTTGATATATTAATCGTGTTAGGTCAATGCGGCTCAATTGGAAGGTGTATTGGGAGCAGGGGCTTCAAAAATGGAGAACGATATGTCACAGGCTGATGAACAGGTTAGGCATAGGCACAAAAAACTCAATAAAGTTATGATGAGAGTTTTTTTGAGATCCCTTTTTATTCAATGTTCGTTAAATTTCTGGAGAATGCAAAATCTTGGATTTGTATTTTCCGTAATTCCTCTTATCAAAAAATTGGGGAAAGACAAACATCAGGTTTCCAACATGCTGACCAGATATCTACAGTTTTTTAATACGCATCCCTATATGTCTGGGCCGGTTATTGGGTCTGTGTTGAGATTAGAGGAAGATTTTTTTGAAGATGGTAATTGCCCGGAAGCGGATAAGTTAAAGAATGCTCTCATGGGACCTTATGCGGCGGTGGGGGACTCTTTTTTCTGGGGTTCTCTGAAACCCTTTTCAGCCGTTGTAGGGGTTGCCTTGGCGATCAAAGGATTCCTTCTGGCTCCTCTGATTTTTCTTCTGATTTATAATCCTTTTCATATATGGGTCAGATTGAAGGGATTTGTTGAGGGGTATAGGAGAGGAAGAGAAGGCGTTGATTTTGTCAGAATGACAGATCTTCCTCGAATGTATAGAAAAATACGATGGTTATCGGTAATTTTACTTGGAATCCTTACACATCTTGCCTCTACAGCTCACTCATATTCCAGTGTCTTTTATTTTGAAGTAATGGAAAAGGGCTTGATATTGATTGTTGTCGGCCTTGTTTTTTTTATGATAAAAAAGGGGATATCTTCCATGAATATACTTTATGGGGCAACAATCCTATTTTTTATGATATCATAGCACTTTTGTTATATTATGGGTAAAACTATGGAAAAAAAAACCTTTACAATAAAGAATGAATTAGGTCTTCATGCGAGGGTTGCAGCCATGCTGGCTCGTGAGTCGGGTAGATTTAAATCAAAGATTTTTTTTGAAAGAGATGGAATGGAAGTTAATGGGAAAAGCCTCTTGGAAATTCTGACACTTGCCTGCCCAAAGGGAAGCAAGATAACGATCAGAGCGGAAGGGGAAGATGCACGTGGTGCCGTTGAGGGTCTTGGAATCCTGATAGAAGATAAGTTTGGAGAAAATTGATGAGCGTTAACGAAGAAAAAAAAATGACTATACTTAAAGGCATTGGCGTATCTCCAGGTATCGCCATCGGAAAGGCCTATGTCATTGATCGACTGGATGCTAAGAAGGTGACCCCTTATAAATTAGAAGACAGCAAATTAGTTGCAAAAGAGATAAAGAGATTCAAAAAAGCCTTGAAGGAATCGGAAAAACAGCTTTTAAAAATCAAGAAAAAACTGAGCGATTATGAGGGTATAGAATCATTATATATTATTGATGTACATAGCATGATTCTCAGAGATCAGATGTTGATTAATGATACGATACGGACCATAAAAAACAAGCGTATCAATTCAGAGTGGGCGCTCAGGATGACCATCGATAAATATAGAAAAATATTTAACAGGGTGGAAGATGAGTATCTCAGGGAGAGAATTAGTGATGTAGAGTATGTAGGACAGAGGATTTTGAGAAACCTTGCCGGTGAAAAACATGAGGCGATCTCTGATATTGGTGAGGATGTTGTGATTATTGCGAGAGACCTTTCTCCGACCGATACAGCCCAGATGAAAGTAGAAAGGGTTTTGGGTTTTGCTACGGATGTCGGGGGCAAGACGTCCCATACTGCCATCGTGGCGAAGTCAATCGAAATCCCTGCGGTAGTTGGATTAGAAAAGGTTGTCCGTGAGGTTAAAAACGACGATGAGATTATTATTGATGGTATCTCCGGTTTCGTAATCATCAATCCGGATCCGGATATACTGAGGCGATACGAAGATAAAAAGAAGCATTACCAGGTTATTGAAGAAAGTCTTCTCCAGTATGCGGTTCTTCCCGCCGTGACGAAGGATAATTATAGGGTAGATATAGGTGCTAATATTGAGTTTATTGAAGAGATTCCGTCGGCTGTTGCTCATGGAGCGGATGGGGTCGGTTTATTCAGGACAGAATACATCTATATCGATAAAAAACAACTTCCCACTGAAGAGGATCATTTTCTCAGTTACAAAAGTGTCATAGAGGATAAGGGCATTAAGGGGGCGACCATCAGGACATTCGATCTCGGAGGCGATAAATTCTTTTCCGGTCATAGAGTGGGCAGGGAGACGAACCCTCAGATGGGATTGAGGGCTATAAGGTTTTGTCTCAGAGAAGTCGAATTGTTTAAAATACAGTTGCGGGCTATTTTGCGTGCAAGCATCTATGGTAAGACAAGAGTCATGTTCCCCATGATTTCAGGTGTAGGGGAGTTTCGGGATGCTAAGAAAATTTTTAACGAAGCAAAAGACAATCTCGTGGCAGCTGGTGTTCCGGTTGCTAAAGATATTGAACTCGGTATAATGATAGAGGTTCCATCTGCAGTTATGGTTGTTGATGAATTGGCAAGAGAAGCGGATTTCTTTAGCATCGGCACAAACGATCTCATTCAGTATGTTCTGGCAATTGACAGGGGGAACGCGCAGGTTTCTTATTTGTATGAACCTCTTCATCCCGCCGTGTTGAAGTTGATAAAACATGTTGTTGATGCAGGGCATAAAGCCGGAATAAAGGTTGCCATGTGCGGGGAGATGGCAGGAGAGACTGCTTATACGATGATTCTCCTCGGCCTGGAACTGGACGAGCTGAGCATGAACCCCCTGGCCATACCGCGCGTAAAGAAGATCATACGCGATTCCAGTTTGTGGGAGTCCAAAGAACTTTTAAAGAAGGTGATGACTTTTTCCACGGCAGCTGAAACTGAGGAGTTTGTGAGAAACTATATGATTCAACGATTTCCGGAAGATTTTCCAATAAACGAGCAGTGACATTAAGCAGGAAATAAGGAGCAGGTTGGTCAGATAAGGGCAGTAATTCCTCAGTTTGTCAGAAGAAATTAATGACAATTAAATCGAAAGTCAAATCATGGACTACCGAAATCGGGGAATATTACTGTGGGTCTCTGCACGAGCAAGACAGGTTTTCATTGTTCGGATTATTCAGGAGAAGGCTATACGGTGTAAAGTTAGCTGAAGAGCATGTTGAAGATCTTAAAGATCTTTCAAAGAAGGGAATTACGGTTCACGCCCTTAAGAACAGGAGCCAGCTAAACTGCCTGATCCTCCGGGAACTTTCATTCAGAAAAGGTATTCAAAGACCCGTTTATTGTCATGGAATTAACATGATTATCTGGCAGCCCTTATCCTTGGTTGCCATGGTCTTTCTTTCCCACTTTTTTCATTTCATCTTCAAAAAAACCATCCTCAATCCAGACAAAACAGAATATTTGAAACGTGTAACGGCAGATAAAAACAGCTCTATCATATACCTTCGCGGTTCGGAATTTATAGGCAGCAGATATGTAAGGGATCCTATTATCCAGTTGATCCGTGCACAAAAGGATCTGGATGTTCCAATCTATCTGGTACCGGAACTGGTTGCATACGGTAGAAGAAGGGAGAAAAAGGATAAGACACTGATAAATGTATTATTTGGGCAAAAAGAAAATCCTGGTGCGTTGAGAAGATTGATAACTTTCCTGAGGAACTCTAAAAAGGCATCTGTAATATCTGCAAGACCGATCAATTTGGCTGAGTTTCTCGAGGAAAATAAAGGTCTTTCCATGGAAAATATTTCCTATCGCGTGAGGAGCGAACTTATTGAGAGAATTGATGAGGAAAAAAGAGCGAGTGTAGGACCGATTTTGAAATCCAGGGAAGAAATTATTGGAATGGTTCTGAGGGATAGTGAACTTGTCAGGTTCATGAAAGATGTGGCTGTAGAAAAGAAGAAAGATTATAGCAGGGTTGTTAAGGAGGCAGAGAAGCACCTGCGGGAAATAGCGGCTGATTACAATGAAACTTACATGGAGATTTGGTATAAAGTACTGACTTGGCTGTGGAACAATATATATGACGGTATTGTTGTTGACAGGAAAGAACTTGCAAAAATAAGAGATGTTTCGAGGAAAATGCCTTTTGTTATAATTCCCTGCCATCGGAGTCATATGGATTATCTCCTTTTGTCTTATATCTTTTACAAACATAATATCCAGATGCCATTTATTGCCGCTGGAACGAATATGATGTTCGGGCCTTTCGGTTACATTTTCAGGAAATCCGGTGCCTTTTTTGTGCGGAGGAGTTTCAAGGGAAATCCTTTTTATGGAGAAATCTTTGCGAAGTATTTGAAAGTACTGTTGAAGGAGGGACTTCCCATAGAGTTTTTTATAGAGGGTGGGAGAAGCCGGACAGGCAAGATGGTTATGCCAAAGTACGGTTTGCTCTCTATGATAATCCAGGCATATAAAGAAGGTGCCTGTGATGACCTGGCCATAATCCCTGTATTTATAGGATATGACAGGGTTTTGGAAGAAAAATCATATATGGCAGAGCTCGGTGGTGCTCCTAAAGAAAAAGAAAAAATGTCGACAATCATCAAAAGCAGAAAGTTTCTCAAAAAACGCCACGGCAGGGTCTATATTAATATTGCTGAGCCGATATTGCTCAAGTCTTATCTTGCTTCCCATGAAAAATCTTTTGATGGCATGTCTGTTTACGAGAGACAGAGTTTATACAGAAAGATAGGATATGATATTGTCAGCGAAATAAATGAAGTGTCTGTGGTAACGCCTTTTTCTCTTATTGCCTTAGGACTTCTCAGTCATTACAAAAGGGGCATATCCCACGATGACTTGATGGGTATTGTAAACGAACTTTATGACTATCTTGTCTTTAGAAACGTAAGCTTTTCTTCTTCTTTTGCCAACAGGAAGAAGGCTGTTGAGGGTGCTCTCAACTTATTCGAATCATCTGGGCTCATATCAAAGATGGGAGCAGAAGCAGATGAGGAAGAAGGATTTAGAGAAATTGTCTATTCACTTGTGGATGACAAGAGATTGAACCTGGAGTATTACAAAAATAATATCCTCCATTTTTTTCTTTTCCTCTCCTTTGTTGCCACCTCCATTCTGTCAAGCAGTGAGGATACGATGCCTCTTTATCAAATCATGGAAGATTATAAGTTTTTTAAAAGACTTTTCCATCATGAATTTATTTTTGATTACAGGAAAGATGATCTTGATGAGGTCAACAGAGTTTTATCATACATCCATGACAGGGGTATGATTGTTGGTGAGGAACGTGGTAATGAGACATGGATCGAAGTAAAAGGGAAGGGAAGAACAAACTTAAGGCCTTTTGCCGGTATTATACACAATTATATTGAATCTTACTGGATTGTAATCAGAGGTTGTTCCTATCTAAAAAAGGGGAGAAAATCGGATAAGGACTTAGTCAAAAAGATTCAGAGATTGGGAACAAAAATGCATAAAAAAGGGGAGGTATTAAGAGCGGAAGCCCTTTCTAAATCAAACTATCAAAATGCCATAGAATTTCTCATAGATGCAGAAACATTGCTCAAAGATGGGGAAACATATTATCTCACCCAAGAGAAAACTCAGCTTGAGCTGCTTCGCCAAAGATTGTTCAAATACCTGTAAATTTATCTTTTACGAAATTACCGAAATTAATCATCAGAAAGCAGGGAGAGATGCTGCCACTTCGCGGGATTCCGCCTCTCATTTGAGATGCCTTCAATATTCGATATTATTGTTCTCAGTTTTTGTTCCAGTACTTCATAGGAGAAAAAGCGGGATGCAAGCGTATAATTATTATTTGCCAGCTTTCTCCTTTCTTCCGGGTGTTTTAATATATGCTTTATTTTTTTGACAACCCCATCGGTTACATATCCGTCCATACTGACAACATTAAACCCTATCGGTTCAATATCCTGATGGAAAATCGAGTATCTGTTAACGAGAATCGGTTTTTTAAAGAAAATCGCTTCAAGGAATGCATTCCCGAACCCTTCGTACAGTGAAGGGTAGGTGACAAAATCCGCATGGGGATACATATCCCAGATAGTATATATCTTCTTGCCATCGGCAGTTATCCTTCTCTTGCTTTCGATAATCTCAGGTTTGATAATCAGGGGTACATTCAGAAGCTTTGCATAACTGATTATTCTTTCGTGGTATTCATCGCCTTCGTCGCCTGCAGAATGGGTGATTACAAGTTTGACTTTTGGGTCATTCATCCTGTTGACGACCTCAATGGAATGTTCGATCCCTTTTCTTGCGACTATTCGTGTGGGTTGCAAGAAAAAGAGATCGTCTTCTTCGAGCCCCAAGTCTTTTCTTACGTCTTTATTGAAGTCATCAATAAATGGTGCGCTTGCCGAGTATTGAAAGACATTAGGAATAATGTAAGGAGATATTCCGGTGCGGTAGCTCAAGTTACTGTCGGCCTGTGAATTGATCACCGCGTGATGTATTGATGGAAGATTGGGAGGGAAGGCCATCGAAAGAAAGTCATGAACGCAATTGACAATAAACCTATCCCTTTCCCAATAAAAATCATGGTGATGAGCTATCGTGGGAATGCCCATTTCGGCTATCAATTCGGTGAGGGCCAGTCCTAAGGGGATATTCATCGGAATGGTAAGGGCATTTTCAGCAATAAGCATGTCAATTGAAAAATTTTCTATGAATCTGTATAAATCATTTTTTAGTTTTTTCCTAAGGTAGTGTATTTGACCGGTGATCTGTGATGTCCTTGTGGGCTCGCCGAAGCATTTTTCCTGAATTCTTCGTATATCAGGATGGTCAAAGAAAGCCTCTGGTACTATCATGGTCCTTTCAGGTTGAGAATCCGATGATCCCGCAAAGAAATAACAATTATAACCCATTGTCGTTAATACATGCATCCATTTCTTAGTTTCTAGAGTTACTCCATCTGTGCCCTCAAACCTTGTCAGAACAAATCCTATGTTTTTAATTGTGGTGAATGTAATCATCTAAACCCCCTGAAAATATATTGCGAGTGTGTTTCCCGCGACTTACTGCTTGGTGTTTCCTGAAAGCGCATTCCGCCATTCCGACCTTTATATGAGAAACTTCAGTTCGAGATGTCTACTTCAATCTGTAATAGATCTTCTGCCAGAGTGAGATGTCCTTGATAGGTTTTACGACATTCGGCTTCGATGTCAACCATGTCACATTCAGGGTAAAAATGTGTGAGAACAAGCCGTTTAGCGTTAGCCTGAGCGGCAATTTCACCTGCCAGCGAAGGTGTCAGGTGTCCTGAAACCTTCATCCCCTCAGGAAGGGAAGCTTCACATATTAAAATGTCAGCATTTCTGGCTAGTGTAACGGCATTATCACAAAGATCGGTATCCCCGGTATAGACTACAGATGTTCCTTCCGGTGTTGTAATTCGAAAGCCGATGCTGCTCTCTATATGCTCCATCGGCATTGTTTCAACATCAAAGGCTTTGAGTGAAAGGCCATCAGGTGCAGAATTATCAAATTCTATTAAGTTTAACAAGTTGCCTTCCAACTCAATCCAGTATCCATATACTTTCTTCAACCCATCATAAAAGCTCTTAAGACCTACGGCACCGGCTACCGTGAAAGATGTTCGTCTGCTGTATGTTTCGGGATATTTGGTAGCAAAGAGAAAGGGGACAAATTCACCAGTATGATCGGGATGAAGGTGGCTAAAGAACAGGTATGATATCTCTGATATCATTGTGCCGGCCTCAAGTAATCGTCTCATGGTGCCAGCCCCCAAGTCAAATAAAAGCTTTGTATCATTTGTATCCATAAGTATGGAACAGGAACTCCTCCTTAAAGAGGGCACGCATGTTCCTGAGCCGAGTATGGTTATTTTCACGGGATCCATTATTTTCTCATATTGTTGAAAACAGCTTTATCAGAACCTTCCTTGTCCTGGGACCATCAAACTCACAGAAAAATATAGATTGCCATGTGCCGAGTACAAGCTTACCATCTTCTATGAGCACCATTTCTGAGGCCCCAATCAGGGAAGACTTGATGTGGGCGGCAGAGTTTCCCTCAATATGTCTGTAGTTATCATTGAGTGGTATAACCTTGTCCAGTTCCATCATTATATCCCTTGGCACGTTGGGATCGGCATTTTCGTTTATTGTAATGGCGACAGTGGTATGGGGTGTAAAGACATGACAGATACCGCTTTTAAAAGCTCTTTCTTTTAATATTTTGCTGACTTGATTAGTGATATCTATCATCTCAAACTTTGAACCGGTCTTCACCGTTATCTTTTTCATGAATCGTCCTTCCACTCTCTTATTGGCCAATCACCTTGCCTTACTAAATGAAGATTTCACTATATTCTGATATATTTTTCTGAATAGGACAATACTATCTTTATCTTGTCAAGCCAAAATGCACATAGTTTGCGAAATATGAGGTTTTTCCTTGTACTCATGGCTGTATTGGAGGATGATTTTTTAGTGTAACTTTTGACAAGTAGCACGTTTTATGTTACCAAATTAATTCAAGTTATATAAGGGGGTGCAGAAAGTGTTCTCCAAATCCTTATTTTCAGTAGTATTTTTTAGTATACTGGTTGCTGTTTCTGCTTTTGCTGAAACCATGTTCGTTACCGACTCATTTAAGATTACCTTACGTACAGGTCCGTCTGACGAAAATAAAGTTATTGCCATGCTAAAGTCAAATGAGGAACTTGAAGTACTCGAAAAAGGGGAGGATTGGACCAAGGTTCGGCTAAAAAATGGGAAAGAGGGTTATGTCTTGAGGCGTTTCTTGACCTCAGAGATGCCTAAATATTCTCTAATTGTTGGACTTCAGGAGAAGGTTGAAAAATCAAAAAATGAAATTAGTAGTCTTGGAAAAAGTAATGAACGGCTGGAAAAATCAAATTTAGAACTGAAATCCAGCCTGTTTTCCAAAGAGAAAGAATTGACGAAGGTAAAAAGAAATTATGAGGAATTGAAGTCGGGGGCAGCCGAGTATGTTGAGGCAAAGGAGCTGAAAGACAATTTGGAGAGCAGAAATAAAAACCTCGAAAGTCAAGTGGAGAAACTTTTGGAAGAGAACAGGCAGCTCAAGAAACAGACAAACAGGCTCTGGTTTATTAGTGGAGCCGGTGTTTTACTTCTGGGGTGGATTTTAGGTCTGGTTATGGGTCGGAATCAGATACGTCGGAGACGGGACTTTATCAGGGTTGATTTGTAATTGAAGCTTTTTAACCAAGTTACAGTAATGTACTGGCCACGCACCGGGTTTAAAGTCTTTTACAGTTTTTTGGTTGTGGGGTGAGAGGGTGTTTACTCTGGAGCAATCTACTTTTTCAACTTCTCCTTAAGCTTCATGATTCTCATGTATGATTCGTTGATCCGTCCCGGACTGATTTTACCACGAGATAACATTTTTTTTATTATTACAAGGGCGCGTGTCGCGATATCCTCTTCAAAGACCGAATTATTGGCAAAAAGCAGGATGTCGACACCGGAAGAGATCGCCATTTTTATAGCAGTTTCAAGGCCGTAAAATGATCTGATTGCCTTCATCTGCATGTCGTCAGAGATGACAACACCTCTATATTTAAGATCCTTACGGAGTATCCCCTTGACAGTTCTGGATGAGAGGGTAGCTGGCCACTCTGGATCGATTTTTCCATTAAAAATGTGGGCTGTCATTATCATATCGCATTTCCCGGATTTTATAATAACCTCAAAAGGTTTGAGTTCATTTGGAGACCAGCTGTTCGTTACATCTACGAAGCCTTTATGGGAATCGTTCAATGAACTGCCATGTCCAGGGAAATGTTTTATTGCTGAGAGCACTCCAGAATCGTGTAAGGCATCGATGAATATAAGCGAATGTTTAACCACAATATCCGGATCGGCAGAAAAACTCCGTTCTAACTTTCCGATTACGGGATTATCTGGATTTGTATTAAGATCAACTACTGGTGCGAAATTCATGTTAATCCCAAGGTTGGCAAGAGTTTTTGCTGTTATTTTTGCGAACCTTTCTGTTGTATTGGAGTTATCAATTGATCCAAGATATTGTTCCGATACGGAGGGAGGAAATCCAGACTTTTCTTTTAACCTATTAACCTTTCCGCCTTCCTGATCAATCGCAATAAAAAGAGGAATTGAAGAAGCTTTTTGCAGGGCAGCAGTTAAGGCTTTGACCTGTTTTGGGGACTTTATATTTCTGATAGGTGATTTTAATGGGACGTCGTAATCAAAGAGGATGACACCGCCGATATTTCTCTTTATGATGTCCTGAATTATTGGACTTTGATTGTCTGCTGCAAGTCCCCGGAACCCGACCATTAACATCTGACCTATTTGTATGTCGAGACTTTTATTTGAAGGTTCTGCAAGTTCCCCGCTCACTGAAGGCGGCATGAAAGGTATTGGCAGGATAAGTATCCAGAAAATCAACAAGAATAGATAAAGGCCGTGCTTTACGTCGATCTTTGTTTTTACCTTTTTTTTCGTAGAAATTCCGGTTTTACGCATCGTATAGATATTTCAACTGGCATCCTTTTTCGTATTTTGCGAATTATAATATCGTGTTAATATTGATGCACTTGTAAAAAATCACTTTTACGAACTTGTCAATATTATCTACAAGAGATTCCTTAGTAAAATCAGAATAACGTGATAATAGTATCTTGTCAATGAAGTATACTGAAATTAATGATTTGTTATAAGTGCTTGTCTTGTAACCCAGGATTTTTGAGTTTCGGCAGGTGACTGCTGTGAACTGAACAGCGAGCGCATTCCCCGCTGCTTGCGGCGGAGAGTTTCAAAATCTTGGATTTTGTAAATTTTCCCTTCCCGCTGAATCCCATCAAAAAACTTATGTTACACCGGTATTCTTAATACGTTTTTTCACTAGACCTTCTATGGTTATATAAATTTCCGCGAAGCAGAGCCTGTAGAAATAATCCGAAAGTCCATAAGGATCCTTAATATCATTATGTGATTCGTTGTCATCTTCTGAAAATGATTTAAGAAGAAAGATTTTACTTTCTGCATCGGTATATTTGTCAATGATCATCTTCTTGTGGGCATTTTCCATTACAATTATATAGTCTGCATCTGCAACCATTGCATCCGTTAACAGCTTTGATTTATGTCCATAACCATTAAATCCATTTTCAGTTAATATTTTCACTGCTTTTGGATCGCCGGGTACTCCCTCAATATCATAGACACCCGCTGAGGAAACATCTATATTGGTGCAATTATTTTCTGCAAGTTTTTTCTTCAAAATTCGCTCTGCCATGAAGCTTCGACAGATATTACCGGTACAGACAAATAGTATTTTCATTGTTATCAATCACTGGGTCATTTTAGACGTGTTTGGATCTACCTCACGTGAGGTGTTTTCCTTTACATTCTAACGCCTCCATAATAACTCATTTTAACAAATTGATAATCATATTCAAGTTTTTATATTTCTTCACCTTGGAAGATAGATGCTCTGAAAGTTTTGAAAATGGGGACAGTTTTTCCTGACCCACAAAAGCTGCAAAGATAGGAGTGATATGGTTATAATGGCATAATAAGAGTTTTGAATTTATACAAATTTCTATTGATAATATCTAAAATCTGCTTTAACATAAAGGGTATTATGAAGGTCAACGAAGATACGAATATGAAAAATAATATTAAGCATGAGGAAATAAAAGAACTACGGGAAAAGCTTTCTCTTCATAAGGGATTACAGGATATTGCCAATCGTATCCATTCTGCTGAAAATATAAAACAGATACTGGTAGATCTTAAAGACGGCATTTTAAATATTCTCAATGCATATTCAGTCACCATATATGTAATGGATCAGGTGAAAAATGAAATCTATTCAATGTTCCTGACAGGAAGCAAGCTAAAAGAAATTAGGTTGCCCGTCAATAATAAAAGCATTGCCGGCTATGTGGCAAACACTGGAAACGTTGTTAATATCGCCGATGCGTACGAAACAGAAGAATTAAAAAAGATTGATGAACAACTGACATTTGATGACAGCTGGGACAAAAAAACAAATTACAGAACCGTGCAGATAATGGCGGCCCCTATTTTTTACGCCAATACCATGATGGGCGTTATTCAGATACTCAATAGAAAAGGAGGGGGAACTTTTTCTGCTGAGGAACAGTTCTTCCTGGAAAAGATAGCCGACGTTCTGGGGATTGCCTTCTTCAATCAGAAAAAAGTAGAAACAAGGAGAAGGAACAAATTTAATTATCTTATAAACCATGAATTAATACAGGAGAGAGATCTGGAAAGTGCCTGGGCTGAGGCCAGGAAAAACAGGGTAACCATTGAAGATCTGCTGACGTCAAAATACAAAATATCAAAAGAGGACATCGGCAGATCCCTGGGAGATTTTTACTTTTGCAAGTTCATACAATTCAACGATAAATACCCGATACCCGGAGATCTACTGCGAAATTTGAGAAGAGAATACCTCAGTCGCGAGTTATGGGTTCCTTTAGAAAAGGTAGACGGAAAGGTCATGGTAATTGTGGACGACCCTGACAATATCCTGAAGAGGGATATGATCGAAAATCTTCTAAAAACAAAATCGGTTGAATACAATGTGTCCACAAGGGAAGATATATTGAGATTCATCAACCACTTCTTCCAAACACATAATAATGTTACATCTATGAGCGATATTCTCGGAATGCTCGACGAGGAAGATGAATCCCTGGATGAGGAAGGGGATTTAGTTACAGAATCAGATAGTGCAATCATGCAACTCGTCAACAAGATTATAAACGACGCACACATGCAAGATGCATCCGACATTCATATTGAAGCCAATTTGGAAAAAAAGAATGTTGAAGTAAGAATCAGGATTGATGGTGCTTGTGCGATTTATCAAACCCTTCCATACAGTTACAGAGCAGCAGTTGTTTCGAGGCTCAAGATAATGTCCAATCTTGATATAACAGAACGTAGGCTTCCCCAGGATGGCAAGATAAAATTCAAACGAGGGAAGGGTGATGAAATAGAACTGCGCGTGGCAACAATACCCACACAAGGTGGCCATGAGGATGTGGTAATGCGCATTCTTGCCAAGGGTGACACGATGCCGCTCGAAAAAATGAATATGTCGCCATATAATTATAAAGGTTTCCTGGAAATAATTCAAAAACCCTATGGAATGGTTCTCGTTGTCGGTCCTACCGGGTCAGGCAAGACCACAACCCTTCATGCTGCACTACATCATATCAACACACCGGAAAAAAAGATCTGGACAGCAGAAGATCCAGTTGAAATCACACAGTACGGTCTCCGTCAGGTACAGATTAACTCCAAAATAGGCTTTGACTTCAGTCACGCCATGCGCAGCTTTCTAAGGGCTGATCCGGATGTTATCATGGTAGGGGAAATGAGGGATTTTGAAACCGCCAAAATTGGTGTTGAGGCCTCACTCACAGGACATCTTGTTTTTTCCACCCTTCATACAAATAGTGCCCCGGAGACGATTGTCCGGCTTCTTGATATGGGGATAGATCCTCTGAATTTTGCCGATTCTCTACTTTGCATACTTGCACAAAGACTGGTTAGAACGCTCTGTAAATGCAAGGAAGAGTATCATCCATCAAGGGAAGAGTATGATGAAATAGCAAGAAGTTACGGTGAAGAGCTATTCTCAAAACTCAATATTCCCTACAACGATGACTTCAAATTATCCCAACCTAAGGGTTGCAGCGAATGCAATAATAGTGGATACAAGGGCAGGACTGGCCTTCATGAAGTGCTGATTGCAACAGACAACATCAAGAGATTAGTTCAGAAACACGCAATGGTTGAAGAAATACGTAACACAGCCATCTCTGAGGGGATGACCACCCTCCTCCAGGATGGTATATCAAAAGTGATTAATGGCCAAACAGACTTTAAACAAGTATACAGAGTGTGTATGAAATGATTACTTGATGGATTTCAGGAAAGACTTGACACTCCTGACACCTTCTACACTTTTAATATGGTCGATAATTTTATGAATTTCCGCCTTGGAACCAACAATACCCAGAAGCACTACGTTGCATTGAACCGATTTTACTTTGATGTTTGTCGACCAGATTTCCTTGTCTTTGATTAGCCTTGCCTTAACTTTTGCGATTATTGCAAGATTATCAGATGTTTCGCAACAATCTCCCTTTTTCTTCGGAAGCAGATAAGTGGTTACGGATTTGACGCTCTCTACGTCACTGGCAATTTGTGACTTGTAAATACTTATACCTGAGTATTTATTCACTTATTACCTTTAATCTTAGTTTGCCATTCATTTATCATATGCAATGCTTCCATAGGGGTTATATTGGCAATATCAAGCCCCTTGAGTTCATTTAAGATATGATCCTCGTCATCCATGAAGAGGCTTAACTGCCCTTTTTTTTCTTTGTCTTTCCCGGGGGCTATTTTAGGCATTCCTACCTCATCCAGCTCCCCCTTTTCCAGATTCTCAAGGACTTCCCTTGCCCTCAAGATAACCTCTTCAGGAACCCCCGCAAGACGGGCAACCTGGATACCATAACTCCTGCTTGTACCCCCCGCCACAATCTTCCTCAAGAATATTATCCTTTCACCCCACTCTTTCACGGCAACATGAAAATTCTTCACCCCTTCTCCGGTTAGGGCTATATCCGTCAGCTGGTGATAGTGGGTGGCAAAGAGGGTACGGGCACCAATGTGACCGGAATCGTGGATGTGTTCCGCCACGGCCCATGCTATGCTGAGACCGTCAAAGGTACTTGTTCCCCTTCCCACTTCATCGAGGAGAATTAAACTTTTCTTTGTGGCATTCTTCAAGATATGAGCTACTTCGTTCATCTCCACCATAAAGGTACTCTGTCCCCTGGCCAGACTATCCGTGGCGCCAACACGGGTGAATATTCTGTCGACAACGCCGATCCTTGCCTCGGATGCCGGTACAAAGCTGCCCATCTGTGCCATCAGCGTTATAAGCGCTACCTGTCTGATATAGGTCGATTTTCCAGCCATATTGGGACCGGTGATAATGAAAAAGCGGTTCTTATCGCAATCAAGGCAGGTGTCATTCGGCACAAATCCCTCAGACGAAGACATCCTTTCTACCACCGGATGCCTGCCATCATGTATTTCGATGGAGTCTTGATCATCCACATGGGGACAGCAGTAATTGTATTTTTCAGCCACCTCGGCGAGAGATACAATGGCATCAAGATCGGCAAGCAATGAGGCGGTCTTCTGAATCCTCTTGATCTCTTGAGCCGCCCGATCCCTTATCTTCACAAAGAGATCATATTCTCTCTCCTTCTTCTTATCCTCGGCATTGAGAACTGTGTATTCATACCCTTTGAGTTCCTGATTTATATATCTCTCTGCATTCACCAGGGTCTGTTTTCTGATGTAATCATCGGGAACGAGACCAGCATTGGCCTTTGTCACCTCTATATAATACCCGAATACACT